>NZ_CP009528.1:2704744-3009488 GCF_000970025.1 Methanosarcina barkeri MS
AACTTTTTAAGTTAACATGAAAAAGTGAGAACTAACGCCATTGATTGATATCCGTTCTTTCAGGAAAAGGCAGTTTTTTCAATATAAAGGTGATTATTCCAGGTTTACAAACCTGAAAAAACTCTCAATGCCTTTCTTGCATTATCCAGCATATTATGGTCGTTGTTGAAATAAATGTAGGTCTTCTCAGGCTCGAATTCATAAATTTCCCTGATAGTTTCGCTAATTTCCGCCTGAGAATAATCGTAACTGTACCAGCCTTCTCTTCCGTGCATTCTCATATACACGTTTTTTCCGGGGAAGATGCGATTTTTGTAGTCAGGTGAGTCAACGGACACAAGGGTCACTTTCCTCATTAGCTCTTCACACGCCTCATCATTTCCCAGCAGGGCTTTATTCCTTATCTCCAGGGCAAACCGTTTCCCAAGTTTTGCGGCTTCTGCAAACCTGAGTGTCCTTTCGAGATCATCAAACTTTGGAGGCACCTGAAATAAGTAAAAATCAATGAGATGGTCCATGGGTCGGAAAAGCTCAAGGAAATTTTTCAGAGTTTCCAGGGAACTTTCACTGAGTTGTCGCCAGTGGGTTATAGACCTGTGCACCTTTATGCTCCATCGGAGTTCAGTCCCCTTCCTGTTCCAGCCTTCAATCTGCTCAGGCGAGGGAAACCTGTAATAACTGGCATTAAGTTCAACACTGTTCAGCCCGGAATTCTGGACAAACCAATCAAGGTTCTTCTTTTTGTTCCAATCATAATACCAGCCGCTTGTACCCACAAATGCCTCCATAAAATTCCCTTTTATAGATCGGTCTGATAGCAGATCTATTTTTAGCTTATTCCTGCTTATAAGCGAAAAAGCTGGTGAGCGAAAAACTGCTGCCGGATTGCAGAAACTTAAGAGAAAAAAATTGGTGCAAGATTGCAGGCACTTGAGCACGAATTTGCCTATAATACTATTTTTACTGAGTCATCAGGTAATTAAAGCAAGTTTTTATCATATAACATAAAACATGTTCAATACACCATGGCATGTGCAGGTAGTAGCAACGAAAAAATCCCTGTCCTCAAGGTTTTCAAATCTTTTTTCACTTCTGTTTATATTCCATACTTTCCATAAGGCACCAACCAGAGAAGTTAAGACGGCAGTAAGCTGTGAGTTTTTCTTATTTTCTTGCGTGAAGATTAATCTTGGCTACAGATACACAAGTAAAATTCCAGTACAATTACAGTATAATTGGTATAATTACAGCTTTAATCTTGGTTACAGATACACAAGTAAAGTTACAGTACAATTACAGTATAATTGGTATAATTACAGCTTTAATCTTGGTTACAGATACACAAGTAAAGTTACAGTACAATTACAGTATAATTGGTATAATTACAGCTTTAATCTTGGTTACAGATACACAAGTAAAGTTACAGTACAATTACAGTATAATTGGTATAATTACAGATATTATAAATATTACAGATATCACAGATCTAATTGTTCAAGGTATCCGGTAGGATCAATCAGGTTTTCAGGCATTTCTTCGGCAAACCAGTTACCTCCAAGATAATTTTTGTGAACGGTAATTGGTTTACTCCTCCAGACTTCAAAATGGAGCATACTTGGATTTTTGTGTTTCAGATTCTGGATGTAAAGCGGGCAGGAACCATCGATTTTTTTGGAGTTAAGAACCATTCCAACGTGTCCTATCAAGTTTCCTGCTTCTATTTTGTCTCCTTTTCTTACGGTAAAGTCTGCAAGTTCCCCGTATTTGCAGAACAGCCCACTGCTCTGTTCGATAATCACGTAATAAGTCGGATTCCAGTAAGGCAATATTTCAGGCGAAGTCATCAGACCGGTTTCTGTGACAATTCCTCCTTCAATCGAAACTACCTCTGTATTTTCAGGAGCATACAGATCAACCCCACAGTGATATCGGTCACCCCTGTTTTCCCAGAAAGAGCCGGCTTCTCCTTTTTGTGGAACATGTACCTTTTTGAGGTTTGTGTTCTCAATGTCTACTTTTTCCGTCGCTGCGTTTTCTTGAGCCTTTATGTTTAGAGGCCAGATTCTCATGGAGTTTCAGTGTACATGAAAAGTATAAAAGCCTTTTTTACTTTGAGATTGATGCTTCTGCGAGTGAAAAATTAAGAAAGCTCTATTGACTATTGAGACTATGGGATTCAAAGAAGAAATTTTGAGTTTTGAGACTGGCTCAACACCAATAAAAAGCAAGTTGACCATCAGATATTTTAAAGTTATAAAAAAACTATAAGAGTTTTATGAGAAAATCAGCAGTTGTGGGAATCCTACTTATTATCCTGCTCAGTGCGTCCCTATTCTCGACCGGATGTTCAGACTCATCGACAGAAACTACACCCAACTCTTCTCCAACTACATCTAACTCCCCTCCAACTACATCTAACTCCCCTCCAACTACATCCAATTCCTCTCCAGCTACATCTAACTCCTCTTCAACTACATCGAATTTCTCTTCAACTACATCAAATTCCTCTTCAACTACATCAAATTCCTCTTCAACTACATCGAATTCCTCTTCAACTACATCAAATTCCTCTTCAACTACATCGAATTTCTCTTCAACTACACCTCTCTCTTCTGCAATACCTCTGTCTGTTGCAATGGCTACAGACAAGACGCAGTATGTTCGCGGCGAAATAGTCAAGCTAAAAGTAACAAATAACCTAGATACTCCTATCTGGTACATAGGCTACTCTCAGCGCGACCTGGTCTTCTGGGAGCTTGAAAGGGCTCAAAGCGAGGGTTGGCAGAGCATGGATTTCCGTCTGCCAGCTATTGAGGGGGATAGAGAAGCTTGCCGAATAATACTCTATGAGCAACCTGTTGGTGTTGTAACGGAGCTGAAACCACACTCTGATCTTCTTTATGAGTGGAACCAGAAGATATGTCCATTCAAAACAGTTACCGAGCCATTTGGACCTGAGACGATTGAGAGGGGCAAATACAGGTTTGCATTCCGCTACAGTTTGGTCACAGTGAAATCAGAAGACGTCGAGGCTGAACCTTGGAAAAGACCAATTGACCTGGGCGAAACAAAGGTAGTTTACTCCAATGAATTTGTCTTGGAGTAAATGGCATAGTTAAAGTTAGAGTCTTAAAGTTAGAGTCTTAAAGTTAGAGTCCTAAGTTAGAGTCTTAAAGTTAGAGTCTCAAAGTTAGAGTCTCAAAGTTAGAGTCTCAAAGTTAGAGTCTCAAAGTTAGTCTCAAAGTTATAAAATGAATTATGTTTCTGCCTTTGCACCTTCCTCTTCTTTGATCATTTTCATTATTCCTTCAGCCGCCAAAATACCGGTAGCTGCGGCGTTGACTATGTCCCTTGAGAGCCCTGCTCCGTCTCCGGCTGCAAAGAGGTTTTTGATGCTGGTTTCCATTTGCCTGTCAACTTCAAGGTGCATTGCGTAGAACTTGACTTCAGGGGCGTACAGCAGGGTCGAATCTGAGGTAACGCCTGGAATAATCTCATTTAAGGTCTCAAGGCCTTCGATTATATCCATAACTATCCTGTGGGGGAGAGCCATTGAAATATCGCCTGGAGTTACGTCTTTGAGTGTATTTACAACAAGGTTTTTTGCAAGGCGTTCTTTTGTGGAGCGTCGGCCCCTTCTCAGGTCGCCCATGCGCTGCAGAACTGGCTTTCCTCCACCTATCGTGGTTGCAAGTTTCGCGATCGAACGGGCGTATTTTGTGGTGTTTTCAATTGGTTCGGTAAGCTCGACTCGGACAAGAAAAGCAAAATTAGTGTTTTCGGACTCCTGGTTTGCCAGAGAGTGGCCGTTAGTTGCAATAAAGCCCTCATACTCTTCTTTTACGACATATCCACGCATATTCGTACAGAAAGTCCTAACAAAATCGTCATAACGGCGGCTCTGGATATGGAACTTTGGGTCGCGGTTGATTTTCGTCACAGGATCCATAACGATTGCAGGAACTTCAACCCTTACTCCTATGTCAATCCCGCCGTATCTGGCTTCGATTCCGTGCCTCTCAATCATATCTGAGACCCAGCTGCAGCCCCGCCTTCCAGGTGATAAAAGCACATAACTGGCCCGGAGTTTTCGTCCGTCAGAAAGTATAATGCCCCTGCAGGTCTCTTCCTCAATCAGCAAATCTTTTACCTCGGTTTCAAGCAGGAAATCCACATCTTTGTCAACAAGGTTTCCTTTAAATCGTCCTATTACTGCAGGAGCATTATCTGAGCCTATATGCCGCTGCTTTATCTCAATAAAACGAGCTCCTACTGAAGCCGCTCTGCGTTTAAGCTCTTCTATTTCAGGGCTTTCGGTCAGCAAAGCTCCCTGTGGAGCCCCAAATTTCAAAAAAACCTTATCCACGCTTTCTACGAGCTGCCAGGCTTTGGTCTGGTCACCTGTCAGGTCTGCCAGGTCTCCTCCAACATCAGGCCGCAGGTTTAAGGTTCCATCCGAAAAAGTTCCGCAGCCCCCAACCCCGCACATAATATCGCAGGGTATGCAGTGCATACAGTACGTCTGGGCGTTCATGGGACAGAAGCGTTCATCTATGTCCCTGCCCATATCCACAATAAGAATTTTCAACGGCTTTACCTCCGCAAGCTCGTAAGCCGCGAACATTCCGGCAGGCCCTGCCCCTACGATTATTACATCGTAGTCTGAATTTTTCTCCTCTCTCTCAGACAGCTTATTTTCATTCTCCATGTTTAGCACCCTTTATTATTTCTGTAAGCACTGGAATAATCAGAAATTTCCAGTTTCAGAAATTTCCAACCTCAAAATTTCAACCTTGAGATTTCCAGTTTAAACGTTTACAATTTTGAAAAATTGAAATCCCTGAAAATTACGAAAAAAAATTAAAACAAAACCTGTTAAGAGTCCCCTCTTTAAACCTAAACTCTCAAACAAAAACATTAAGTGGCTTATAAATTGTCTTTTATGCTTATTTTGTACTGAAAAGTCAATCTTATATCTGCGGCAGAGATGATTTTTTCAAGCAATTCCCCCACTTAAACCATTCTTCCCGTAAAGCAATTTTCCCCTATTATAATCAGGTATGGAACTGTCCGTATAAAAAACTTCCATCAAGCTTGAAATATAACATAAAAAGCGATGTATTCAACTTTATAACTGTCTGATCAAATTGTTGTGCATTTTTCGAGTTGGAAAATTCTCCATTGAATTTGAAGAGGATACGAAAAATTATACTTCACGGTTGACGTGAAAAGAAAATATGACAAGTCAAGTTAAAAAAGGGAATTTAATGCTTTTAATTTAAAATTAAAACATTAATTGAAAAATTAGCAAAGGCTCAATTGGAAAAATATGTAGTAGCAGCTTTAAATAATAGGTAATTTGACAATGTCAAGGTAAAATATTACAGAAATATTAACTTGCAAAATAAGCGTCTATATTGATTTGAGTTCACTGGCACGTTTTTACTTATTGTCCGCTACTGTGATTTTTATTGTAAATTTAGTACTAGAGTTCCTGTTCAATTCAAGTTCTCCATCTAACTGGTCTACCAGGATGGTTACCAGTTGTAATCCAAGGGTATCGGAGTCTTCCAGATTGATACTCTCAGGTATACCTACTCCGTTATCTGAAACGACCAGGATATAACTGGTACTTTTACATGCTTCGTTACTGTCTTCAATCCCGCCATCTTCAGATTTTTCATTTATTTCCCTGGAGAGTTTTATCTTAATTTCTCCTGTTCTCCCATCTGGAAATGCATGTTTGAGGGAATTTGAGACCAATTCATTAACAATCATTCCTAAGGGAACTGCAGTGTCCATATCAAAGAAAATATTTTCCTCTATTTCCAGAACCATTTTGACTTCTGAAGCTCCAACATTGTAACATCTGAAGAGCTCCTCAGTCAGTTTTTGAAGATAAGTTGCAAAGTTAAGAGTACTGATTTCTTTTGATCCATACAGTTCTTCATGGATCAGAGCCATAGAAATAACCCTGTTCTGGCTGTCCCTGAAAGCTGCAAGCACCTTTGAAGTATCATAAACCTCATTGACAGCGAATTTTTCAGCCTGTAGGTCGAGCAGAGACGAGATTACCTGCAGATTATTTTTGATTCTGTGATGAATTTCCTTTTTACGGGCTTCTTCAATTTTTTTCAGGAAATTTTCAGCTTCCTTTTTTTCAGTAATATCCATTGCGACGCAGATGACTCCGATAATGTTTCCTATGGAGTCGTGCAGTGGCTCTGTGGTCATATCATGGACCATATTACCACCAGCGGAAGCTGGCCTATGGGTAACTACCTCGTCACGTCTACCTGTGTCACTGGTTAAGACCTGACGCTTGATAGAGGTAAATAACTCAGCATCCTCTGGCTGATATATCTCGTAGTCACGCTTACCCAGGACATCCTCTATTTTGAAGCCAGGTGCAGGGTTGTATACCCACGTGTACCTCAGCTCGAGATCCTGACTGAACATAACAATGCTTGAACCTCTCAGAGCGAGGCGAAAGCGTTCCTCGGACTTTCGTAGTTCTTCTTCTATCCGCTTACGCTCTGTGATATCCTTCATTATTCCGAGGACTTTGTTTGTACGATAATTTCCCTTTTGAAGACAGATCCCATGATCTTCAACATGGATATATTCTCCATCCTTCCTTCTAAAACGATACTCCAGGTGGAAATTCCTCTTATTTTCAGTGTTCTTCACGTCATGTCCGCAGCCGGTTATCTTTTGATTCCAGACTTTCTTCTGGTCTTCAGGGTGGACATTGTTTATCCATAGTTCAATACCAGTGTTCAGCAGTTCTTCCTGAGTATATCCTGTAATCTCTTCTATGGTGCCTGCCCAATAGATTTTATTTTCCTCGATATCGTGCTCATATATTAGCTGACCTGTCTGTTCCGTAACAATCCGGTATCTTTCCTCACTATCGTGAAGCATTTCTTCGGCTTTTTTACTCTCGGTTATGTCTCTGGCGATAACTGAGATAGCCATAAGCTCTCCAGAGATATCAAAAACCGGAGAAAGAGTCATTGAGACATCTATAATCGTACCGTCTTTTCTTAACCGTGAAGTCTCATACTGATGAATCTTTTCTCCCTGTTTTATCATTTCAGTCAGTTTTTGTGATTCATTTTCCAGGACGGAAGGCATTAAGACTGATGCAGGTTTCCCCAAAATTTCTTCAGCCAGATACCCATAGATTTGCTCTGCCCCCAGGTTCCAGCTGGTAATGAAACCATCAAGAGACCGGGTTACAATAGCATCATTTGACGATTCCACTATATTCGCTAAGTTCTGAACTCTTTCCTCTGCTTTTTTACGCTCAATGGAATACTGGATAGAACGTTTCAATAATCTGCCATCTACCTGCCCTTTGACCAGATAGTCCTGAGCACCTTTCTTTACAGCCTCAACTCCGATTTTTTCATCATTCATTCCCGTCAGAATTATAATGGGAATTCGTGAATTCCTTGCATGGATTTCAAGAAAAGTATCAATGCCATCGCTATCTGGCAATCCCAGGTCAGATAATATTATATCAAACCGATTATCTTTAAGAAAGCTTAGACCTTCATTAAGGGTCTGAACGGTTTTAAATTCGTATTGAAAGTCGGCGAATTCTTCGAGCATCTCTTCAATTAAACCTGCATCCCCGGGATTGTCTTCAAAAAGCAAGATTTCTACCTTTTCATCCATAGTCAACCGTCCTATCCGGGTTATTCTGGCCTTATTTCGATGGCAACTTTACAATCTCAAGCCAGAAATTTTCTATGGATCTAACTACATCTAGAAACTGATCAAAATCAACAGGTTTAGTAATATATGCATTGGCATGAAGATTGTAAGATTTCAGGATGTCCTCATCAGCTTTCGAAGTGGTTAATACCACAATAGGTATGTTTTTAAGTTTATCGTCGCTTTTCACTTCTTCAAGAACTTCACGCCCGTCTTTTTTTGGTAAATTTAAGTCCAGAAGCATTATATCCGGGCGCGGGGAACCTGAAAACTGTCCTTCACCACGTAAAAAAGCGATTGCTTCTTCTCCATCCTCTACAATATGAAGAATGTTCCCGATTTTTGCATCTTCGAAACCTTCCTCTATTAGTCCAATATCGCCTTTACTGTCTTCTACTACAAGAATCTCTACCGGTTTAAATGCTATTCGAGTTCTCATTTATATGACCATCCTGGTTATATGTCAAAAACTTTGAGCTTTCCCGAAACTGATTATCTAATTTGAACCAAATTTATAATGATTAAATTTTTACTGTATAGTCTTATCAGAAATTCACGGTAAAGTCAGTACTATTAAGCCATTGTAAAGTGTCAGTCTCATAAAATTTATGATAACGTGTCAGTCTCATGAAATTTATGATAACGTGTCAGTCTCATGAAATGTATGGTAGAGTCATTATAATGAGACTTTTATGGGAATTGCTGGCAAAGTGAAGTAGAAAGTCGAACCCTTACCGGATTCAGATTCTACCCAAATCTGTCCTCCATGCCGTTCTACAATTTTTTTACAGATTGAAAGCCCTATGCCTGTACCCGGGTACTCTTCTCTTTTATTAAGTCTTTTAAAAACCTCAAAAATTCTCTCAGAATATTTAGGGTCAATTCCAATTCCATTATCCTTTATTGAAAATAACCATTGATCAGTCTCTTTTTTGGCAGAAATCTCAATTTCCGGAGCTTTTTCACTGCGGAATTTTATAGCGTTGCTTATAAGATTCTGGAACAGCTGAGTAAACTGGACCGAATCTGCCATTACTACAGGTAAAGAACCATAAGAGATACTGGTTTCATTTTCTTTTATGGATACTTCTAAATCAAGTAACACCTGCTCCAGAACAGATTTGCAATCAGTAGGCTCGAATTCTCTGGCTTTTGTAGTTACTCGCGAAAATTCCAGAAGATCATTTATCAGGTTCTGCATACGAGAAGCCCCGTCCACAGCAAAATAGATGTACTTATCAGCCTTATCGTCAAGCTTTCCCTGATATTTTCTTTGTAAAAGCTGTAAATAACTCGCTATCATTCTCAGGGGTTCCTGCAAGTCATGGGATGATACGTAGGCAAATTGTTCCAGTTCCGCGTTTGAGCGAGCGAGCTCCTCTAATTTTAGGTTTAACAGCTCTTCTGCTTTTTTCCGCTCAGTAATATCACGTGCTGCAGCAAAAACCCCAATAACTTTTCCAGCTTCGTCTTTATAAATCGAAGCATTGTACAAAACCGGAGTTAAATGACCATCCCTGTGCTGAATTTCAAGAGGATAATCCCGGACTTCACCTTTTACAAATGCCTGCTGATATCCGGTACTCGCCTTTTCAGACTCAGTAAAGTAATCCGAAAAATCAGTTCCGATCAACTCGCTTCTGGAATACCCGGTAATCAGTTCTGTAGCCTTATTTACATCAGTTATCTTTCCGTCAGGCCCGATGGTAACCAGGGGATCCATACTGGCTTCAATAAGGCTACGGTTATAAATGTTTAATACTCTCAGAGCTTCTTCAGCTTTTTTTTGCTCAGTAATGTCCTGGACTGTTCCTCTCATATGGACAGGAATATATTCCTCATTAAAAATAACCTCGGCCTGTTCATGTACTATACGTTCTTCTCCACTGGCTAAGATAATACGGTGATTAATACTGTATTTTTTTCCGTTTAAAGCTTCTTTAACAGCCTTATTTACATAATCTCGATCATCCGGATGTACATAATTCAGAAATGCATCGAAAGTTGTCCCGAACTCTTGAGGGCTGCGTTCAAAGATGCAATAAATTTCATCAGACCAGTACAATTCATTAGTTATAATGTTCCAGTCCCAGTTTCCAAGGTGTGCCATCCTCTGAGCTTCAGAAAGACTCCTTTTGCTTTCTTTCAAAGAATTACAAGCATTTTCAACTTCTGATGTCCTTTCTTTAACTAACTCTTCTAAATTATCAAGGGTTTCTTTTAACCTGGCTTCAGCTTTTTTTATTTCTGTAATATCACGGGAAATAGCAAGGACGGAAGCCACTTTGCCGTTAACAAACTCAGGTACTATTCTTGTGTTAAAATAGTATTCTTTTTCTTGAGGCGATTTATACTGGAATTCCATTGTCCCCGATTTTCCTGTAGCAAAAACATTCTGATGATGTTTTTCCCAGAGCTCTATCTGTTCAGGGTCTCTTCCCAGTTCACAATGGGTTTTCCCGATGATTTCGTCCTGAGAACAACCATAAACTTCGGTAGCGGCAGGATTTACATACATATGGCGATTTTTTCTATCAAATCGGGCAATTATGTCAGGAGAATTTTCTGCCAGTGTGCGGAATTCGTTTTCACTCCTTTTCAGGGCTTTTTCAGCCTTTTTGCGTTCGTTAATATCACGGGCAACGTGCACACTCCCAATAATTTTGCCTTTAGAATTATAGAGTGGCGAGACGCTTAATATAAAATAACCACCCAGGCATTCTTCAAAAATCTCTGCAGTATGTTCAAGTCCGTCCTCAATCAAGAGTCTGTGCGGACAAAAAGATGGGGGACTATCTGTCCCGTGCAAAGCCCGATAGCAGATTAACCCTATACACTCTTCTGGTTTCAACCCTAATCTTGCCGCCATTGCCTTGTTTGCACGAACAATCTTGTATTTATCGTCGAGTATGGCTATCAGGTCTGGCATGGAATCAAAGGTAGACCCCCAGTACTGTGTGACTTGAAAAGCTTTCTCTTCTTCCTTTTTGCGTCTGGAACTCTCGAATTGTGTCCATTTATCTTCTTTTTTAACCAGGGCAAATTGATGGTTGATAACTACATCAATAATTTCGGTTGCACTGCACCTATCAAGGCAATATGTGCACAGGGCTATCATGGAATAGTTGCCAATGATGCTGTCGATTTCTTTTTCATAATCAACAAAATTGTTCCAGTCTTTTTTTTCCAGCCAGAAAGTGTTTCCGCTCAACCTTAAACCGTCGTAGCCATTATCAAGAGCTTGATTGAGTTTTTCTATCCAGCCGTTAAGCACTTTTTGCGAATCGAAAATTCCCTCTTTGACATACAAGTAAGTGTAAGGAATAATCTCAATTTGTTCTTTTTCCAGATAAACATCAATCTCAGGAATAGCTTTTCTAAGAGCTCTTTTTGCTTCTTCCACACCAAAGGGCTTTGATGTAACCCACATACAGAATTCGTTATTTTCCAGGCCGGCTTTAAAATAAGGAACAAGTATGTCAATTAAATCCTGTTTTGTCTGGTAAAATTGACAGAAATGTGTTCCCCAGGGCACCTCTCCAATAATGTCAATCCCAGATTTTCTCAAACTTTTTTCCATTTCAACCCTTTCCGAATTCAAAGGTGATTTAAAGCTAGTGTTTAATCAGGTGCAAGGAATTCGTCACATGTGTGTAATTTGTCACCCGTAAGATCAGGCAATTTTTCTAAAATTCTGCCATATCAATCAGTTTATTCATTATCCATTTGCCAGGACTTTCAAAACCCAGAACCTGACAGTAAAACGTTTGATGCAATTGTTCAATTTAATCGTTTGATGTTTAACGCTCAATTTTTAACCCACTTTCTGTAAAGTTTTTAGACTCTCGATGTTTTCTCATACGCCAGGTATTCATTATTTCCCAACATATGTTGATCAATAGTTTATAACCAGGATTTCAAGAGTGCTTTACAGTTATTATTGTTATCGATTTCACGTAAACATTCCTTATTAAAAGTGAGTTTAAATGTTTTTATAAAAAGTAATAAATATTTTAGTTTTACTAAAGGCAGTTGTAAATAAATTATACATTCGTTATGTCCTTTACGAGTTATTAGTTATAAAACTGTCTATGATAAATATCAAAATATGCATCTTTTGTCAAAAATTATTAAAAAATAAGTGCAGTCACGATTACAAAGTATGAAAATATATATAATGTAGGATAATACTTATGAAGTAAAGTAATTTTTAAAAAGTAAAATTAATTATACGGTTGGGTTAAATTTTTACAGTACACATTAATTCATTACAGAGTATATTAGCTTATATAAGTGTCGTAAAGATTCTGAAATACAGCAAATGTTATCACCTTATGAAAATGAAACACAATCAAAAATTAAAATCTATAATATTCGCTGCATTTCTAAAATATCATAGTTTTTTGATTGTGGAAATTATTCTCTATTGCTTTTCTAAATTATGTCCCGCACTCCCAGCCGCTCATGTAGCATTTCTGCGTCGGCGTGAGTTCGTCGATGGTTATGCCCATTGACTGAAGTTTCATTCTTGCCACAAAAGTATCAAGTTCCAGAGGTACCTTATGGACTCCATTAGGAAGCTTGTTTTCGGCAATATAACGCACACAGAGTGCCTGGTTTGCAAAACTCATATCCATGACTTCAGCCGGGTGGCCGTCACCGGCGGCAAGGTTGACCAGCCTGCCTTCTGCTATGACATTGATGCGCCTGTCGCCGAGGTCGTATTCTTTTATGTTGTGTCTTACGGTCCGGACGGATTTTGCAAGAGATTCAAGGGCTTCCATATCGATTTCCACATTGAAGTGGCCGGAATTTGCAAGGATTGCTCCGTCAGGCATGGACTTGAAATTTTTGGCTGTGAGGATATCACGGTTTCCTGTGGTGGTCACGAAGATTTCACCTAATTTTGCAGCATCTGCCATCTTCATGACTCTGTACCCGTCCATCCTGGCTTCAAGAGCTCTTACAGGATCGACTTCGGTAACGATTACATTTGCTCCAAGGCCTGAAGCACGCATTGCAACTCCACGCCCACACCAGCCGTAGCCTGCAACAACAACGTTTTTGCCTGCTACCAAGAGGTTTGTGGTCCTGTTAATCCCGTCCCAGGCTGACTGTCCTGTCCCATAGCGGTTGTCAAAGAGGTATTTAGTCATTGCATCGTTCACTGCGATTACCGCCATTTTCAGGGCTCCTTCCTTTTCCATCGCATGAAGCCTGTGAACACCGGTTGTTGTTTCTTCGCAGCCGCCAAGGATATTCGGAAGCAGGTCGGTCCTTTCTTTATGTAATTTAAATATAAGGTCTGCCCCGTCATCGATTGTGATATCGGGTTTGATGTCCAGGACCCGGTCGATTGCTTCGTAATATTCCTGGCTCTCGACTCCATATCTTGCAAAACAGCTTATGTTCTTGCGGGTGCCAAGAGCAAGGGACACGTCGTCCTGCGTACTGAGAGGATTGCAGCCGGTAATTGCTACCTCTGCACCGCCTGCAGCAAGAGTCTCTACAAGGACTGCAGTTTTTGCTTCCACATGTAGAGCCATTCCTACCTTCATCCCTTTAAGGGGTTTTTCCTCCTCAAATTTTTTTCTGACGATGGAAAGTACGGGCATATGGTTTCTTGCCCAGTCCATCTTCATATTTCCGGATTCTATGAGTTCTTTTTCGGTCATGTTCATCCCGTAATATCAAATATGCGGTTGAGTTCGATCTTTATTCTAGCTTTAAACATAAGTGTTTATCCTTTACTCACTCAGATTACTAATTCAGGTTACTAATTTAGGTTCCACAGTGAGACATTGTTGACATAAACTATTTGCAATGAGTAATGTTTTCAAGCGTTTACCCTTGCAACAAGCTCTTCTGCGGCTTTTTGAGTCTCTTCCATAACTTTCTGCTCATCCAGGACCAGCACTTTGTAATCATCCATAAGGACCTTTCCATTTACAATTGTTGTCCTGACATCGCTTCCTTTTGCAGAGTACACCAGGTGAGAGGGAACATTAAAACAGGGAGTAAGATGCGGTTTTTTCATATCTACCACGATAAGGTCCGCTTTCATTCCGACTTTCAACATACCGGTTTCTGTGCCAAGGGCTTTTGCACCGTTTACCGTACCCATTTGAAGCACCTGTCGCGCAGGAAGGGCAGTAGGGCTGAAGGTATTGACTTTATGAAGAAGAGCAGCCGTTTTCATCTCCTCAAAAAGGTCAAGGTTATTGTTTGAGGCACATCCGTCAGTGCCAAGGCTCACATTGACTCCTTTTTCTAGCATCTTGTGTACAGGTGCAATCCCTGAAGCTAGTTTCATATTACTTATGACATTATGAGAAACATTCACTCCTCTCTTTCCCAAAATTTCGATGTCGCCGTCGGAAAGCCAGACACAGTGAGCAGCAAGCACATCAGGCCCTAAAAACCCTATGTCTTCCAGAAGGTGCACAGAACATTTCCCGTACCTTTCTTTCATAGCCAGAAGTTCGGCTTCCGTTTCAAGGAGATGGATATGGATTCCTGCACCGTCCCTGTTGGCTTCTTCCCTTACCTTTGCAAGATATTCCTCAGAGCAGGTATTCGGGGCATGAGGCCCATACATTGTTTTTATTCTGCCGTCAGCCGCTCCCTGCCAGGCCCGGACAAAGCGCTTCCCTTCTTTGAGGTCTGTTGCTCCTTTTTCTTCGTTCCAGAGTTCTATAAGCCCATGACAAAGCGAGGCCCGAAGCCCTGATGCCTCAACAGCTTTTGCAGTCTCGTCCATATAAAAGTACATGTCCGCAAAAGAAGTAGTGCCTGACCTGATCATTTCCAGGCAGGCAAGCAGACTGCCTTTATAGACATCATCTGCAGTCAGCTTTGCCTCGGCAGGCCAGATATGCCCTTCAAGCCAGTCTGCAAGCTGCAAATCGTCGGCATAACCTCGAAAAAGAGTCATTGCGGCATGAGTATGTGTATTTACAAGCCCTGGCATTACTACCGAGTGTTTTGCATCAATTACAGTATCGGCACTTTCGCTGGTCTTTTCCCCTATCTCCGTAATCTTTCCGTCTTCGATGACAACAGTCCCGTTTTTGAGGTCTCCCGCATCAGGGTCCATCGTCAGAACGTAAGCATTTTTTACAATTATGTCAGCCATATAATCAGATCCGTCAGGTAATGAACTGAAGCTGCTAGATTATTCTGAATTTAAGAATTCTATCCAAATTAAAGAAATACTGGACTTAACAGGTAACTGGAATTAAAAGGTATTGGAATTAAAAGGTTATCCTAAAAAAAGTTGTCCTGAAAATTATGCTAAAACCTGACTATAGGTAAATTTGAGAAAAGACAACATAGTCTCCTGTCTTCATATAAATTTCGAAGTCATCCATTTTTTATCGCCGCATTTACAGATTTTTTTTACTTTCTCAATGAATTCTTCTGATACAATCTATTCTTTTGTCTTTATTCTTTTGTCTTCTGTTGGATGCGTACGTTGATCTCATATTTGTCAATTTTATGTATCCTCTTCAAATTTTATGGGTAAAAGTAAATGACGAGATCAATAGTCAAAAAAAGGTAAGATGAAAAGTACTTTCATTTGCTTGTGTCTGTTATTCATAAAATATCATATCCGTTTAGGCTGAAACGAAGGATCTCTACAAAGCTCAGGAAAGGACTTCTTCCTTATACTTATCAATACCGAGCCTATCAATGAGTTCTCCTAACCTTTCCCCATCAAGGCCTTCTCTTCTGTAATACTCAAAGGTTTTTTCAAGGACTGAGAAAAGCTGCTCTTCGTCTGCAAGCTCAAGAAGCTTTATTCCCTGCATGGGCTGGCGCCCGGCTTTGCCTCCAACAAAGATCGTGCATCCGGTTTTTTCTGCCCTGAGGGCATCTTTACGGCAGGCTGCAATACATGCTCCGCAGAGAATGCATTTTTCAGTATCTATAGAGGCTTTATCATCCAGAACTTTTATTGCTCCCACCTTACAAGCCTTTTCACAACGCTTGCAACCGACACAATTTTCCTCGACGGTTTTGGGCTTTACTGTTCCCATGATTCCAAAATCATTTTCCTGAGGCCTTACACAGGCTGAAGGGCAACCTGTTACTGCAATCTTGAGCTTTTTAGGGACAGCTTCCCCGAAGTATTTTTCATCGATCCTGCTTGCCAGACTCTCGCAGTTAATCAACCCGTTTTTGCATACCCTATCTCCCTGGCAGGCGACTACTGCTCTTACTCTTTTTCCGATAGAGCCTCCTGAAATGCCCTGCTTTTCAAGTTCGTTGTTTGCTGCTTCCGCATCTTCAAGTTTAACAAAAGGAACCTCAATCTGCTGCCTTGAGGTTATGTGAACATAGCCAGAGCCATACTTCTCGGCTGCATCTGCAATTGCTCGCAGTTTTTCGATATCCAGATTCCCACTCACGACCTTCAGACGCATTGAAAACATGTTTTCCTGCCTCTGAGGCAGAAATCCTTTACTTTTTAGTAAAGACTCATCAATTTTTTTCTCATTCATGTAAGGTCACTTATTACAAAGGCATTATTATGGATGCATATAAATATTTTTGTTTATTTTCAGTTGGCTTTTTTATAGATTCCGGCTTTTAACAAATAGCAGATTTAACCGAGTCCCGGTATATGAAGAATTTGGAAACATGCATATACCAGAGAAAAATAGGAGATTTTTGCCAGAGAAAAGCGAGGAACTGGATCAATGAAAGGCAAGATAACTGGATCAATGAAAGACAAGATAACTGGATCAATGAAAGACAAGATAACTGGATCAATGAAAGACAGAAGAAAAAGTCAGAGAAACGAAAAAACGTTGAACTGCACGAGTACCATATAAAGCGCCGTCCCTGTAAAGATGCTGAGCATGGCATTTCTTTTCCAGAAATGCAGCCCGGCAACGACACATATGGTGAACAATTCCGGAATCCCGTAAGGAGCTGTAAGCCATTGAACATCTTTCAGGCAGTAGATGACAAGCAGCAGGAGAATCATAGGAGGCAGGTTTTTTTCAATAACTGCGAGCATTGCAGGGGGTTCCTTTGATCTAAAAAATATAAACGGAAGAGCTCTGGTTGTAAAGGTTACAAGCGCTATGACTGCAATGGTAATGAACATTTGAAGAGCGTTCAGCATCAGTTTTCCTCCTTTATTTTGTCTTCAACAGACTGCATGGATGTATTAATTAACTGAATTTCCTTCTTTATTTGTGAATTTCCCTGCATTTTCTGTGTTTTCTCCGTTTCCTGTGTTTTCCAAGTTTTCTGTGTTTTCTGAGTTTCCTGTGTTTTCTAAGTTTTCTGTGTTTTCCGAGTTTCCTGTGTTTTCAGTGTTTCCTATATTCCTGTGTATTCTGCTTTCTTTGTGTTTTCTGCATTGACTTTTCCCTGCCAATCAAGATCAGGGTTCCAAGAACAATTGAGGCAAGCAACATATTGTCGGAGCTGAACAGAATAAGAGAAAGGGCTCCTGCACCAACTGCGGCTATGAAGGGAAAGCGTGTCTCTGAACTGAAATATTGCTCTATGGTCAGCACCACAAATAGCGCAGTCAGCACGAAACTCATACCCTCAATATTAAGATCCAGGACAGAGCCGAGTACAGCTCCCAGAACTGAACCTGCGATCCAGTATGAGTGGTCAAGGGCTGCAATATAGAAGTAAAACTTTGATTTTGAGCTGCCCTGCGGAACATCTGTTGTGGTCAGGAGAGCGTATGTCTCATCGGTTAGTGCAAAGATCAGGTAAGGTTTAATCTTGCCGATACCGGAAAACTTCTCAAGCAGGGACAAACCGTAAAAAGCATGCCTGAAATTCAGAAGCAACGTGGCTATGGCAAACTCAGTTAGTCCTGCGCCGGCAGAAAGTAAAGCTACTGCCAGGAACTGGCCAGAGCCTGCATAGACAAAGAGGCTCATAATAAAAGCATAAATCCAGTGATATCCTGCACCGTCAAGCAGAAATCCAAAAGCCATTCCGAGAGGAATATACCCGAGAAGCACAGGAATTGTGGTTTTGAAGGCGGTGGTGAAAAGATCTTTATTTTTTTCGCCTGTTTTTTTGTACTCCTCATTTCTGACCATGCTATCTATCTTCTGTTGCCTGTAACGTAATTCCTTTTGAAAAATGAGAAACAGAAATTATATTTATCATATATATCTTTTGTCAATATAGAATTACTATCGTGAGGAAGAATCGTCAGCCTGCTCACAGTTAAAAATCAAATTTGCACTGGTGCACCCCACTGCAAGTAACGAGAGATTTAACTGAAATAAATATTAGCTGTTGATAAATATACTAGATCAACTAGACCAACTAGACCAGGATTATTTTTATATTCCATACAATATTATTATCTCTGGGGAATAAATGTCTGGTATAGACAGTGATAGTTTCATGTTGATTTCTTTTGATTTGCAAAAAATAGCCTTGATACTTATCATTATTGGTTTCATCATAGTAAGGGTAGGGAAATTAAGTAAAGGAAATTTAAACAGACACGATATGATATCCGCATTCGGATATTTGCTGGTCGTCTTATCTGTCCCTTATATGATTAATTTTACATACGACACCATAGTCTCGCAAACAGTTACTCCTGTAATTTTAATTCATTCATTAATAGGAATTGTAATTTTACTCCTGGGATTTATTGTTGTGATTAACAGAAGAAGCTGGAAAATCAAAAGGAGATGGAAAACTAAAGTTAACATGCAAATTCTTTTAGTTTTATGGCTGGTAAATTTCATATTGGGGACATATATGGCTTTATTTACTTAATTTTGAGTATAAAGAAAACCATTGTATTAGTATTGAAAAATTTATAAAATATGGAAAATCTACAGATCTACCGAAATAGGTTTAACGAATTAGCTTAAAACCCACCAAAATGAATTTTATCTCCAAATTAATAAAGTTTCAAACTATTCTTGTGGTCAGAATATCGACTGATTATTCAGAATCTGAGATTCAGAAAAATAATATTGAGTTCTGGTAATTCTGAGTTGTAATTCTGAGTTCTGGTAATTCTGAGTTTTGGGATCAGTTCCGTGTCTAAAGATAATACATTATTAGTGAAGATGTTTCCATTAAAGAGCTAACTAACGGAGAAAAAGGGAAAATTTAAACAGGCGATCAAAATGACAGATAAGGTTCAACCACTTGTAAGCTTATCGAAAAAACCAACTGAACCCAAAATGGTAATTAACCTCAGACGCATCAAGCATAAGATCCTAATAATGAGTGGGAAAGGCGGAGTTGGGAAAAGCACAGTTGCAGCAAACCTGGCTAGCGGACTGGTTATGCATGGATATAGAGTGGGACTTCTTGATTGTGATATTCACGGCCCGACTATTCCCACAATTTTCGGTATGGAATCTATGAAGCCAGAAGTTAGCGAAGAAGGCATAATGCCAGTTGAGGTTCTTCCCAATCTTTTGTTGATGTCCATAGGTTTTCTACTCGAAGATAAAGACTCTCCCATCATCTGGAGAGGGCCATTAAAAATGGGGATCATCGAAAAGTTACTGGAAGATGTCGTATGGGGAGCTCTCGATTTTCTGATTATAGATCTGCCTCCGGGTACAGGAGACGAACCTTTGAGCCTGGCTTTGCTGATCCCAGATATTGATGGTTCGGTACTTGTAACAACTCCTCAGGACGTAGCTCTCGTCAGCGTCCGCAAATCAATCGGATTTTCTAAAGAACTCAATGTTCCTATTATAGGTATTGTCGACAATATGCATGGGTTGATCTGTCCTCACTGCGGCAAGCCAATAGAAGTGTTTAAAAATGGAGGAGTGGAAAAAGCTTCAAAGGATTTCAATATCCCTATCCTTGCCAGACTTCCGATAGAGCCAAAAGTCGCAGAAATGGAAGATAAGGGCACAGTTGTCCAGGAAATGCTTAAACACGACACTGAATGGCAGAAGAACTTTGAAAATTTTGTGATTGCAGTAGAAAAAATCCTGCTGGAAAAGTAAGTGAGATAAGTAGTTGAAGAATTTAATGTAGTTCGGAATTATGCACTTGAGGTTCAAAATCAATTACTAAAATCAATTACACTAAAATCAATTACACTAAAATCAATTACACTAAAATCAATTACACTAAAATCAATTACACTAAAATCAATTACACTAAAATCAATTACACTAAATACCATGGTTTTAATTTGTATTTTGAACAGTTAAAGGTTTGAACAGCCGTTGATTTTTATCTCAACCGCGCAAGTTCTAATCAGTTATAGTCAATCACATTTTGAGCAGTTGAAGATTTAATACTTAGTTTTTTAAGTTCAACTACACAGATTCTAAAAAGATAAAATAAGGGAATTAAGCCTTACCGTTACCACAGTAATACTTAACTACGTTTGCATTCTCCAGATTGTGCTCTTTCCAGACAGGACAAGTATAACAAATGCAGTCTTTGTTAGGATTTAGGTCTTTACAGATAGCTTCACCTGCCGAACAATAGACTCCAGGAACACTTTGCGGCGATGGAGCTTTACCTTCTCCTAAATTTTTCGCTTCACTTTTGAAGTTTCCCATTTTTTCCAGTGCACATGCACTCTCAGATTGTACAGGGCACTGAGAACACATACATCTTTCGAGATTTGATGCAATATATGGAACTTCTATGGATTTACTCATATTACTCATTTTACTCCCCCTATCTTATAATATTCGTGAGATAATATTCATTCCGTATTCTGAATTTATAGAATAAAATCGTTTTCAGTTTTCAGAATTATTATGACTTGGAGCCTATCCAAAATGCCAGTAATGATATTGAAAAGTTAAACCTGGCAGGTGAAGGAGATGAGCCGCCAATTTTCCGAAAAAACCGAAGATCTCTTCAGGGCCTGGAAGCTTGACAAATGGAAAAAGATCCGCCAAGATGCCGGAAAAATGGAATCCTTTCCCAAGAGAAAAGCTTGTCAGGGATTACGTAGGCATAGAAAATGTAAGCTATGAAATTATTCGTAGTAGGGAAAGCAATTGATTACTGCTGGAAATTTACTTATTGGGACTGCATGGTTATTGCTTTTCTTAACCCCGGATTCTCACCGGGCAAGCGACCGGCTTTTCCGAAAAAAAGAATGTAAAGACGCACACCCAAAAGAAGAAATAATTATTTATGGGACAATTACACTGAAGAATTCCGCTACATCTCAAAATGTGTTGTACGAAAGAATCCCCAGGTAATCCAGAAGAGCAATAGTAAGTGCCACAAAGCTGAGGATCAAAGAAAGGGTTAGGTTCAGCTTCCCTTACAGGAGCTTCCTCTTCAGCATTTTTTCCTCCGGAATCCTCACTACTCATGTTTTCACTTCATATTCGAATTCTTTCTCGCAATTGGGGCAAGTGAGATCTATAAATAAGCTTTTAGCAGTTTTTCTCCTGAGTTTATCCTTAACATCAGTCTCCCAGGGCGGGAAAAATTTCAGCTTTCATTCAATCAAAGCCGATTAGTTCCAGCCGCGCCTCAGCGCGGGACAATAACGACCTTGATACGCCTTTTTTGTTGCCTTGGAATAACATCAAGCGATTAACAGAGGAGCATCGAAAAAAGTAAAATCTGGAAAATCATCCGGAAAATCATCTGGAAAATCTGAAAATTTATCTCTTTTTATCGTTTTACTCCAGCTTTTCCTCTGGCATATAGCACCCGAAATAGGTATTTTGCTCGACTTTTTTCAGGATATTGTTAATATTTTCGAGTGAAGTTTCCATCTTTTCCATTCTCTTCTCGATCTCCTGTAGTCTGGCAAGAATTTCCTAGTCTGTGGTCATAATTTCAACTCCATATTTAAAGACTATGAATATAAATCGCTCCAAATTATCCATCATCTTACGTGTTTATTCGCCACTAAACTACAGTTAGAGAATATATAATTCTAAATTTCATATGGATTAATTGAAATATCAGCTTACAAGACTGTAGAATTGTGTTCATTCTTTTTGATATATATTTGAATACGAGTTAAGGCAATTCGCTGATATATATACTTTCTAACCAGATCATCAAACTATCAAACTCCAGGGAAAAATTGAGGATTCAAAGTGAGTGTGAAAATTACATATTTTGAAAGTCTGCACAGAAAATTTATAAGTAGATAATAGAGAGGAATTTATGGAGTTCAAAAGTACTTTTCAGGATAGCTCAAACTTCATAGAATACATCTAAGCGGCATTGTGCATGTTAGCTTTTTGTATAATTTAAGACTGCCTGATTCTGCCTCCCAGGGAAAAATAACCAGGAGTTAGACGAATGTTATTCAGTAAACTACGATTAACTAAGAAACAGTTTGGAATGGGAACACTAATTTTAGCAATACTGCTGGTTGTTGTGGGGTTGTTACCAGCTGTTAGCGCAGAGGAAGAAGATAATTATTCTGTAACTGCGGAGAAAGCCTTTGAACACGCAAATGCGCACATAATAGATTTTATGTCATCCGACGTTCCAGACTTTGAAAACTGGACAGATGCATCTATTGATCCTGAACCGCTTGAACTTTATGACATAAACGGTCAAAAATTATTTTATGAATTTTCAGCATATAAAAATAATACATTAGTAGGTAAAATTTACGTTGGTGCAAATAAAACACTAGGGCCATCAGTCCAGGTTATTGAAACTACTACATACCTGTACAATACAACTGAAGCCTTAAAAAAATCAATCGAAGTTGCCAGAAGTGAATATCCGAATGGGGAAATAAAATCAACTAAGGTGGTTGAATATAGCTATCCCCGTATTGGGGCAATGACCGTAGTAAAAGACAAGACTTCAGGAGATGAACACCGGATATTTGTAGATGTCTACAGTCTTGAGGTGGTACCTGATAGACCTGTAACTGAAACACAACTTGGCGTCTGGTCAATGTACGAACACAAAGTTAAGAATAGAGTAGGCGGAAATTTAATAGAGTGGGAGAAAAGCGAGAAATATACTAAATCTATAGAAAAAGATGTGGCTAATAAGGGAATTTGCATCAGTGTGCCAGTTATACTGGATAATTATTCAAATTATGAAACCAGCAATGTATACTATGGCTATTATCACTACTTTTTTGGTCTTAATTCATATGGGAATACTGTAATTGCCAGGTATGGAAAACTTCCTGTACTAAAATCTGATGAACAAAAAGAAAACTGGAACTCTACTCTTGAAGAGCTTGGCAATAATATAAAAGACACAGTTACCTCCAAATACATGTATCCTCATGGAGAAGTAGTAACATGTGGAACTAATTCTAAGGGATACTTTGTGATTTTATTCAAGTACGGTAATGTAAGTGAATTGCTTATAAACGAGCTCTACTCTCTAATTGATAATTCTGCAAAGCAGATGGGTATACAAGATATTCCGGTAGAATTTGGATATGGTATATATAGAGAAGAAATTCCACTGGATTCGGAACAGGATATCTATCATTGGTTTGGGGATAGTACTGTGAATCTGTCCGAATCAGACATACATGCTCTTGAAGAATATATGAAGGAAAAACCAACCATACCAATGGATAAAACTGTTGTAGCTTATGGAAAAATTCCGTTATTAAAAGATCAAAATGAAATAATGACCTGGGCAGATAAACTTTCTGCGATTTCTGGTAACACCCAGGATAAAATCACTCCATATATGGAAAAAGGTCAGGTAATAGTATACGGAGCGGAGCTAACTAGACTGGATGTAGGAATTAACGAAACGTTGCCTTCTGAAGAAAAGAATACCATAGTTAAGGAGATTTATCAAATTATTGATAAAGAGGCAAGAAAGCAGAATGTGACTGGTGTTCCAGTTATTTTTGACGAGGGAATATTTATTGATGAAATCGCGACTGAAGATGTAAGGATATATAAAGAAGAAAACAACGAAGAACTCAGTAATTCAAACAATAGCAATTCCAAATCTGATAATGGAAATAAATCAAGTGAACCGAGTGAAATTAGATCTACACCAGGTTTTGAACTTTTGGGAAGCTTGACCTGCCTGTATGGAGGATGGAAATTCAGAAAAAACTAATTCAGGAATTGGACTAATCTGATCGTCGGCGACTTTTAATTGTCCATTGCATATTAGGTGTCGTTTAAAATAACTGTATAATTCCTGACTGTATAATTTTTGATGGTCATACGTAAACCTGAGGGTAAGGAGATTGAGAGTTTTATTACTCTGCAACTTATCTAGCTTATATCCTGCAGTTATTTCGTTAAAGGGGAAAATCGAGATAATAGGGTGCAGTTTTAGAGGTGCGTGACTTCGAATATATAGATATGGAGAAGCGCGATTTTAGAGATGTTAAAAAATAGTAAATGAACAAAAGATCGAAGCATAACTCAAAAAAATAAAAGATGGATGAAAAAATGGACAAAACAAAAATTCTGGTTGTTGAAGACCAGACTATTGTGGCTCTGAACATTAAAAACCGATTAAAAAATTTAGGGTATGCTGTTCCGAATACTGTGGTTTCAGGGAAAGAAGCGATACGAGAAGCTGAGCTTACAAACGCTGATCTCGTTTTGATGGATATTATGCTAAAAGGAGATATGGATGGAATTGAAGCGGCACGAATTATTAAATCACGCTTTGGAATACCCATAATTTACCTTACTGCCTGTACAGATTTTGAGAACTTCGAACGAGCAAAGCTAACAGATCCAGAGGGATATATTTTGAAACCTTTCAAAGAAGAAGACCTATGCAAAAATATAGAGATTGCTCTTCTGAAAAGCCGGTCAAAAAAGAAAAAATAAGAGAGCTTTTAGAGCTCAAGTTAAGATTGTAACAAAGTAGTTGAAAGTGCTATAAATTAGTTGAAATGATTATACATTAATTGGAAGAGTCATAACTTAATTGAAAGTAATAATAATTAATTGGAAGAATCATCACTTTTTTCAGAGTTTAAGGACTTTTGCTGCTTTCATAGCATTGAAAACCATAGTCTTGATATCCATTTTTTGTTCTTCAGTTACTACAAGGTCGTAGTTTGCTCCTATTTCAGGCCGCTCAGGCACAGCAGTGCAACTGCCTGCGGGTCGACTGGAAATATCATAGGTTCCGATTTTGCGGGCAATGTCTATTATCTCTGTCTTATCAAAGGCAATCAAAGGATGGTAAATAGGGATAGCAAGCTGATAGATTTCAGCATACATATTGGCAGCAGTCTGGGAAGCTACCTGACCCAGGGAAGAACCGGTAATAATTCCGTTTGCACCTTCTTTTTTCATAACCTCATAGGCTTCCCTGTACATCATGCGTTTGCAGAGAAGACAGGTATTTTTTCGGTTGCAGATGTCGATAAAGGTCCGAAGATTGGGACCGTGAGGAAGCTCATATGTCTTAAACTGATACCCTGGAGCCCATTTCTGGAGCTGGCGAATACATTCAAAAGCACGTTCTCTTGCGGCATTCTCGGCATAGGGTGAAGTATTGCAGTATACCGGAATAATCATAACTCCGCGTTTCATCATAAGCCAGGCTGCAACCGGAGAGTCAAGCCCGCCGGACATTAAAACAACCATACTTCCTTGCGTGCCGAGAGGAAGACCCCCTACTCCTTTGAATGTTTCCAGATAGACGTAAGCGAGATTTTGCCGCATTTCGACGAAAACTTCCTTATCAGGAGAACTCAGGTCAACCTTAGGATGCCTTCCTTTTTTTTCCAGAGCACTCCAGACAGCATCTCCACAGGTTCTGCCTATGTCAACCGAAGAAAAAGGATGGTTTCCGCTTCTTCTAGCCCTGACCGCAAAAGATTCGCCTTCTAAAACCAGGTCCTTAGCCAGAGTAGCACATACACTGGCTGCACTCTCAAGAGTAGGCTCAGTTGTCAATGCAGGAGAAGTAGAGACAATTCCAAAAACGTCAGCAGCTGCTTCAGCCGCACGGAAATCCTTAGTCTCGATGAATATTCGGCCCCATTCCCTACGTATCTGGGAATATGGAATATCTCGAGAATCCAGCATTGCCGCAATATTCTTCATAAGAATTTTCTCATACCAGTTTCGAACTCCTGTACTTTTAAGGGCTAATTCGCCATACCGAACTATGACTACATTCGATGAAATTTCCGACTTTAAAGAAGAGGGGTCGGAACCAGGGTTATCTGGATTTCCGATGTAATCTTCCGGCGTATGCTTGTTTTCTCTCGAGGTATAGGCATCAGCCTTAGGCTTTGCTTCGATCTCATTGAAATTATCTGTCATGGATGCTTACGGTTAGGATGGCATGAAGTTTAAAACTTTCAGGATAAAGAATTTTATTTGCAAAAGTAGGAGAATTAATAAGCTAGAAGAAATAGTTAATAAAAAGCTAACAAACTAAAAAAATAATAAACCAGAAGAAAAAAGTTAATAAAAAACTAACAAACTAAAAAAATAATAAACCGGAAGAAATAGTTAATAAAAAGCTAACAAACTAAAAAAATACCAAGCCAGAAAAAGTTAAAAACCAGAGCAGTAGCATAGTAAGAGATAGGCAAATCGTACCGGTACGTATTTAGCTGCATACCGGAAAAGGTTTCTGATTTTCAATTTTCAGGAATTCGAGTTTTAGCCGAGCTCCGTAATACTCAATTCTTCACTGATACTCATTCTTCACTGATATTTTTTCTTCACTCATCAGGTTCGGGAACATACCAGTAATCTGAATCCTCACTTTCCTGTTCATCATCAAGCTCAGAATCTTCACTTTCCTGTCCATTATCAAGTTCCGAATCTTCACTTTCCTGTTCATCATCAAGCTCCGTAAGATCCTCACTCTCCTGTCCATCAGCAAACTCCGTAGTATCATAATTACTGCTATTATTTTCCAGACTGTCAGAGGGTTCAGTTATCTTTCCTGATTGAGAAGGTGCAGTCGTGTTTGTACTTACATTTCCTGAGACATTTTCTTCTCCTCCGTACCATCTTGAAGGCAAGGAGTAGTTCAGAATGCTATTATAATACTCAGGAAGGAAGAACTTAGTTCCTCTTTCCTGCAAAGCATCCACAAAACCAGGATCGATTTCATCTAATTTTGCCTTGCATGCAGCAGCCTCATCTAATTTCTTTAGAGTATAAAGTGCAAACCGTTTATTGTAAAGGGCCGAAGGTGAGTTCGGGTTAATTGCAAGGACATAGTCATAGCATGAAACTGCTTCTTCAGCTTCTCCCATCATGTTATGAATGTATCCTTTGTTATACCAGGCCGTGATACAATCAGGTTTAAGCTGTACTGTTTTGTTGAAACAATTAAGGGCTGCTTTATTGCTGCTTAACGTGAGATAAGTGCATCCCTGGAAATACCAGGCTGTAACATTATCTGGACTATATTCCAGAGCTTTACTGTAACAGTCAATAGCTTGCTGATATTTTTTCAGCTTATAGAGCACAAAGCCTTTGTTATTGTAGGCATCCACATTTCCCGTGTCCAGCGCAAGAATTCTATCGTAACAGCCTACTGCCCCCTCAAAGTCTCCGCTGTTCCCCAGGGCTTTTCCCTGTTTGAAAATTATTTCCCTGTTGCCCGGTGAGATTTTAAGTATTCTCTCATAACATGCAGCACTTTCCTGATACCTGCCAAGTGCCTCAAGTAAAGAGGCTTTCTCAGCCAGGACCTGGGAATTTTCAGGTTGAAGCTTAATTATTCGATCGTAATCTGCCAGTGCGTCATTGGATTTATTGGATTTTGATAGAGCAAGAGCCCGACTTCTGAGAGCTTCAAGATTTTCAGGCTCAGATTTGAGAAGCGTAGTATAACAGGAAATTGCCTCCTCATACCTGCTCAGATTCGAGAGGGCAAAACCTTTTCCAAGAATGGCATCTGAGTCGCTGGAGTTTAGAGCAAGCAATTGGTCATAGTAACTGACCGCTTCTTCAAGCTGTCCAAGACCACCTACATTAGAAGCGATCCCGTAAAGAGCTGTACTTGAATGTGGATCAAGATCCAGGGCTTTCCTGTAGCATTCCAGGGCTTCCTCACTTCTGCCTAGCCTATCAAGTATCGAGCCTTTTTCATACCAGACCCCAGCACGTGTAGGATTAATTGTAAGTGCCATATCATAAGAATTAAGTGCATCGTCGTACATTCCGAGTTTACTGTAGATTGAGGCCTTTCCATACCATACAGCATCGTAACTGATCTCGGGACTAAACAGGTTCAAATCTTCGGAAGGCTCGGCATGGTCCTCTGGGCTTGCGTATTCATAGTTCAGAAGATAAGCCCAGAAACCTCCAGAAAGAATCTGGGCAGGATTGGCATCTGCACTATTGTTTTTAACGTGCTCTGGTATTGGAGTTTCTGTTGAGTCTTCTGTTGAGTTCCGTTCCATATTTAACTTAAAGCGTGCAGCCGAATATTCGGGATCGATCAGGAGAGTCTGGTTATAGCATTCTGAAGCTTCTTCGTGCTTTCCGAGTTCATCAAGAACAAGCCCTTTATTATACCAGGCAACTGCACTGCTGGGCACAGCCCCAAGGACTTTGTTGTAACATGTGAGTGAACTTTCGTATTCTACAAGTTTTGCCAAGGCAAAAGCCTTACCAGCCCAGGAAAGGGTATAGTTTTCGTCAATCTCGAGAGCTTTATCATAGCTTTCGACTGCATCTTTATAGTCTTTGATTTTTGAAGAGTCCAAGCCTTTCTGGTACCAGACTTTAGCATACCTGGAATCCAGTTTCAGGGCTCGGTCATAGCATTCAATTGTCTCTTCATACCTGCCAAGCTTTTCAAGGTCCAGGCCTTTCATATACCAGACAACAGCATGTCCGGACTCAGTTTCAAGAACCTTGTCATAACATTCAATCGCAGATTCGTATTTTTCAAGCTTATCAAAAGATAGGGCTTTCTCGTACCAGATCTTAACTGTAGATGACTTAAACTCAGGATTTTCAGGATAAGACGGAAGTGCAGCTTCGTAAATTCTTAGCTGTTCGAGTGAATCACTTCCGATTTCTTCAACCTGAATCCCTGTGTCCGGGTTAAGCGCCTTATCATAGCATTCTATTGCAGCGTCATACTGACCGGTCTTATTAAGCAGAGAGCCTTTACTATACCAGACCTCGGAATTGTCAGGATTGTAGACCAGAACCTCGTCATAACATTGAAGAGCTTCATCATTTCTCCCGAGCTTTTCAAGGCATACACCTTTTCTCTGTAAAACATCAAGATTTTCAGGCTCTGACAGAAGAACAAACTCGTAGCAAGTAAGCGCCTCATCATAAATTTCCATCTTTTCAAGGTTAAAACCTTTATTATGCCAGGCACTTGCCATATCCGGATTAAAAGAAATTGCTTTATCATAACAGTCTATTGCAGTTTCGTCATCACCGGACTTATCAAGAACTACACCTTTTTGATACCAGAGTTCAGCGTTTTCAGGAGTGATATTAAGAGCGCTGTCAAAGCATTCAATTGCCTCAGGATACTTTTCAAGCCCGAGGTAAGCCATTCCCTGCATCTGCATAGAGCTGGAAGAATTGGAATTCAGTTCAATAGATTTGTCATAGGAGTTTAGAGTTTCCTGATTAAGCCCCAGCTGTTCAGAAGCAAGAGCTTTTCGGTACCACACTGTGGAGAGATAGGCATTGGCAGCAAAGCTTTTGTCATAGCAGTTGATAGCCTCAACATATTTCTTTAGCTCAAGCTGTTTGTTACCCTTGTTATACCAGTTTTCGGAAGAGGCCGGAAAGGTAGAAAGAGCCTTTTCATAACAATTGACTGCTTGTTCATTCTTTCCCAGTTCGGCCAGAGAACGTCCTTTTCCATACCAGGCCAATGAGGAATTAGGATCGATCTTAAGTGCATCATTATAGCAATTTACAGAGAGTTGATATTTTTTAAGAGAGTATACCGCATTTCCCTTATCAATCAAGCCTTCTATAGAAGATGGGCGCTGTGCCATTATCTCATAAAGATCAGGAGCGACTTCAGTCTTTTTATGAGCTTCATTCCTCTCATTGTCTTCTACAACCAGTTCCTTACCTGTAACAGCTCCTGCTATAGATAAAAAACCTGAAAAGAAATATAATATCAATGCGAGGAGAATAAAAGAACCAACAATCAAATTATTTATCTTAACTGAGCTCATTAAATACCCCTGTTTATTCTAATGAGTTCTTATGAAGACTTTTCATGAAGAGTTTCAAACTATCATTACACTCACTATTCTGTACTGTCTCTATACTTGCGTAAGCGCGAACAATTAAAGAATAAAAGTAACTAGATAAAATCGTTTTGCCTTCTACATGAATAACTTACACAGTTTGAGAAATCTGCCTCATTCATTACCATTTAATTAAAGGAGTTTATCCATATAAAATTTATGGAGTTTAAAAAGACCTCCATAATCACCATATATATTTAACTCTAAGGCGTAAAGTCTCTTTCCTCGACAATTTCTGGCGAAAGCCGGAAAGTGGAAGGTGAAGGATGAATAAGGAACAGAATACAAATTTTATAAATAAAAAGTTCCAACCTACCATTAGACTATTATGTTTCATTACTCCCAGTAATTGTCGGACAGCCTGTAAAGAATGAGGTGCTTGTGACCCTCTGCGCTCCCGTTGTAATAAAATAAACGTTTATAATATATGAAAATTGTAGCCTAGTTAGGTAACTCATAGCCCATAAAACTTCAAAACTGATCTTTCATGAAAGTCCATGTCCTCCAGCACTCTTCAATAAACACCCTCGGCACCATTGAAGAGTATACAAAAACTAAAAATAACAGGCTTGAATCAACCCGTTTTTACGAAACGATAAGCCCTCCAGAGCTTGAATCATTTGACCTTCTTATCATCATGGGTGGCCCGATTGGAGTTTACGACTATAAAGATAATCCCTGGCTGAGAGATGAAAAAGCGTTTATCAAGCAGGCAATTGAAGCAGGAAAAACTATACTGGGAATCTGCCTTGGCGCACAATTACTTGCCGACATCCTCGGAGCCCGCGTGTATGAAAACAGGCACGTGGAAATGGGCTGGTTTCCTGTAAGGGCATCTGGAGGCGAGAATAAGCCGAAATTTTTTGAAGGGCTGCCGGACAAGATCATGTTTTTTCACTGGCATTCCAGGACATTTGACCTTCCTGCAGGGGCCGTTCAACTTTTTGAAAGCGAAGGCTGTAGGAATCAGGGGTTTATCTACAATGACAGAGTTATAGCGCTTCAGTTTCATCCTGAAGTAAATGAAGACAGAATTCTGAGTTTGATCAAGTGGTTTGGGGATGGGATGGAAAATGGACCGTTTGTACAGAAAAAAGAGGAAATGCTCGGGAAAAAAGAATATCTGGATGCCACAAAGAAATTTATGTTTTTGATTCTGGATAAACTTAAAAAACTGATATAAAAAGTGCTGAGCTAGTTAGCTATTCAGCTATTCAGCTATTCAGCTATTCAGCTATTCAGCTATTCAGCTATTCAGCTATTCAGCTATTCAGCTATTCAGTTATTCAGTTATTCAGTTATTCAGTTATTCAGTTATTCAGTTATTCAGTTATTCAGTTATTCAGTTATTCAGTTATTCAGTTATTCAGTTATTCAGTTATTCAGTTATTCAGTTATTCAGTTATTCAGTTATTCAGTTATTCAGTTATTCAGTTATTCAGTTATTCAGTTATTCAGTTATTCAGTTATTCAGTCATTCAGCCACTCAACCGGCAGAAAACTCAGGTGAGTTCTTCAGATGGCTTTTCAGACAGCTGCTGCTTTCCTCTACGGCTTGCTGGTCGCTTATTTTCTTTTGAGAAGATCCCTTTAACTCCTCCTGAGATCAGAGCTGCAATATCTTTTAAGGCAAGGCCCTGTTTGAACCCATTGGGAAGAGCAATATATTTCGGGCTCCAGACAGGATTGAACTTTTCCTTAAAATCCCGCAGTCCTTTATAATTATAAAAGTGTTCTCCATGAGTAAAGATTAAAGACCCGATTTTATGCCACATCGGAGCAAATTGCCGTGTTTCAAGCCCTGAAAGGGGAGCCATTCCGAGTGAAAAGCGCCTGTACCCGTTTTCTTTTCCCCAGAGCATGAGCTTGACAAAAAGATATTCCATCGTCCTGTCAGGGGCATCGGAACTGTGGCGCATGAGATCAACACTGATTTCTTCATTATCCGCGCCTGCCCAGATGTTTGCAAAAGCAACGATTTCGGACTCGTTCCTGACAATGGCAATAGGGAAATTGCTCAGGTATTTCTCGTCAAAGTAGCCAATTGAGAATCGCTTTTCTTTTCCTGCTTTCAACTTGAGCCAGGCATCCGAGATATTTCTTAGTTCAGGCATAAGGCTCTGAACCTCTTCTTCAGAGATAATTTCAAACCAGTATCCTTTTTTCTCCACATTCCTTACGGTATAACGGAAATCTTTGCTTGCACTTCCTTCCAGGGTAAAAGCCTCAAGGGGAACTTTCGCCTCTTCCCCGATTTTTATAAGGGTCAGACCAAGGTCAAGATAAACCGGAATATATTTTTCGCTTACCTCATAGAAAGCAGCCCTTCCCTGGTGCAGCTTGCTCATTTCATAAAAGTCCCAGATCAGCTCTTTTGCATGATTACTGGTTCCAACGATATCTCCCATTGCAACCCAGGTCTTTCCGGAAACTCCATACATTAAAAAAGCCTGCTTTTCATCATCAAAAAACAGATATTTGTCCTCGGTAAATACCAGGTTTCCAGATGTTTCCTCACTCTGATTAACAATTTTTTTTGCAAGCTCCATCTCCTCTGCCCCTGGCATGTGAATGTCCCTGGAAAAGGGGCTAAGGATTTTTGCCATCCCAAGAACAAGAAGCAGAATGAAAGCTCCGACCGTAGCCCTTAAAAAACTGGAGGCCTGGGAATTAATCCCGAACTGCCACCAGAGTTCGTTTGAATATTTCACGTTATGGTATGAAAAAAATCCAAGCCATACGAAGCTTACGAAGACCAGGGTTATTGCAGTTACATTACTTTTGCTAAAAGACTGATGCATAAGAGAGGATTTTCTGTAAAAATATTTCCTGCAGGGAAGCAAAAAGAAAAACAGGATAAAAAGAATCGCAGCTTCATGGTAATCCAGGTCTTTCAGAAGGGCAAATATCCCGCCCATCAAAAGTACGGAAAGAGAAAGAACATAGGCTCCATCAATTCTTTTCCAGAGGCCGTTTGCCAGGAGTAGGAGTAATACTCCCATAATGCTTCCAAAAAGCCTGGAGGCTTCGATTAAAGGAAGAGGAATAATGTAATTAAGGTCATGCAGGTACCTTGGATCTGAAGGTAGAGCTCCGGAAAAGAGAAGGGAAACTCCTCCAAGGAAAACAAGAATCGAAAAGACCTGAGGTGTTAGTTCGGATAGGCTTGAATACGTGGCTTTCTCAATTTTCCTCAGGAATTCGTCTCTCTCTTGATATTCATAGAACATAAGAGCCAGCAACCCAATAAGGAATGGTACGAAATAGTAAATTGTCCTGAAAAGAAGAAGCGGTTTAATTATATCGACCGTGCCGAAATACGGTTCCAGCATAAACAGCATAAGGGTTTCAAAAACCCCAAGCCCGCCCGGGACAGTACTTATCAGCCCTATAATCTGCGCCAGCGCAAAGAACACAAGGACATGAAGCAGGGTAAGATGTGGATTTGAAGGCAAAAGGAAATAGATAATGCTTCCCGAAAGCAGGTAATCTACTGACGATAAGCCAAGCTGCAAGAACGCTATTCTCGGTTCAGGGACCCTGATCTGGTATCCTTTTGCCCTAAAATTCAATCTCCTGAACGAGAAAATGAAATAAATAGCAACACTTAGCAGTAAAAGAATTCCAATAAGGTTTAACGGGATAGGGATCTCGGGTACGTAATCCGACAGTTTCACAGGATAGAATGTGAAAAGCAAACCGCCTACAAAGCAAAACCCAACCCAGAAGGTGAGTATGCAGAAAATAATAATTTCCCAGATCTGGCGCAGGTTCAGCCCGTTTCTTGAGTACAACCTGTATCTCAGGGAACTTCCTGTCAGGACGTTAAAACCAACACTATAACTTATGGACGTACTGATAAAAGAAGCACTGACAGTCTGCTTATAAGGCATAGGGTGATTAATATGACGAACTGCCAAGTAATCATAACCTGTTAAAGTAAGATAACTCAAGAAAGTTAAAAAGAACGCAAGTTCTATATGGCTCAGTGGAATGCTGGTAATACTTCTGAGTACATACATCGATTGCAAGTGACGTATCTGTCTGTCCAGAGTCCACAAAGCCAGGGAAAATATAACCACTGGCAGAAGGTATCCTGCAAACTTCTCTATTTTGAGGGTTTTTTCTCTCATACTTCCTTTGTCTGTCATTGAGATCAGCGTTTTTTCACTTTACTTTTTTTCACTTAATTCATTCTTAATTTCTAGCTAAACTCTTTCATAATTTCTAACTAAACTCTTTATTAATTTTTCACTTAATTCTTTCTTAATTTCTAACTAAACTCTTTATTAATTTATCACTTAATTCTTTCTTAATTTTTAATTAAATTTTTAATTTAGACCTCTTTAAATTTTTCATTTAACTCTTTATTGATTTCTTATTTAAAGCTTTTTAAATTTTTGTGTTGTGTTTTTAAATCGCTTGGCAAATATTTTGAATTTCGTGCTTTAACAGACAAAGTAATTTCCTTAAAATATATACATATCGACTCTAATCTCAAGGAAAATTCTTAAAATATTTGTTTTGAGTTAAATGATATATTAAGTTGCCTGTTACAGAATAGTTAAAACAAAACTAAAGGAGAAGTAAAAGAAATATTAAATTATTAACAGCTTATTAACAGCACTGGAAAAACTAAGAACAAAAATAAAAATACTGATTCCATACAATTCCAGTTTCCTTTATTTTATATTATTTAGTTTTTTTATTACTGGTTCTTCATTTTTGCTTTATTTTGTACCTATTAATTTTGAGATTTCTAACTTATTTTGATATATTTCCATTTTTAGCTAGATTCAATTTTTTATTTTTGACACCAGTGTTTTTTCCGCTTAAAAGTAAAGTATTTATTGAGAGAACTCTTTAATATTTTTTGCATTTGACTGGCTTATTAGTTGATTTACGTTTATATTCCTGTTTTTGGGGATAGGGTGATGGTCGGGAAATTCTCTAATGATTTTTCATATTTCATTGAGGATAGCTGTGCCTATATACCCTATGCCGTGATCGGAATTTTCATTTTGCTTGCTGCTACCTTTACTTCAGTATATCTTATGAGAATAGATAGCAAAGTCGCTGAGACCATTTATACGACCGAAAATAATGATCCCAGGCAGGATGCCATCAACCTTGCCTCGTTCGACCTTGCTCGCTGCCTCAATTATGCAGGAATGGAAGCCCTTGAATGGCAGGGAGAACACCCTGTAATACTGCCTGAAGGCAATGCCGTTAGCAGGTTTTCGGAAGATGGTTTTATGGTAATCCCAAAAAACCAGAACATCGAACGGGAGGACACACTTCAGATTTCTATAAACCTGCCTTCCGATATCTGGGGCAAGATCGAATCCCTATGGAAAAACCGGGATATTTTGCTAATTGTCACTGACTCTTCAGGCCGCGAAATCAAGAGTGTGAACTACGGCCAGGCAACCGGCTTTTTCCAAAAAGTTTCACTTGAGGAAGCCGTGAAAATTCCGGATTCTGCAGCCTCGGGATATGCCTCAATCGAACTTTATTACGGGGACGAACTCAAAGCCTCTGACTGGTTCGTAATTGAAGTAAGCCCGATAAAAGATATCACAGCAGACGCTTTTAACACGCTGCTTTCTACAAACTATCAGGGAAACAGCCACACTTTCAGGGAATACGCAATTAATGTGGAACCTGATATCGAACCAGAACAGATAAAAATAAGAAAAGTAACCGGAACTCTGCAACGTGAAATCTCACCTGCTGGCATTTCATCTACTGACATTTCACCTGCTGACATTTCACCTGCTGACATTTCACCTGCTGGCGTTTCATCTACTGACAAAAATTACACTATTTATTATGTTTTTGAAATTCCTTCCCTGAACTATACCCTTGTTAACCTTGAATCAGGAGAAAGTTTCAATAGCAGTATGAAGCTTTCCACACTGATCACGTCAAGAGAGCCTCTTCTCGAAGAGCTTGTCAGGGAGTACGAAACAGAGCTTGGAAACACTTCGAGGCTTGACTCGACATCAAATTTAGTGCTGGGAGCAACAAACCTGAGGACTTTTATCTACGGCCCCTGGCAGCATTATGCAAACGGCCCTCTCAATATCCTGACAAATCCTGCCCTTTCAAGCTCGATTAACGGGGCTACACTTTATACCCAGAAGAGGATTTTTGATTCGGTTGACCCTCTGACCCTTACCTACACAAGCTACTATAATGGAAAAGTCCTCTACAAAGACATTTTCAATTCCAGAAGCGAGAAAACAGGTTTAAGCTCGAACTCCAGCCTGAACTCTACCGTTCTTAGTAACTCTACCAATCTTAATACCTCAGTTTCGGCTTACGAAGTGAATAGAGGCGTAAACCTGACAACAACTTACGACTCACTTGCCCAGAATAAATCCTTCTCTCTGGATATTGAAAAAAGTATAGATGAATCCCTTAAAACGACAAATACCTCTTTTGAAGATCTCTCCGAAAGTTCGAAAATCGAACTTTCAGCCTCCGATTATACCGACGAAGTTCTTGACGGCTGGGTCTTCAACGACCACGCGTGGGCAGAGGAAAATCCTGATCTAATCCATTCGGTCACGGACAGCGTTTATACCGCATCAGTCCAGGGACAGATCCTGAGAGACGGCTTTGATTCTCCAGACACGATGAGCTCTCTAATCACTACAAATTTTGACCCGGAATCAGTTTCGTTCAGCAGGCAAACCATTAGCTGGGATTCAAGATATTATGCATCAGGAACACACAGGGGATCTCTTGTGCCTTCTTATTCCTGGAGCTATCCAACCCAAATTTCTTACTTCGAATCCTTAAACCCTTCAATTGACCCTCCTAAAGGAGATGTAACCAGCTGGTCGGTCACATCGACGTCTGTCAGCCTGACCTCGGCTGATATAACCGATGTGAACATTGAACCTCATTTCTCCTATGTAAGTAATGATACTCTTATGGTCGAAAACCGAAGTGAAGGCTACCTGGATAAGGAAGACCACATTTTTGATTGGAGAATCAGGTACGATATATCCTACAAAATAAGGACAAATTGGAAAATAGACTATGATTACGATTATACCTATAGATGGAAAACCAGGGAAAAGCTACCTGACGGAAATTATACAACTGTGACGCATTCTGATACGGCAAGCGACTCGAATTCCCAAGCTGTAGGCAAAAACAATATTGTATCACTTTCCCATGCCGAAACCGAATCTGAAAACCTAACAATAATCTACCATAAATGTCCTCCAACAGGCGGCTATTCCGGTTTGTTGACTTATTCTGATCCGATAGAGCGGGAATACCGGGAAACAACTCTCTATTTGAACAACACAGACAGCATAGGCAGTGCCGAAGATGTAGATAACGGTACAGACAACAGCAAAGACAACAGCAAAAACAGCATCATAGACAACAGCACAACTAAAACCGAAAGGTTTGACCCATGCTGTTCCGACGCTGCCGACAAATACAAGGATGCGTATGTGGATTTAAGGACAATAGAAAGCATGTTCTGGGCCTATCCTGATGGAAAATATTTGCCCAAGAATGCTGTTAATTGCGATATTCCACTCTGGCTGCACCGAATTATGGCAGAAGAAGTGCTGGAAATGCTGGATTCGGTGAAAAAGGACAATCCGTCCTTCAATTATTCTCTTCTTGATTCTCCTGGCCAGAACCCAACAGCCCTTCAGGTGGAAACTGCGGAAAAACTTATTATGGAACTGGAAAAAGACCGGGAAGCTTACGTAAATAAAAAACAGTACCTTACGCCTTCAGGAACAATGTACGCTTCAAGTGACTCGGCCCGGTACATTGCAAAAAATGAAGCGTACAGCAAGCTGCTTGAAGATATTGACCAGAAAAACCGTAAACTGGATTCTGACCTCAACTCCTATGTTCTCAAGGCCCTGGAGAAAAAAGGCCTTGATACCGGTCTGCTTGACAGCGTGACCTCAGGCCCTATGACCCTTTTTAACAATCCTGCAATCGAGAAGGCAGCTTCGGCTCTGGGGGAGGACATGGGTATAATCTCAACAATGACCGTCACCGGCCAGCCGGAAAGCAAATACAACTGGACAGAAAACCTGACCCTGATCGTTGACCAGAAACCGAACTATCTATACCATGATCCTGATTTTGACCTTAGAGAGGAATACGAATGGGCTGACACCATGAGCGGAAAAACGATTTATCCCCTGGGTGTCCGGAACACCTGCATTTTCACAACCGGCATTTCCGAGGAAATTGGAGATATTATCGCCTCAAGCGATGAGTACGTAAAAACTGAAATGGCACAGCAGATCAGCCAGAGTATTTCCAACCTGAACGCAGAAGTTTTCCTGCTTGAACAGAACCTCAGCGAGCAGAATATTTCGCTGGATACAACTTGTCTTGACACGGAAGTTTACAACCTGAAACACATGTATGCACAGGAAATGAGGTCTCAGATTCTTGAAAATGTAGTTCAAGAGGTTAGCTCAAACCCTGTTATTTCCGACTGCATAGAGGATAGTCGAATCAGGGAAGTCACGACAACTTACCTTAACGGGCTTTCGGACAATGAAATTCTCGAAAAATCTACAACGGATGAACTGGCAGTTGAACTTGCTTCTATAATGAAAACGGAAATTCGAAATTCAAACCCTCCTGTTGAACCTGATGAGCTTGAAGCTATTCTGAATAGGGTGGATACTGACATCAAAATAGGAGTTGCAAATGGGGTCTGTGCAGTTACAATAAACAAAGGTGAAGTTATTGATGCCGGTTTTGGGAAAATCGATAATGAGCTGAAAAACTTGGCAAATGAAACTGCTGACAAGTATTCCGGTGAAATAGAAGACAAAATTTCAAAAAAACTGGATGGGACGATGGCAGCTGTTCCCTGCGGGTTGCCAGTATTGCCGCCACACTGGATTTTTACGGTTAATGTGTGGTCATATGAGGCAGTTGGAATGTATAACGAATTTAAAGTCAACGATAACGATAATGAAGTTATTCCTAAACCTTACTTTGGGCATAAAGGACAGATGTACATCAGAAAAGATGATTCAATCTTACACAATGGAAAATACATTGGAGATAACGTTCCACTAACATTTCAATTTGTTGGGTACTCTACTACTATAGTTGGGCCTGGTCCAAAAGGAGTTGGAGATAAAACAGGTGGTTCTACTGAAAAATCAGCTGGATATGAAACTCTTGTTGCACAATTTGGTGAATAATCATGAAATTTAGAATTTTTATACTTGGAATGGTACTTCTTTTGTTGACAAATATAGTTTCAGCAGGTTCTCAATATGGTACTATAGATGTTTACTATAATGATCAGCTTTTACCGGGAAAAGAAGTAGTTAAACCTACACTGAAGATAGGAGAACCGTTTAAAATAAAAATTGATCTAAAATTAAACCAGACATCGATATTATTTGTAAAAATTTGTAGTTTAAGGGTGGGAACACCTTATGAAGTTATAACTGGTCCTTCAGAGTTTGATAAAAAGTTATATTTTGAATCCTTAGATCCTGGAACATATACTTACGAATGGACACTAAAACCAACTGGAGAATGGGAAGGTGGAACAATGCCTGTGAATATTTGGTATCAAATACATAATGTCGGTGAAGATAAACCTCTGGTTCAAGGTGAATTCACAGTAGCTTATCCTTATATCTCCAACGAACATTACCAAGGCGAAACTCCTACTTCTGAGCAGCCTGCATCCGAAAATCAATCCACTTCAAAAAAGCCATCTTCAGAAAATTTATCTTCACCAGCATCTGCACCAGCTTTCAGTTTATTAACTGGTATTCTGGCGCTTGTGGTTATATTCCTAAAATTATCTCGTCACTGAATATAACCCTGCAGATAAGATTTAATGTTGTATCCAGAAATGATTTCGCAGATTCAAAATCATTTGAAAGTTCAACACCCGCTGCAACAGCAGGCAACGCAAAAAGTTAGACACTGAGTAAATTCCAATTCTATTTTGATATATTGGAATGATTATGTAAGAGCCCATCTCAAAACCAATTTTATTTCCACGCCAATAAAAAGTTCATAAGTGTGCTCATTGTCAGAGGATTGAGTGATTATTCCAAATTTGATATAATAGAAGGAAATTTAGAGTTTTGAGATCAGCTCGATATTAACACATTAGCAGAAGAAGTATACGATGTCTACAAAAATTTTGATAATTATCAATTCAAGGTTAACCTCTAAACATTTGCTTTTCTTATTTTCCTTTTCAAATTCTGTATTGGTATGGTAAAATGCTATGAAATAGCTGCGATTGCATGTATCCTGTACCTGCACGAACCTAGGGGAATTACCTAGCTAGTCACAGACCCAAAAATATGGTTGTAATATAAGTTACATTTTCCTCAAAACACGAAAACCTGCACAAAATCCAGATTCGGCGGCTGCTAGATCTGAGTACGCTGACTGACATACAAAGTCTCCACTAACATAATTACCTCCTCTTAAGATACGTACTGAGTTATCGCCATCTTCCCATGCGCTGCCATCTGATGGTGCACCAACATAATTAGAACGACGACTATCCTGAACCCACTCCCAGATATTCCCATGCATATCATAAAGACCCCAAAAATTTGGCATTTTTTGAGCAACTGGATGTGTTGTATCCCTTGAGTTCCTACAATACCAAGCATAATTCCTAAGTTCTGACGCGTCATCTCCAAAATAATATTTTGTTTGTGTACCAGATCTGCAGGCGTACTCCCACTCAGCTTCGGAAGGAAGACGATACTTATCAGTGTCTTCATTTTCATTCAGTTTTTTGATGAACTCTTGTGCATCATTCCATGACACATGTTCTACAGGTAGGTCATTACCTTTGACGTGAGAAGGATTATTATTCATTATAGCAGTCCATTGCTTCTGAGTTACAGGATATATCCCCATGTAAAAAGAATTCTTAATTGTAACTTTATGAACAGGTTTTCCAGCTGCAACTTTCATTGATCCCATCATAAATTCGCCTGCAGGGATCAAAACAAATTCCATGCCTGTAGAAGGGCTGGTGAAAGTTTCATGAATCTTTGAACTCTGAGGCTCAGTAGTTATTTTTCTTAATTCCCCAATCATAGGTTTCTGATGACTCTCGACTATACCTCCTTTTTTCTTTTGTGTGCTTACGGATGCTGAGCAATATTTTGATGTTATAGGTCTTAATTTCCCAATGTCTGGCTTTATGACAAGTTTTTGGTATGTAAGACGGGCATAGAGTTCATCATAAATTTCATCATTAATTTCCTCCATGTTAAGCACATAATAGGTGGCACTTTTAAGAATAGAAGGAATATATTCTGAATCTTGAGGAGAAAACACAATAGGAATACACTTATTGTTAGCTCCGGAGTAGTATAGTTCTTGTGTTATAATTGCACCTTCCCACTTTGCACCCATACCTTTTCCAACTTCATCTTTTCCTTTAAATCGCTTTTCATAATTTTCCGTACAGACGATAAGAACAAAATCAGCTTCTTCAATTTGATTGCTCATCCAACAAAACCATCCTTCAGGAGGAGAGGTTTCGTACTGATCGATATTACAATCGATTCCTTCTCTACGCAAGCGGTTTGAAAGCAGCAACACACTTTTTTTATGTTTATTAGAATCGTGACTGTAACTTATGAAAACCCTAGAACTTTTTGGAACATTATTATAATGAATCTCATTTAAACTAGGATCTGTTATAGGAAACTCTTGTTCTTTCAATGTACTCATGTTCTTCTCTCATCGCTTTTAACTTCAACTGGATGACAGTGACTTTTTAATAAATCTAATGCAAATTATGATATAAGTTAAATACTATTTTACATATTAAATTTATTGTTAGTAATGTTTGCTATAACATCTGTAACACACCAACTCTCAGGACTAAAATGATGTGTATAAAATCTCAAAGTGATATTAATCAAAGTGACGAAGAATGTGAGAAGCTAATATATGAGTCAGTAGTTGATATGTGTAACACCGAATGGCAAAAAACTCGTGATATTGAAAATAAGGCGACTGGTATCGTTGGGTTTGTGGGTGTAATTTTTAGTTTAACTGTGGCTTCTCTATCTACATTAATAGCATCGGCAGATGCCGTAACTAAAGAGAAAATATTCTCTGCTACATTTCTACTTATTTTAATTTTCTTAATATTAGTATTTTTTACATCATCTATTTTGTGTGGGTTAATTGCTCTCAATGTTAGAGATTGGTGGTTTTTGAAAGCCGACGATTTTACTAAATATTGTGTAGAAAATAAACCAGCAAAAAAGGAAATCTATAAAAAGATGACCGAGGATATTACAGGCAATATTGTCAAAAATCGCGACCAAAATGAGCAAATTGCTAAATGGTTAAACAGATCATACTTATTGTTTATGATAAGTGTACTTGTGTTAATAGTTTACTTTATTCTTCTGTTAAGTATATTGAAATAAGGAGAACTATTATGGCAGATGGAGGAAGTCATTTTTCTGGTACAGGGAAAAGAGTAGAGAAGGATGTAGCACTTGGCAGTAAACAACAACATCAATTTACAAATAAGAAAAAAGAAACACCAGAGAAAGATGAAAAATCCAAATAATGAAGTTTGGTCTGTAATCATAAGGGGCAGGTCTTATTCTTTCCCTGCCCCTCACAAACCCGTTGGCGGAGTTGTTCTTTCCCGCCGACTTACATCTTGTTTTTGAGTAGAATTTTAGAATAAGTTTGTAGAGCCAGTTAAGTAATTATAAACAAGCTCAATATAAAATATAAGTAATTTGACACTAATACAATATTGCTCTCGTCACGATCCTCTGATTTCCGCAAACATCGACGAGTATATTAAAAATATGTTTTTTCTCCAGACTACGAGTGCCTTTTGCTTCTTCTGACCACCTAACTCTATTACACCTTGAGCCACTTGTCAGTGATTCCGATTAGTTTTATGAGTAAAATTTACACAATTATTGCATCAATGCTATTATATTTCTCAATAGCAAAAATCAAAATATATAGAATATATCCAAAAACTATATAACAAATTTGGTTTATTTATATTTTGGAGGTATCAAGTGATTCGATTCAAAAAAATATTCCAGGATCCATACAACTCTTATTTTCAACAAAAAAGCTTCGTCTCGGAAGTAACCTCTTTCTCAATCGATACACTGATACCCCGGACAGATCTCCTTATGGGCTGCAGATTGTTCTTGTCTGCAGCTTATAAGATCAAATAGCACATCAACAATTCCATAATACGTTATGGCAATTTTCAGTGATCTCAGCTTAATTCTTCTCCTTTTGTTTCATCCCTGTCAACTTTCACAAAAACCGGATTTTTACGTGCAAACGGAGGCAAGAAATCACAGGAATCGACTTACTTTCAGAGGTATAAAAGGCAAGAAGTGTAAGTATGACTACCCAGATAGGTGACTCTCAAATGACATGCTAGTTATGCCTGCTGACGTGCTTAAAACAATTTTATTGCACGGAATTTTGTGGCTTGCACAAGATGATGGGAACTATGTGGAAATTGTCGGGCCGAGGTTGCCAGGATGATCACATCCCAAGCCGAAGCCATCTGATGTCCGCTTGAATACTTGGTCACCTCTTCTATTGCTTGAATACTTTCTCGTACAATTTTGTTTCATTATCATTCGTAACAACTGAGCAGTAACGGGCTTATCCGTCAAAAAGCCCTTTTTCTTCGAAAAACGTCTTTACACACTTTTTCCTTCCATTATTTCAGTTTTCTCTGTAAAATTTATAATTTCATATTCAGAGCTTCCTTCTATCGTTTATACATAGTTTTTGATACAGAACCTGTGCATAAGTAAAAAATTCTGTGTTTTGCAGTGAAGAAAAAATACAGAACCTAAAAAATAATAATTAATATTCAAATGTTGTTTGCTAAAAAAACATTTTATGCGTGAATATTATTTGCTTGGAACCAATTTTTCATATAATTTATTTTAAATAAGTTTGGGAATAATTATAGCTTGGAACCCCACGAGAATAAGAGAACAGATCCAACCTCATGAGAATAAGAGAACAAACCCAAACAAACGGATAAAAACGGAGTGGATAGACCACTAAGACAAAAACAAAGGGGTCAAAACAAAGAGGTCAACACAAAGGGGAAACGACTGGATGGTATGTGAGTAAAGAATTGCCTGGAAGATATTTTAATCCAAAGAATATATTGAGGGAATATTTTTTGGGTTACTTTGTCGGGGGATAGGTAAGAGGAACAAAAAAGCTTCCAGGTTTTTCTAATCTTTTTAAAGTGTTTTTGTTACAGTCGTCATTGGTAATGCTTTCAAAACAACTACCTTCAAGACGACAAAAATTAACAATAAGATAATTATTAATTTTGTACTAATTTGTGAGAGATCATAGCTATCTAGCCAAAAAAAGGTATAGGGTAATTAAGGTCTCATCTTCGCTGCCATTACTATTTTCCAACTTTCAAAAGTAATATAATGAATATTTGAATCTCAACAATCATAAGAGGCTGACAACCGAAGAAATTGAGAGTAACAAAAAGTTCATTCTCACGAGAATAACTTCTTTTCAGAAACTTAATTTCCAAAAATATATCCCTTTTTTTATCCGTTTTATCTTTTATTTAATAAAAAACAATTAGATAAAAATAAACCGATAAAGGGGATAGTAATGAGTTTAGCAGGTCAAACAGCTCTTGTAACCGGGGGGAGCAAAGGGATAGGAAAAGCTATCTGCCTTGCTCTGGCAAAAGAGGGAGCAAACGTCGTTATTGCAGCAAGGAATGAGAGTAAAATCAAAGAGATGGTAAATAAATTAAAAGCAATGGGCAGTAAAGCCATGGCTGTCCAGGCTGACGTGCAGAATGAGGAGGACGTAAGACGCCTGATTTCAATGACAATTGACAAATGCGGCAGGCTTGATATTCTTATCAACAACGCAGGTGTGGCCTACAAAAAGAAGCTGGAAGATACCACCCTGGAAGAGTACGAAAAAATGATGGATACCAACTTAAAAGGAGTTTTTCTCTGCACAAAGTATGCGATTCCATACATCAGAGAGAGCAATAATGGGAAAATCATCAATATATCCTCAGTAGGAGGATTACACGGGCTTCCGGATTTATCTGTATACTGTGCTTCGAAGTTTGGAGTAAACGGCATAACAAAGTCCGTTGCTGCCGAGCTGGAAGGAGAAATAAAAGTCTATGCAATCTGCCCGGGCGGTGTGGATACGGATATGTACAGGTCACTCTTTTCGGACAGACCTTCACTCAAACCAGAGCACATCGCAGAAAAGGTGCTGGAACTTGCTTCGCCTGATTCAAAAGTTACATCCGGGAAGATAATCGAGATACAGGCTCTTCCAGTCCCCCAGCTTTAATGGCTGAAACTTAAAGGGTAGACTTCCGGCAATTCTGGGCAATAATTTCAGAAAGTTTGTAGTAGATAGTTCTGTTAGACTTCTAATAGGTAGCTCTGGCAGACTTCTATTAGGTAACTGACAGACTTTGTAGCAGGTGGCTCTGGCAGATTTATAATATATACATTATCTTTTTGCCAGGTCTTCTTGCATTCTTTTGCCGGAATCCCCTTTCCTTTTAAGAGAGAGTTCTTGATTGCAGTTCAGAAATATTGCTTCCAAAATTATATCCTTATCCTGCTTAATAATTAATTAAATGACTGTAGAGTGACTGCTATGAGATTGAAAGGCCAGACAGCCATTGTAACCGGTGGGGGAAGAGGAATTGGAAGGGCTATCTGCCTGTCACTGGCAAGAGAAGGAGCCAATATTGTAATTGTCGCTAGAACCGAAAGAGAAATTAGAGAAACTGCCAGGTTGGTGGAAAGGGAAGGTAGAAAAGCTCTTGCGGTAAAGACCGACATTAGAAAAGAAGAGGAAGTCATTGACATGGTTTCAAAGGCAGTAAACGCTTTTGGAAAAATTGACATTCTCGTAAACGATGCAGGAGTAGCATACAGGAAATATCTTGTGGAGACTTCAACCGAAGAATATAATGAGATTATGGATACAAACGTGAAAGGCATGTTTTTCTGCACAAAGTACGCTCTTCCCTATCTGCTTAAACGGGGAGAAGGCAGGATTGTAAATATATCTTCAGGGGAAGGAAAGCATGGCATACCAAAGCTTTCGATATACTGCGCTTCAAAATTTGCAGCAATTGGTTTTACAGAGTCTCTTGCTTACGAAGTTGGAGGTGGGCTTCAGGTATATGCAGTCTGTCCTGCAGGTGTGGATACCGACATGTACCGCTCGCTTTTTTCAAATGAACCGGTTCTCAAGCCTGAAGATGTTGCAAACAAAGTTTTGGAACTTTGTTTACCAGAAACCAGTCTTCCTTCAGGCTCTTCAGTAGAAATTCACAGGCGGCCTATGAGGATATTTTGATTTTAACATTTGTACGGAAAAGAGGCATAATTTTTGAATATAAGGTGGAAACATGTTCAAAAACCGTAAAGATGCAGGGGAAAAGCTTGCAAAAGCTCTTGAGAAATACAGGACTGAATATCCTATTATTCTTGCTATTCCACGCGGGGGAGTGGAAGTTGGACTGCAGGTTGCAGCGAAGCTGAATGCCGATTTATCTCTCATTATTGCAAGGAAAATGCCTTTCCCGGACAATCCTGAAGCCGGATTCGGGGCAATAGCCGAGAATGGGAGCATGTTTATTTTAGAAAACGCACATTACTGGCTTTCAGGGGAAACAATTGAACGGATAAAACAGGAGCAAATCGCTGAGATTGAAAGGCGGATAAAAGCCCTTAGAGGAGGAAATCCCCTGCCTGAGCTTGCAGGAAGAACTGTAATTCTTATTGATGACGGCATTGCAATGGGCTCTACAATGCGGGCAGCCATTGAGCTTTGTAAAAACAGAAAGGCTGGAAAAATAGTTGTTGCAGTGCCTGTAGCAGGAAGAGAGGTCGCAGAAGAGCTTCAGAAAATAGTAGATGAGCTTCTGGTGCTTGAGATTCCTGCCTATTTCAGGGCTGTTGCCCAGGCTTACGAAAGATGGTACGATGTTTCGGATGAAGAGGTGCTGGACCTGCTCAGAGATAATATCAGGAAAAAAGAACTAAGAGATCAGGAATTTCATGGGCTTGAAACTTGAAAAAGATCTTCCTCTGTTGTTCTATATTAAATAGTTTTTATTGTTAAATAACCTATACTGCTAAATGCTCAATGCTGTTAATTCAAAATTTCGTTTTAAGAACTTCTTTGAAAAGTCTCTTTATGAAAACCAAGATCGTAGGCGCAAATAAACCTTGAAAAGTATAAACAGATAATCAATAGTATAAGCAGATAATCAATAATCTTTTCAAGCATTTTTCTCCAGATTTTCCCTCAATCCTTCTTGCTTTTGAAACTCTTTTTTAATAATTATTGTTAAAGTTCCGAAAAGGCATATTCGAATAAAAACTTTACGTTAGCTTGAATAACGGAAAAGATTTGTTCTCTTAGAGTTTGCCTCTGTTACCTTCAGATTGAAGATTTAAAACCGCTAACCCTGAAGTAAAGAATATGACTATACCAAAAATAGTCATATATAGATCTATAGATTATATAGAGCGCTCGAAAATATATGGAAACTATAAAATATAATGAAATGGTCTGAAATACAATACAGACTCGAAATCAAGAGAAGTGTTCAGGAATTAATGAAAATAATAAATCTTTGACTAATGAAATAGATAAACTTATTATAAAAACTAAAAATTGGAGTTTACAGACTTAGGAGTTACGCAGTTGGCTCCTAGCATATTGTTTTTTCCAAACTTTCAAATATTTGAATTAATTTAACGTGTATTGGGGATTCCTTAAGTATTCTGTCACTGCCACTCTTCTAATTTTCATAGCACTTTCAAACCAGGATATTCCACTTTTGATTCTTTGTAATTCCAGTCTAAGAAAAGCTCTTAATGAGAACATTATATGTGCTCTTTGTGATTCTTCCTTTCTTGCCTGACATTTTTCGACACCACAGAACTGTTTTATTCCCCTATGATATTCCTCAATTTTCCATGACTTCTTTGCCAAATCTTCACGTTTTGCTTCATCCATCTCTTGCACATCTGTAACCCAGTGTTGCGTGTCTCCATTTTTTGAAACTATCCTAAACACCTTTACAAATCCATATGCTTTGAGGTGAACCACACGTCCTTTTGGAGGAATATCTACTGTTTCAAGTGGCACATTTCCCTTGTTGTCAGGATTTACCAAACGATTATTTTTCAATCTTGTAAGGAAATGCCACTCTTTCTGTCTAATGGCTTTAAGGTTTTTCACACTTGCATACCATGTATCAAATAAAACGAATTTGGGATTAAAACCACGTTCTTCGGCCTTGTCAAGCATATCACGGAAATGGTCATTCTTTGTTTTGTCGTCTACATCGATGTTATAAATTCGAAAATCGATAGGTATAACGGTTGTACCGTCAGTCCAAACTAAAGTAACCAGGCCTATTCCCTTTACAGTACGATGATGTTTTCCACTCCACATACGACGAACAAAAGCAATTTCTTCTGCGTATGGTTTATCTAATGTTGAATCATCAACAATTAGGTATCCTCCCTTAAGCTTGACATAACTTTTTACTTCCTCCCATAGTGCTTCCGTGTCTGGAGGTTGCCTTTGAAGGCAACGAGTAAAAGCATCATGAGAAGGAGCATTAGCTATGTCTGGATAACATCTAGCAGCTTCAGTACAGCTAAAAACGTTAGAAGCCGCAATGAGAAAATTAATGTAGTCAATGTCGGTACACTTAGGTGGATTTATGTCCATAACTCCGTACGTTTTTAGAGAAACACTAAGCCATAAGTATATTTATAAAGATATCAAGTTTTCGGCATTTTAACTGCGTAAGTCCTAAGACTATTACAGTTATTATAACAAGTTTGAAGTTTAAGATTTCTGGAGCAGAAAAAAAATGGATTTACTTATCATAGCGCTTATTTTAGCCGGCCTTTATATGGCCTGGAATATAGGGGCAAATGACCTCGCAAATGCTATGGGGACTTCAGTTGGAACAGGATCTTTATCAATCAAGCAAGTGATTGTTATTGCTGCTGTCTTTGAACTTTTAGGCGCCGTATTATTCGGTGGACGAGTTACCTCTACAATTGCCAACGGGATTGTCCCCATCGGCATCGTTGGCGAAGTTCACCCAAATATTGTGGCGGTGGGGATGTTGGCTGCAATTCTTGCGGCAAGTTTCTGGGTAACTCTTGCGACTTTTTATAACCTTCCCGTTTCAACCAGCCATTCCATAGTTGGTTCCGTGCTCGGCTTCGGGCTGATTGCGGCTTACAATGGAACTATCTCTTATTCTGACATTCACTGGGGAGAACTTTTGAAAATTGTCGCTAGCTGGTTTATATCGCCAGTTCTTGGAGCAGTTTTTGCTTATTTGACCTTTTCCATAATAAGAAAGATTTTCCTTCACAGAGCTATAGACCTGCCTTTTGTTGAGAAAAAATTCATATCCTTACAACTCATTACTGGTTGTTATATCGCATTTGCGCACGGGTCAAACGATGTAGCAAACGCGATTGGTCCTCTCTGTGCAGCACTTAAGGTTATGGGAGTTTCAGGTACAGATGCCGGAATTCCGATATGGGTACTTTTGATGGGAGGCCTTGGAATGGTAATAGGAATGGCCACCTGGGGCTATAAAGTGGTTCAAACAATCGGCTCAAAGATTACGCAACTTACTCCTACACGTGGTTTTTCTGCCCAGTTCGCAACGGCGACAGTGGTTTTGCTTCACAGTTACAGTTCCCTTCCGATTTCGACTACACATACACTTGTCGGTTCGGTTATAGGGGTCGGACTCGCAGGCGGGATTGCAGCCGTTGACCTACGCGTGATCTGGAAAATTATTTCTTCCTGGGTAGCAACAGTTCCTATAGCCGCCCTTACATCGGCATTGATCTTTGTAGGATTAGAGGTGATCTTTTTATGAAAGACTACATCCGTTCTGTCCTTGACGTGGTTGCTGAATCTCCCTTTGTGCCTCTGGAAGCACACGCAAAAAAGGGAGTACTGGCAGTTGAAAAGCTGGCTGAAGCAATGGAAGCCTACTGTGCAGGAAACCAGTCTATTCTGGAGGAGAGAACAGATGAGATTGACACACTGGAACATGAGGCTGATAAACTCAAACAGAAGATAAGGGCAAGCATTCCCTCATCAGTAAGATTGCCCGTGAATAAAAAAGACCTCCTTTCTTTTCTTAAGCAGCAGGACTCTATTGCGGATTATGCTCAGACGGCTGCCTACTGGATGACCCTTCGATCCTGTGAGGATATCCCCGAGGAAATCAAAGAAGGCTTTCTGGAACTGATGAATACCTCCCTGAAGACTGCAAGGCTTTACGATGAACTTGCGGGTGCACTTTACAAGCTTCTCGCAACTTCTTTCAGCAAGGAAGAAATCAAAGAAACTATGACCATCATCCCTGAAGTCGAAAGACTGGAACATGATGTGGATGTGCTTGAAACTTCTCTCTCAAAAAAGATCTTCGAAAACGAAGACACTATAGGAGGTGCAGGTGTCTGCCACCTGATAGGACTTGTTGAAAGAGTAGGAGGCATTGCTGATAAGTCCGCAAGTGCTGCTGACCGTCTGAGAACTATGATTCTCAGAAGATAAGTGAGGTTTTGCCATTTTTCTTTAAATTATTTATTTTTTCCAAGTAATATAGTTCCTTACTTAACAAATTATACTTTTTATTTGCTGATAGAAAGTTTCCATCCATCTCTTTGCAAATGACAATGAGTCTTCTACTCTAATAAACTCTTTTTTGATGATGTTTCTTAAATGTTGTTTAGATTGAACAAATGTGACAGATACTTCTCTTTTTATTGTTTTCCATACATATTCTACAGGATTTAGATCTGGTGAATATGGTGGTAGAAACACAAGTATAATCCCTAATTCTTTGGCTTTTGTTACTGTTTTTATTGAGTGATGTGTTTTTGGATTGTCAAGTATAAGCACAACTATTTTTCCTTTGTTTTCTTTCACTATTTTTTCCAGAAATTCACATACGTTTTCTGCCTTTGAACAATTCTTGAATTCAATAAGATTATTTCCATTAAGTGAATAAAAGGCAAATGAATTTGCCTTTATATAATCAGTATATTATATCCTCAAAGATATTTTAAAAGGCCATAAACATTGTGTATTAGCTTTTGTTTGTGGTGAAGATTCATCCAGAAAACCTATGACAGATTGTTCATCTGGATCAATATGTTCTGAAATTGCTTCTGTTAACTTTTTGTAAAATGTCTTCTGCGTTCTGTGGTTTTTGGTAATCTAGAACATAAGGTTTAGAATGATACATGTTAAAACTATGTTTCGAGCAAAATTAGCTTCTCTCTTTCGCAACATAATGAAAAACTGAAATCAGTTTAAACAAGCTTTTGTTCCTGTTTTCCTTTTATCCTGTGGGGTCTGCACCCTTGATGTAATACGCCTCAAACTGGTTACTTTGGCCCTGAATATTGACCTTTCTTTAAACCTGATTGTAACAATTTCAGTCTTGACTTTCATTCTAGGAGCCCTACCATTAACTCCAGGAGGCCTCGGAATAATTGAAGGAGCCTGATCTCTTTACTTCTGTATTTTGGCTTGTCCCTCGCATCTGCAAGCAGTTTCGTTTTTTTAGAGCGTTTTATTTCTTACGGGCTCAGCAGCGTAATAGGATTTATTTACTTATCCTATTATGGAGGATTTAAAATCTAGAAAAAAATCAAAAGAAGAAAAATTACACTGAATGGAAAATTACACTGAATGAAAAATTACATTGATCTGCAAGTGACATTTTCTAGAGGTTGGCAAAGTTAACTACTCTATATATGTCTTTTTTAAATGCATGCCTCTGTTAAACATAAATTTGTGGAAATGGGTGTTCTGATGGGCAGACTGTGATCATAAATCGCCCCCGGGGACTGGTATGGAAAGGTATTAATTGGAGAAGTATGAGTAGTAATATGTGGGTATTATAATTATTACTGAGCCCCTTGATAAAACCGTGAGGTGACAATGATGTGTAGTGTTGGAGACTCGTTTGATCTGGATATGGAAGGAAATTTGCCGGTTAAAGACTATGTATGTAAAGACTGTGGGAACAGATTCAAAGGCATTGGTAAAAATGTGAAGTGTCCTTCCTGCCAGTCTAAAAATGTAGTAGAATCCTGATAATCGACTGGATTTTTTAATACTTATTTTTAACATGAAAGAATCGACTTCTTCTAAAGACATTTCACTGAAGGAAAGTGAAATGCTTCTCCTGCGCGGCACGGCAGGAACAGTGGCTATTGTGAAAGCAGGTCCGAGTGGACAGTTTTTTCTGGAAACTGAGAACGAAGAGATTGTACTCGGGCTGGAACCCCATGACCTGATTGTTGCTTCCGCGCTGTCTGTGGATGAGAAAACCGAAAAAGGGCTTAAATGCGTTCTTTTTATGATTAGGGAAATTAGGTCACCATTAATAGTCCTTCCAAAGAACCACCCTGCATCCCCAAGGCTTCCAATTGTAGTATCGGTTGGGCACAAAACTGTTCTAAGCTGCAATATCACTCCTGGTACGCATCCGAATCAGGACGTACTTTGCGGTTCAAATGAGTTTAATGGTCTTGAGATAACGGGAATACTGGATGGCGTACATATTGAAAATCTGTCAGAATGTGAGGTAGTAAAGGTTACCTTTGATATTTAATCCACATATTTTCTGATCCACATATTTTTCAGAAACAAAAAATCAGGGGTTTTGGCGGCTCTCTGTCTTACTTACTAGGCTTTATCTGGTCTTGTACAATACTTGATCCAGCCTTAGATAATAAGCCTTAGATAATAGCAATTTTGATATGTAGAACGTTTAATTTTGATATGTAAAGAGCTTAATTAACTCTCATCACTCATTTTTTGTTATAACTGGTGGTTCACTTACAAACCACAATGCTGTTATATTTCTCCCAATAATTTAATTGAGTGTTCTATATAGAAAGTGTCAGAATTTCCCTACCCTCATGATTTCAAAACCCTGCTATTTTTACACCTTATAGGCTCAAATTTCGCCTACTAATGGAGTTTTTAATTTTAATTTTTTACAAATCTCTCAAATCTCCCCATAAATTATAAACACACTGATTTTAGTTATCCTGTGACTTTTCATCGTATCAGGCTGAAATTTGCCCGTATACCGGATATTTTCCGTAAAATACCCAGATTTTAGAGTAAAACCCGTGAATTGTTTTGCTTCTAATGTTATTTTGGCTCTTCGCCATTCCCTATGGATAAGATGATTTTCAATTCGAGCCTGCATTGGTTTTTATGAATACATTACAAGGATCTCCACACCAAACAACGAAAAGCCGTTACTTTTTTAACACAATGTATGCTAATTTTATTAAACTTTGATAATATAAAAAGGTTTAACAATATAAAACAGATATAAATTATTGGCATTATATATAAAACTTAAATATAGGAATGCAAATCATGAAAATTAATAAGAAAATTGGTTTAATATCGATAGTGCTGATTTTATGTTTAATCATTGTTTCATCTACTGCATCAGCCGCTACTATAAATGTAGGACCAAACGAAAAATACAAGACGATTCAAAAGGCTGTGGATGCCGCTCATAAAGGGGATACCATTATTGTTAATTCTGGAACCTACCCTGAGAACGTTCATATTACAAAAGATAACTTAACGATTCTTGGAAAAGGGTATCCAAAGGTTTCTGGATTCTATAATGCTGAGGAATCTAATGATGACTTCGGCAGAGAATATATTAATATCAATGGTTTCTCTATCACTAAAAACGGAATTGATTTAGTTGGCAGAGCAACACGTGGTCAAATAATAAAAAATAATTATTTTTATTCTTGTGGTGTTTCTTTTGATGGAGATATGGCTTCTGGTACTATCGAAAGTAACTATTTCACAAATGGTGGGATTTCTTTAAGTCAAGCTGGAGTAAATATAATTGGAAATGAAATTAAGAATGCGGATATTGGAATTGGGTTATATCAAGGAGCCGGATCAGCAACATACGCATCAATTTCAAAAAATAAGATAACTGGGTGTAATGTAGGAATTGAGTTTTATCATGAAAGTAGTTCTCCTGGTATTTATAACAATTACTTTAGCAACAAAAATAACATAATATTCGATTCATCGTGGAACGGCGCTGTAAGCTGGAATACTACTAAAACCGCAGGTTCTAATATCGTTTCAGGACCTTACATTGCCGGGAACTTCTGGGGCTCCCCTGATGGCAAAGGTTTCTCTCAGACAGCTTCTGATAATGACTCTGATGGAATTGCAGATTCCCCCTATGTTCTAAATAGTAAAAATATTGACTACTTACCTCTGGTTGCTATTAAAACTCCGGTGAAAACTCCGGTAGCTTCTTTTAAAACGTCAAAATCAAGCGGGAAAGCACCATTAACCGTTAAATTTACTGATACAAGCACAGGGACACCTACTAAATGGAAATGGGACTTTGGAGACGGATCAAAGTCATACCACCAGAATCCAGTTCACAAGTATTCAAAGGCAGGAGTATATACTGTTAGTTTAACAGCAAAGAATGCTCATGGCAGTAACACGGTAACAAAAACAGATTATGTAAAAGTGATAGCAAAACCAGTTGCTGTATTCTCTGCATCTCCTACCTCCGGAAAAACACCACTGAAGGTTCAGTTTACTGACACAAGCACTGGCACCCCAACTTCCTGGTTCTGGAAATTTGGAGATGGATCAAAGTCATACCTCCAGAATCCAACTCACAAATATTCAAAAGCAGGAACATATACTGTTAGCTTAATAGTAAAGAATGCGGCAGGACGTAACTCGGTAACAAAAACAAAATATATAAAAGTAGTAACAAAACCAGTTGCTGCCTTTTCAGCCTCTCCTACCTCCGGAAAAACACCATTAAAGGTTAAATTTACTGATACAAGCACAGGAACACCTACTGCATGGAAATGGGACTTTGGAGACGGGTCAAAGTCATACCACCAGAATCCGGTTCATAAGTATTCAAAAGCAGGAACATATACTGTTAGCTTAACAGTAAAGAATGCGGCAGGACGTAACTCGGTAACAAAAACAAAGTATATAACCGTGACAGGAACTTCACAAGCTCCAACTGCAGATTTCTGGGGCTGGCCACTCTCAGGAAAAGCTCCACTAAAGGTAACATTTACGGAGACGAGCAAAGGATCACCAACTTCATGGAAATGGGATTTCGGAGATGGGAAATATTCAACAGAAAAGAGTCCAACACACACATATTCATCAGCAGGAATTTACACAGTTAAACTCACAGCAACAAATGCAGCAGGAAGTAGTACAAAATTAAAGTGGAAATATATAAAAGTGGCAAAGTGACTGCAACTTTGAAAACTTGGTTGTAAACCTCCTGGGATTTTTCAGTCTCAGGTAAAGATGCAAAAATGCAGTAATACAAAAACAAAAGTCATTTGTGGATGTCACAGTATCTAAAATATGAAATCGCAAAACCTGTTGCTGCTTTTTCTGCATCTCCTACCTCCGGAAAAGCACCATTAAACGTTAAATTTACCGACAAACGTACAGGCTTACCAGAAAAATGGAAATGGAGTTTTGGAGATGGAACAGTTTTAAGAGAAAAGAATCCAGAACATCAGTGTTTTCAGGAAGGGAACTATAAGGTTACAATTACAGTTGTTAACGTTGTAGGCTACCTGTATGAAGCAACTGGTTTTTGAGATAATCTTTAGATTACCTTTTTTTATTTATTTAAGTTTCTTCTTTTCGGAAGTTTTTGCTATCTCTATTAGTCATTCCATTGCCTGCAATGGCACGAGCACCTATAGCAGACTTCTATGCTGATACAACATATGGAAGTGCACTTTTGCATGTTCACTTTTAGAACACTGGCGTCACAGGCGACCCAACTAGCTACTTCCGGAAGTTTGAACATGAAACAAGTAGCGATTGGAATTCTCGTCACTTTGGAAGTGCTGTTCACACATTTAGATATCCAGGGGTTTATGATGTTAGTCTAACTGTATCAAATGCGGACAGGAGCACAACAAAAACGAAGTCAAGTTATATCACGGTTAGAGAGTAATTCTGTGATATTTGACACATACTATTTTGTGAATGTAAGTAAATAAGTAAAAAATAAATGGATAAGGCACACATTACAATAGTTGGAACTTATCCTGTTTTCATGACTCATACAAAAGGACTTGCTGGTGACTCTCCAGAACTTATCAACCATATTAAAGCTCTAAAGAATATGCATGCTGATCTGGCATTTTATTCTGCAGATGGTGGTTATGATTCATTCCTAAATCATTCTAATATCTGGTATCATCTGAATGCAAAACCGATTATTTCTTACTCTTCAAATGCAGTAATCAATCAAGAAGGTGAAGAGGAAAGGATCAATCACTGGGTAAATAAAAAGTGTAAACTCGGTGGAGACATTCATGCACCAATGGAAGACAAACTCAAATTTCTATATGAAATTGGAAGAAAAGAACAGGTAGGAATGTGCCTGAGAAATCAGAACATCAAGGATGAGACTTTTGATGATCAGTATAAAAAGAGAGCTGAATGTGAAAAGATACATGGACATATTAAGGGTACAGTAAAATTCGATATTAGAAGAGTAAGAAATCAGAGTAGAAAACTCTACTCTCTATTGAGTTTCATAGCATACCAACTAATGGTGTTGACAGAATTGCAAAATAAAGTTGAAAGCAAAAATTCATTTGGGAGATACTTTTAAAAAAGTGGATATCAAATTAGATTAGAGATTTTAAGTATCCTCTTCAAATTCAATGGGGAATTTTCCAACTCGAAAAATATGCAACAATTTTATTATACAGTTATAAAGTTGAATGCATCTTTTGAAGTTGTTTCTTGGACTTGGGTAATTTTTTAAATTTTCAGCAAATACATGAAATTTACTTTTACCCATACAATTTGAAGAGGATACGATTTTAAAAGCTAATTTGAGATCCTCTTTTAAGGCACGCTCTAAGGGCATAATATATTTATATGTTGTTTATATATAATATTAGGGGAGGTCTATTAATACGGTATTCTGGTTTAAAAATAAAAAATGATCACTTTAGCTGTGTCAAATAGATGAGAGTTTACTCAGCGTTGCTATGATTTTTTTTCAGTAACTGACTTTTCAGACCTTCAAAATATAAAAACAGTTACTAAATACGAAAACAAGCAATGATATAACAGGTGATTATATGGGAGAAACGGAAGCATCTAAAATAACGGAAGTATCTAAAGTTATTGAGGCGTTTGATCCACAGATCGTAGCTTCAGCAGTAACGGAGAATTTACCAGAAGTTAGTAGAGCGTTACGTGCCGCTACAAACAACAATAACAACAATAATAAGAAAGCTATGGAGCAAGTAGAGTAAAGAGTCTGAATATTATTCGCATGTTTAATAAGTTAGTGCCCATGAGTTATTGGTCAATTACGAAAAATCAAATACTTCCCGCGTGTTCGTGAAAATAAAGTGAGATCCTTAAGCTCACAGTTTTCAGTAACTCATATACGCTAGCTTAAACTGCGATTTATATTTTTTAATATTTTGGTTTTAAAATTGGATTTTATTCCAAAATGAAAGTATTAACTCTAAATTATTCGCAAAGCAATGAGTGTATTTAAATACACATTAAATATAGCACGATAATATATTACAAACAGAATATAACAAATTTGGTTGCGGATTCCATGAAAACTGTTCTTATTTTCCCACCACAATGGTCGCCATTACAACCTTATTTAAGTATACCATCCTTATCTGCTTATCTTGAAATGCATGGATATTCTGTAGTGCAAAAGGATTTGAATATAGAATCATATGACATTTTTTTGTCTCCTGAACACATTCTATCAATGAAACAAAAAATTAAGGAAAGATTTGAATTATTAGATAACAAGGAACGACTATCTGTAAAAGAGCAAGAAAAGTTTGTTGCTTTTTTTATGGGTATGTCCAAGGCGTCTCGTATTCACGAATGTATATCAGAAGCAATGACATTAATTAAAAATGAAGATAATTTCTATAATATTAATGACTACAACAAAAGTATGAATACAATCAATGAGGCGCTTTCAATAACCTCACTTGCGTATTTTCCGACAAATCTCTCTCTATTTTCTTTTACTATTGATAATTTTGATTATTCAATATCGGAATTATTTAAGGCAACAATAGACGAGGAAATTAATCCATATATTCAAATTTATAAAGATAATCTTCTAAAACCAATAGTAAACCTAAAACCTGATCTGGTTTGTATCTCGATTATAGGTACAGAACAAATAATTCCAGGGTTAACTATTGCACGTTTATTGAAATTAGAAACAGATTCCCACATTAATATTGGTGGAAGTATCTTTAGTCGTCTAGTGGATGTTTTACTTTCAAGAAAAGAATTATTTACAACATTTTTTGATAGCGTAATAACATTGGAGGGTGAAAAACCTCTTCTTGAACTTGTAAAACATATAGAAAACAAGAAAGATCTTAAATCGGTTCCAAATTTAATTTTTTTGGATGGAGAAAGCGTATGTAAGACAGACATAAGTAGGCCAGAAAGAATTGATAACTTACCTACGCCTAGCTTTGAAGGATTCCCTTTGGATAAATATTTATCTCCTCTTCTGGTTTTACCATATCTGTCAAGTAGAGGCTGTTATTTTAATAAATGTGCTTTCTGTGATCACTCATATATTTATGGAAATCGTTATGATCCCAGAGACATTAAAAAAGTTGTAGATGATCTAAACAAATTAACAAATAAATATGGATGTCATCACTTTACATTCTCTGATGAATGTATCTCGCCATCTAGGTTTGATAAATTGTCAGATGAACTTATAAACACTAAATCCACAATTTTTGCGAATGCTGACATAAGGTTCGAAAAAGGATTTACATCCGAATTATGTAATAAAATATACAATTCTGGATTTAGGGTTTTCTATATCGGCATGGAATCCGCCAATAATAGAGTTCTTAGTTTCATGAATAAGGGAATAGATAAAGATTCGATTCTTAATATAATTTCAAATAGCTCTAGTGCAGGTATTTGGAATCATGTTTTTTATTTCTTAGGATTCCCTACAGAAACCGAAACTGAAGCAGAAGAAACTCTAGATATATTGATTTCTAAAAAAGATCAAATCCACTCATCTGGTGGTTCAACTTTTCTATTAGGGAAAGATTCCAAAGTTGCACACAATCCCAAAAAATATTCAGTCAAAAATATTAAGATTGACCAAAAAAAAGATCTCGAATTATGGTACAATTACGACATTGATGTAGGCCTATCAAATGAAATGGCTCAAAGATTATTATCCAGCTTCAAGGAGCAAATCGAAAAAGATAATTGCGATTATTGTTGGAGTTCTATTCCACGTGAACATTTGCTAATCTATTTGTCACGATATAGAGTTTCAGATCTGAAAGATATGATTAAGATTCCATATATTAAACAAGACCCTAGAATATATTATAATGACTATTTGAATGATAATGCGATATTATATATGCATAAACATTTAGCAGTTCATACTATTAATTTTGATATAACAGAATTAATAAACAATAAATTTAACTCGCCAATAGTATCGGAACTTACAAATGTTGTATACAATGAAAAAAGTAAAAAAATTTTTAAAATAAATAATTCCGCAAAAAAAGTGATTGATTTACTTGATAACGTAAATACTGTGGGAGATGTAATAAACAAAATAGCTATAAATTATGGAATTTCTCTTAAAGAGGCTAGAATAAAATGTAACAGATTATTTACAGAATTGTTAAACAATGATATAGTTGGAATTGCGAATTCTACCGGCTCGATTCCAAGGCTCGATCCTACTTTCGGCAGGTCTACATAAGGGATTTAAATATTTTTTCTGATATCGTTTTTGAACATTTGATAAATACGCGTTAGAGTTAAAGCTGGTTAACTTCTGGCTCAATTCCCATGACATATATATAGTCACGCCTACAATTATTGCAACAAAAACTCATTGTACCTTATTGAGTAGTTGCATTATTTATCCTCGTGACTATAAATACTGAATCATTTTTCTATTAAAGGTTAGTATGAGAGATTATGTTTGGATCATATGTAAACCTAATAACTACACACAATAAGGAAATATCATTTTAAAATCGCCATCAGCAAAAATGATCGAAAATGAAATGTCGACCTGCCGAATGTAGGATATATACAAACCTTACTTGCGTAAATACCTAAGGTTTTTACTTAAAATCATTACTGTTTGTAATTTGAGATCCCAAAAAGGAAAGAGAAGTGGAAAGGTTATTCCCCATCACTTATAAACAAAAACATGTATGCCACGCTTGGCACTTTTCGGCACTGTGCCAAGCGTGGTCTAGTAAAAAAAGTAAGAAGGCAGTTAAAAAGTTTCTTTGCCCTCTTCATAAAATACTCTACCGTTGCCGTCTCGGAATTCAAATCTCATATTATCTTTATCACATGGAACCATTTCCCCACCGACGGGGCAGGTCGTAAGGTTATCACTTGTGAATGCATTGAGATATGCTTGCGGTGTGCCGAAGTAAATATTTGGCATTTAATGAATTTTTGTTCTGTCATTAAATTAAATTCTCCTTATTTATTTCAGATGTATACAATATAAAATCTTATATTGTATACATCTAAAATAAATGTAACCGTTAATATATAAACTTTTGGATGTTACACTGTAATGTATAGAGATTTTTAGTATTTCCATATATCAGCGATAGCAACTTTAGCTAAAACTGAATGATTTTTTAGATGTTAAAACCCCTTGGTTCTTGAGTGGTTAGTTTTCCTATTCTTCTGTTTCGTTGTCTGGTTTTTCGTCGTGATCGTAACCTGTGGGAATTGCTGCGCCTGCTGTTATCCCTACTTCTCGCCTCCACTGTTCTTTTTTCCTGTTATTCAGGAGATCTGAAGTAAAGATCTATCCAAGGTGAGGTATGAGGGGGACTTGCAAAGAAATGGTAAGCCTCTTAACCGGGATATTTTATTCTTGTGTTATAGAGTCCTTTTTTGCTGTCTCTATGTTGGTTTAGGTCTGCTTGCCAGTTTAAAGCCCCTTGAAAATTTGAGATAAGCTTTTGTAATCTCATAATTTAGAGAGCTTGCAGGCTTGAAAGAGACATCCTGCTTTTCAGGTTTTACAGCTTTTTCTTGCAGCATTCCAAAAATCTAATTTAGGAAATCCCCGTATTCTAATACGGTTCTATATGGAAGCTATTAATTTTAAGAAAATAATGGTTGCAACCGACGGCTCGCCCTGCTCCGGGCTGGTTGCTGAAAAAGGGATTGAGCTTGCTCGGTTGAGTGGAGGAATGGTTTATGCAGTCTATGTGGTATCAACGGCCTACCTGGCTCCTATCAATGGAGATTCCTTTCCTATGAGTGTGGATCCTTACTGGGAATCTATACATGAGGCATGGGATAAACAGGGACATGAGGCTGTAAATTATGTAAAAAGCCTGGGAGATATGAAAGGAATCAATGTTGAGCCCGTTCTTCTTGAAGGCAATCCCGCAGAAGAACTGATCCGGTATGCCGAAGAGGAAAAAATGGATATTGTTGTTATGGGCACTCTTGGAAAAACAGGACTGGACAGGTTGCTTCTTGGCAGTGTCGCAGAAAATCTGGTCCGTCACTCGAAGGTTCCGGTTATGGTTGTAAGAGATAAGTGTGACATATGAAACTGAATTGTTAAAACGAAAAAAGAAAGCTAAAACTATTTAAAATGAAAAATTAAAAGGGTTAGAGTTGCACGTAATGTGCAACCTCACCCAGGTCTTCCTCGATTCTGAGAAGCTGGTTATATTTAGCTGTTCTTTCTCCACGGGCCGGGGCTCCGGTCTTGATCATTTCTGCCCCGATAGCTACCGAGATATCCGCAATTGTTGTGTCTTCGGTTTCGGCAGAGCGGTGGCTTACTATTACTGTATAGCCATTTCTGGAAGCCATATTTGCAGCATCAAAAGCTTCGGAAATAGTTCCGATCTGGTTGACCTTTAAGAGAAGTGCATTTGCTGCTCCCATGTCAACACCTTTTGAAAGTCTCTCAATGTTTGTGACAAAAAGGTCGTCACCAACAATAATTGTGTCCCAGAGTTCATTGGTCAGAGCTTCGAAGTCCTCAAAGGCTTCCTCATAGAAGGGGTCTTCAATGGAAAGGATTGGATATGAGTTCACAAGTTCGACATAGTAGTCCATCAGCTCGGGAGCAGAGCGTTTCTTTCCGTCGATTGAGTAGGCCTCATCTTCGTAAAACTCGGAGGCTGCAGCATCAAGCCCGATTGTAACCTCGGTGTCAGTGTAGCCTGCTTCTTCAATAGCCTGGGCAAGAGCATCAAGGGCTTCGGTTGACTCACTCATCTTGGGAGCATATCCTCCTTCATAGCCCACGTTGGTAGAAGAACGACCGTATTTCTTTTCCAGTATTTTACCAAGAACGTGATAGATTTCGGCTCCCATCTGGAGAGCTTCGTAAAAGGTTTCTGCGCCTTTGGGCTGAATCATGAACTCCTGAATTGCAAGATCATTGCCTGCATGCTTGCCCCCGTTAAGGACATTCATCGTGGGCACTGGAAGAGTAAATGCATTTGAGCCTCCCAAATAGCGGTAGAGAGGAACATTCAGGGAATCTGCAGCAGCTCTTGCAACAGCCATGGATACCCCAAGAATTGCATTTGCCCCAAGGTTTGATTTGTTATCGGTCTCATCGAGCTCAATCATCAGCTCATCGATTTCCCGCTGGTTTCGCACATCAAGCCCCAGCAATTCCTTCTGGATGATGGTATTCACATTCTTTACTGCAGTGAGAACTCCTTTTCCTCCATATCTATTAGGGTCTGCATCCCGCAGTTCAAGGGCCTCGTTCGTACCAGTAGAAGCCCCTGAAGGAACACCGGCTCTGCCAAATCCCTTTGGCGTAAACACATCAACTTCAACTGTGGGATTTCCCCTTGAATCCAGGATCTCCCGAGCATGTATCTTTTGGATTTTATATTCTCCAGAATCCTGCTGTAGACCGATATACGACATTATTTCACCCTTTTTAATCTCTGATCTATCTATTAGATATATTCTGTTATTTGAAGCTTAACCTTAATTCAAAGCTTATCCTTAATTTTGAAGCTTATCCTTAATTCAAAGCTTATCCTTAATTTTGAAGCTTACTCTTAATTTTGAAGCTTACTCTTAATTTTGAAGCTTACTCTTAATTTTGAAGCTTACTCTTAATTTTGAAGCTTACTCTTAATTTTGAAGCTTACTCTTAATTTGAGACTTAATCTTAACTTAACCGTTAGATGTCCGAATTGTATTTAATTCTTTATCCGGTTAACGGAAATAATTTTAATTAAGTTTTACGCTATTGTCTCATAAGAAACCCTATTAACAAATGAAGGCTATATGTTGAATTTCCAAATTCAAAAATACTTTTGCTCAGGTATCTGCATCCTTAGCTGTATAAATTCAGGAATATTATCCTTCGAGCATTTGCAAGAGATTTTCTTATTTTGCAAACCTTAACTCAGGCTTCCTGAGTTTTAGGAATCTTTATTTTCCTCAGGCACTAGCTTTAAAGGTTTTGGTCAGGATCACAAAGCCAGTTTTTACAAAACCGATTTTTTTCCGGAGATTTACTAATATTAGGTTTTATATTAAAACTTTCCAAAAAAAGGCATTAACAGGGTTTGATAGCTATTATACTTCTTAACAATACTCAATTTATTTAAAAAAACAATTTTATCTACATAAAATATATAAACCTGAAAGTATTATTCACTTCCGATGACCGACGATTCTCCAGTTAATTTAACCGATAAAGAGTATTCAATCATTGACATGCTCCAGAGCCTGGGACTCCCGAGAACAGAGGCTACCGCAATCGTATGTCTGAAAGACTGCAGTGAACTCAGGTCTCTTCATATTGAACTTGTATCAGGGCTTAGACAACCGGAAGTAAGTGTAGCCATGCGCCCCCTGCGGGAAAGAGGTTGGGTGGAAGAAAGGTCTGAAAAAAAGAATAAAGGAAAAGGCAGGCCTGTGAAGTACTATCAGTTAACTTTGCCCTTCTCACAAATTGTAAAGACCCTTGAAGAAGAATTTTTAAAAGATAATGAAGAAAAAATGATTGCACTCGAAAGGCTTCGAGAACTGGAAACAACATTGCAAAATTGAATTTGAAGAAGGCTGCCAGACAATTTTGCAGGATTATATTTAACTTCTTGCTTTCATACTCAAACTTTTGAGCCCTGATTATAACTGTTCTACTTGAACGTCATTTCATATCTAAAACTCGTTCAAAACATACAGGGGCAAAGCCCTGTTCCTTATCTTCAATTCTTCTAGCAGAAAATCCATCAAGTTCGAGGACAAAAGCCTCAACTACCATAAAAACTTCGCTTTCTCCTCTCAAACACCCGAGTTTTACATTGTCTCCCCTGCCTGCGCTTGCATGCAGATGGATCTTAGGCTTTCCTTCCATTAAAAAAATGTCTCCAATTCCCAGAATCTCATGTGCATCATTAAAGACGGACCATACAGGTTCTGGAGGAATTATACTTTTTTTAGGGCCTGTGACAAGCTGTGCCTCTTTTAATGCGCCAAGCAATACAAAAACAGCAGATTCGATGCGCTCCAGTTCAGCAAGTTTAATCAGTTCCAGAATCAAGTCTTCTCCAGAATCGATCCTTACGGTAAATACTCTACCTATTTTTCCTGTTGCATATTCCATCTTTCTATCCTCACTGATCTGTAATTTTTCCGTCCACAAGCCTGATAATCCTGTCAGCTTTTGATGCCAGGTTTTCATTATGAGTAACCACGATAAAAGTCTGATTATGCTCTCTGTTCAGCCGTCTGAGCAGTTCATAGATCAGGTCACCCGTTTTTGTATCAAGGTTGCCTGTAGGCTCGTCTCCGAGCACGATTGCAGGAGAACAGCTAAGTGCCCTTGCTACTGCAACCCTCTGGTTTTGCCCTCCTGAAAGTTCACCGGGCCTGTGATCCATCCGGTCTTCAAGTCCTACCTCTTTAAGGAGGTTTTCAGCAATTGCCTGTGCTTCTTTCCTGCTTTTTCCCGTAATCAAGAGCGGCATTATTACATTTTCCAAGGCCGTAAAGTCCGGGAGCAGGTGATGGTACTGGAAAACAAAACCAAGCATTCTGTTTCGCATCTCAGAACGTTCCTTATCCGACATATTTGTTACGTCTCTACCGTCTATCATGAGCGTCCCAGAACTTGGGGTGTCCAGCAGGCCTATCATGTGCATAAGTGTGCTTTTTCCAGAACCAGATGGTCCGACGATTGCAACGAATTCTCCTTTCTTAATTTTTAAGTTTGCATTGTCGAGCGCGCGAAATTTCATTCCGTTTTTATATATTTTTGTCAGGTTTTTAAGCTCGATAATTGGGCGTTCTTCAGTCATGCTTTTCCTGCTTTTTCAAAACCATTATAACAAAAAAAGAGGAGCTTTTAACTAAAGAGCTTTTGGGCAGAACACAGGGTCCCACAGAAAACCTCTATTTTAAGACTGCTCTCCTTTTTTTTTGAGAAGGGAATTCTGCAAAGAGGGACATATAGAAGAAGAAACTTCTACAAGAAAAGACCTTTCAATAAGAAACTTCTACAAGAGGAAACTTCTACAAGAAGATAATAATTCCACAAAGAGAAGATTTCTATATTCTGTACTTCTATTTCAGGCCTACCTTATCCCTTTTACTTATAACATAGGCTGCTGTAAGAATAAAAACGCAACCAAGAAAAGTCGATATATAGAGCGGATTTTTCAAGACAGTAACGTCAAAGAAAATTCCGGAAACAGGCTCGACCAGGGCAAGAATACTTCCTGTCTGAGCCCTGATTCCTGAGATACCTATCAGATAGATTATGGCAGCGAACGTTATAGTTAAGCTGAAGAGGAGCAGGATATCAAGATTTTTAACGAAAACAGTAGTTGGAGTGGAGAGTGCGGCCGGCAGCATAAAAAGAAGGCTTATTCCAGTCAGCCAGAAGGTTTGTGCTATTCCTGAGTAATCATCTCTCAAATATCGAATCGTTATTATATTCGCACCGAATGACAGCCCTGACAGTAACCCGAAAAGAAGGCCTTTCTGAGATTCAGGACCTGCATGTCCAAGAATTTCACCCGGACGTGCAATCAGTAAAACTCCTGTTATTGCAAGCAAAAGAGGGAGAACGCTGTTACTATTACTGTGTTCTCCGAGAATCGAAGGAGCAAACAGATTAACATATACCGGGGCTGTATAGAGCAGAAGGACAGCCACCGAAACCCCACTATACCTAATAGATGAAAAGTAACAAATCCCTGTTATCGCATTTAGAAGGCCCAGGAGGAGAAGGTATCTTTTTTTTCTATGGGGTTTAAGCTGTCCGAGCCCTCGATTGAGTAGCAGATAAACAAAAATCATGCAGAGACCAAAGAAGAGCCTGGAGAAAAGGATCGATCCGGTTGACATATTCTGAATTTTATCCAGAAAAACTCCGATAGTGCCGTAAATTATGCTGCCAGTTACAACTTCCAAATATGGATTTAAAGAGTTTTTCTGCACTGGCATGTTCGAGAATTAAAAGCTTGCAGATATATATTTTTTGGGCGTAGAAAAATACCGGACCACAGGCTTTAAGGCAAACTTTAAAAAAGGACAGAAAAAAGGAAGAAAAGAGTATGTGAAAAGTATATGTGAAAAGTATATGTGAAAAGTATATGTGAAAAGTATATGTGAAAAGTATATGTGAAAAGTATATGAAAAGTATATGTGAAAAGTATATGTGAAAGTATATGTGAAAAGTATATGTGAAAAGTATATGTGAAAAGTATATGTGAAAAGTATATGTGAAAAGTATATGTGAAAAGTATTATTCTCGTGTACTTTCATGCCAAGAAGAAGGATTTTCTCCTAAATTTGAAAGTTTAGCTGAAGCAACAGGTACAAAAAGAGTTTTGACCTGTAGCTTCGATGAAGTAGCTTATTACTTTTAGCAGTAAACTGTTTCTAATAGTTTATTGCTTTTAATAGTTTATTGCTTTTAATAGTTTATTGCTTTTTGTTACCTTCTCAGTTTTGTTACCTTCTCAGTGTTCTCCACATTGCAGCGATTCTCTCAATATCGATATGTGTATAGCCTTCTTCTTTTATGGTCCACTTAAGGCTGAGGACTCCGTCTTTGCACTCGGCAGCAATCCCTCTGTATGTGGTATTTCCCCCAATGTCAATTTCAACTTCTTTGCCCAAATAGTATTTCTCAATGAACTCCTGCTTCATAATTCCCAACTCCCAATTTGTACTTTTCCGGATAAGGTCCGGAGAGATAATTTTCAGGATATAGTTAATTTCAGTAATTATTGGGTTTGGTGATAGTTATAGGACTTACGCAGTTAAAATGCCGAAAACTTGATATCTTTATAAATATACTTATGGCTTAGTGTTTCTCTAAAAACGTACGGAGTTATGGACATAAATCCACCTAAGTGTACCGACATTGACTACATTAATTTTCTCATTGCGGCTTCTAACGTTTTTAGCTGTACTGAAGCTGCTAGATGTTATCCAGACATAGCTAATGCTCCTTCTCATGATGCTTTTACTCGTTGCCTTCAAAGGCAACCTCCAGACACGGAAGCACTATGGGAGGAAGTAAAAAGTTATGTCAAGCTTAAGGGAGGATACCTAATTGTTGATGATTCAACATTAGATAAACCATACGCAGAAGAAATTGCTTTTGTTCGTCGTATGTGGAGTGGAAAACATCATCGTACTGTAAAGGGAATAGGCCTGGTTACCTTAGTTTGGACTGACGGTACAACCGTTATACCTATCGATTTTCGAATTTATAACATCGATGTAGACGACAAAACAAAGAATGACCATTTCCGTGATATGCTTGACAAGGCCGAAGAACGTGGTTTTAATCCCAAATTCGTTTTATTTGATACATGGTATGCAAGTGTGAAAAACCTTAAAGCCATTAGACAGAAAGAGTGGCATTTCCTTACAAGATTGAAAAATAATCGTTTGGTAAATCCTGACAACAAGGGAAATGTGCCACTTGAAACAGTAGATATTCCTCCAAAAGGACGTGTGGTTCACCTCAAAGCATATGGATTTGTAAAGGTGTTTAGGATAGTTTCAAAAAATGGAGACACGCAACACTGGGTTACAGATGTGCAAGAGATGGATGAAGCAAAACGTGAAGATTTGGCAAAGAAGTCATGGAAAATTGAGGAATATCATAGGGGAATAAAACAGTTCTGTGGTGTCGAAAAATGTCAGGCAAGAAAGGAAGAATCACAAAGAGCACATATAATGTTCTCATTAAGAGCTTTTCTTAGACTGGAATTACAAAGAATCAAAAGTGGAATATCCTGGTTTGAAAGTGCTATGAAAATTAGAAGAGTGGCAGTGACAGAATACTTAAGGAATCCCCAATACACGTTAAATTAATTCAAATATTTGAAAGTTTGGAAAAAACAATATGCTAGGAGCCAACTGCGTAACTCCTAAGTTATTTTTTTCGTTGAATTTCAAAAGCAGAGGAGTGAATAAATAATTTTATAAATTGCCAGTAAGAGAGGTTTTTAAAGCGATTTTTCTTTATGTTAGTGAATTCTCTCATACTTTTCTATTTTTGCTTCTATGAACTTCTCTGTGACTTCTGTCTTCAGTCTCTCCAGGGCCCTCTAGGTTGGTGATGCCCATAGTCTCTAGTAGCTTAGTTTATCCTTTAAGGCTTAAAACTCACTGTTCTGATTTTTTTAATTTACTTGGCCAACTTTTTATATACAGCAAAACATTGTAAAAATAACCGCAGTGTAAATGCGGAGACGTAAAATCAAGTGGGGAGTTTAGAATGAAATGTAAAAATTGCGGAAATGATATGTATCTTGCATTCACAGAAGAATGGATTTGTAGAGACTGTGGAATTAAAAGGGATGAAAATGGAAAATTCATTTCAAGAGATGTTAAGAGTCGAAGTCAAATACCTTTTATGAACCTCTAAGAGTTTCTAGGAGAGTATATTAAGAAAGGTGGTATAAACTTCTATTCTTTAATTTATTTTTGTTTTTCATAGCCGCTTCGTCTGTATAGTCTTTCTCTTTATCTCAAGTTTTTAACTTTATTGTTATTGTTTTCCGCTTTTTTCAAATTATGTAAAAGCGAAGAAAAGCGGAAAAATGTTGCTGAATAGACATTAACACATAGTTTTTATCAGAGCTTCCAGTTGTAAAAACTCAATTTTTTGTGCCTGATATTCCTGAAAGAATTCCTCTTCCTTTGCCTTGGTAGCTTCCTCAGAAATAGGACCTATAAATTTTTTGTAGACATCAAAGTCATGTACTCCAATAAAAAAAATAAAATGTCCAATGTGGATTTTCAGTTTCTTTATCATGGAGTTAAGATGTACCCGCTATTAGATTCAGTTTAAACTTGATCAGAATATTTGGAAAAATAGGCTAGAACAATGGCCCAGAGCCCTGAGCTCTTCCCATCTGGGTAAAACAAGCTCAGAGCCCTGAACTTTTCCTCTTCGTTCAGAAACTTAGCTCAATATCCTGAACTTTCTTTCTTTTTAGCTCAAAAAGTCGGCTCAGGTTCATCAACCTTAACTTTAGGTTCCGGAGCAGGAGTATCAAAGAAAGGAATTTCTGCGTCTTCATACCAGGCTTCAAGAAAACTTAACATATGATATTTAAGGAAAACGGAGAGAGGTACACCGAGGAAAAACAGAATTCCCAGGATCAAAATCAGCTCTATAACGATAAACGGAATAAGGAGTAACCAGAGAAGAAGTTCTGATAACAGGGACGAAAAGAGGAAGTACAGAGCCACATCAAAAATAAGGAAAGTAAGCCCTAAAACCAGTGCCACACCTACAAAAAGGAAAATTGCAAGAACGGCTACTCCTATATAGAGCAATAGCCTGACAAACCAGTAAACCACAACTTCGCGCCAGTTTTTCCTGAAATTTCCGAGAACAAGCTTGAAAGCCGAAAGAATTCCTTTATTCCGGTAAATGGCAAGTGGAATTGCAAGGCTTAAAAGGGAATCTATTGCAAGTGCGAGCAGAATTAACAAAATAATTACGCCGACAACCCAAAGAATTCCTCCGAGACTGGCAGACAAAGAAAAGTCTGAGGATACCTCACGAATAAGGGGTATAAGAGGAAGAAGGAATATTCCGAAGAGCGCGAGAAGTACCAGACCAATCGCTAAGCGCACAAGCAAGAGGCGGAATCCTTTTCCCAGAAACCTCCTTGAATAAGCCCAGAATTTTACTTCGTTTCGTACAAGGGATTCCACAAAAACAAACTCCATAATACTGGAAATGTACGAAAAAATAAAAATTAGGAGAATAAGGGAAGCTATTATTGCGGTTACAGTTGCCAGGTTTGGCACCTGATAAATATAACTGAAAGCAATATTATGCATGTCAAAAGGAAGATCAGGCATCTTGCCAGGCTCAATAATAGGAAAATTGTTTTTTAAGTCTTCTGAACCTATATTGTATCCGCTCGAATTTCCATAACTCGAAACCCCGCCTAACAGAAAAACAATGATTGCGAGTTTTACCCATTTCCAGAAATCAAAAGGCTCAAGAAGAGCTTCTCTTGTTCTTGAGAGAGCTCTGTCTACTGCACCTATCGCGTACCAACTCATAATATATAATTTTTTTAAGAAAATAAATAATTATCTAAATAGTTAAATTTGAAATTTTCCAGACAGACTCCTAGATATCTTAGAAAAACTTGAGATTTTTCAGACCTAAAAACTCTTTTATTCAACAATTATTTCCTGAAATGTCACAATGGTCTTCTCTTAATATAACGGCTTTCCTTTATTTCACAAGTCTCCCTTATTTCACAAGTTTTTCTTATTTCACAAGTTTTTCTTATTTCACAAGTCTCTCTTATTTCACAAATCTCTTCCCGTTTCAGCCTCTCAAAAACTTCTCAATAAAACTCATTTTTCGGATTCATCATTTTTGTCTGGACCATTGCCGACTCACGCTGCTTTTTCACCGGCGAGAGCTACGGGCCCTGGACAGAGCTTCAAAACCTGAAACAACTTCAAACAACTCCTCATCAATGCCGCTCTGGCGCACACGGTAGTATTCTCCACTGAGATTACTAAGCAGCTCCTCAATGTTTTTATCGGCACGCTGCATTGCTGCCAGTCGACTAGAGTTTTCACTTGCAAGGGACTCAGCGCATGCCCTGAAAAGCGAAACGAAAAGGTACTCGCGGATGAGTGCCCGTAAGGTTTCTGTGATATTGCCCATTACCTCAGGCAGCAAGTTTTTGGTTGGCCAGGAAAGTTTAGTCAGGTCGTCTCTCCAGGTTTCATCAAATGGCAGCAGTCGCTGGCTGACTGGCTCATAGGTAACTCTGGTTTTGTGGCGGTTGTAATAGAGATGAAGTTCGGCATCTTCATCCTGGCTGCGTAATTTTTCATTTTCCACAAGAATTTGCGCTATAAGCGGGGTAATTGCCTTAACCGAATTTGGCACATTATAAAGTCCAATAAGCGGCAAGCCTTCATCTTCCAGGCGTGAATAAACAAGCTCCCCTACAGCCCATACCTGAGCTTTACCTGGCAAAGCTTTCAGTTCCCTGACCGCATAATCGGTAATTATATCATTAAACTGACCCACAAGCCCCTGATCTGAACCGAAAACGACAGCTCCGATAAGACGTGTATTCTTTTGCGCTTTTCCTTCCTGTGGAGCTGGCATGAATGCAATTTTCCTGAAACATAAGCCCAAACCCAGTTCCACTGTATAATAGTAGTCAGACAACGCACTCACTGATTTTTCATATTGCCCTATGTTCGAGGCTGCCAGGGCTTTCATCGTGCGGACGACAGACTGAAGATCTTTTGCTCTATCAATCTTTGTGCGCAAACTCTGAGTGGTTTCGGTCATGATTTTTCCTTTGTCTCCGGCTCAGACTCGCCTTTAGTCTGGGCTTTTGATTTACTTATTTTTCTTCCGTTCGGGTTCCGAACTCAGGTTTTTCCTCAGTTTTAGTTTCTGTCTCAGGCTTACCCTTAGTCTGAGTCTCTGATTTCGCCACTTTTTCTTCAGTTTTAGCTTCTGACTCAGATTTGTCCTCAGTTTGGGTTTCTGACTCCGCGTTTTCCTCCGTTTTAGCTTCCGGCTTAGATTCGGATTCAGGCTTTGGCTGGTAAGGTTCCAGTGCTTTGCGGGCGATATTGAGGATAGTTTCACGGTCCTTATCGCTCAATTCTTTATCGCCTTTGAACCTCTCGCGCACATCTTCAGGAATATCTGGCAATGCCTTACGTAGGGAGTTTTCAGCCTCTACCATTTTGTCAAGCGGCACATTATCGAAGAGTTTTGCGTTCAATGCAACAAGGATAACAATCTGATCAGGTACGGGTACCGGAGAATTATGAGGCTGCTTCAGGAGGGCACGGATCCGCCTCCCATGTTCTATGAGTCTTCGTGTATTTTCATCTAGCTTTGCGCCGAATCGGGTAAACGTTTCCAGCTCTTCAAATTGTGAATAGGCAAGCTTGAGATCTCCAGCCACTTCTCGATAGGCAGCAAGCTGTGCTTTACCGCCTACACGAGAGACGGATTTGCCGACATCAACTGCAGGCAGCACACCAAGCTCAAAAAGCGAAGGTGAAAGGTAAATCTGCCCGTCCGTAATTGAAATCAGATTAGTTGGAATATAAGCGGAAATATTCTGCGCTTCGGTTTCGATAATAGGAAGAGCAGTTAGTGATCCGCCACCAAATTCTTTGAGCAGGTGCGTAGACCGCTCCAGTAGTCGTGAGTGAATATAAAAGATGTCACCCGGATACGCTTCCCTTCCAGGAGGCCGACGAAGTAAAAGGGAAAGTTCTCGATAGGCACGTGCATGATTGGTCAGGTCATCGTAAACAATTAGCACGTCTCGACCTGATTCCATAAAATACTCTGCAATGCTGGTCGCAGCATAAGGAGTAATATAGATTAGCCCTGATGGGTCATTGCCTTCAGTTACAACAACAATCGTGTAATCCATTGCGCCTCTTTCCCGTAAGTTTGCCACTGCTCTGGCAACTGCGGATGCACGCTGACCAATGGCACAATAAACGCACAGGACATTAAAATTCCGCTGATTAAGGATAGTATCAATCGCAATTGCAGTTTTGCCAGTCTGGCGGTCCCCTAAAATCAATTCTCTCTGACCGCGTCCTATTGGTATTAACGCATCAATAACTTTGACACCGGTCTGAAGAGGCACGGTAACAGGAGCTCGATCCATAATTGCCGGACTGGGCCGTTCAATAGGCAAGCGTTTACTGGAAACTATTGGTCCTTTGTTATCAAGTGGACGACCTAGTGGGTCAATAACTCGTCCAAGCAATTCTTCGCCTACGGCAACATCCATAACCCGTCTAGTGCGTTCAACCTGATCTCCAGCATGCAGGTGTGAGTATTCACCCAGTAGAACGGTACCTATTTCTTTTTCATCAACATTAAATGCGATCCCAAACAAATCCCCTGGAAACTTTATAAGTTCATCAAAACCTACAGTAGGAAGGCCAGATACGTTTGCGATACCTGTAGAAACTGTCAAAATTCTGCCTACCTCCTTCGGGGTAAGCGTCGGGGTCACTGATTCCCTGACCTGATGTATTTCGGTGAAAACTTTATCGAAAACGTCTTTAAGACTTTTAGTTTCCATGTTCACTGGCTCTTTATGTGGGCTCTGGTTTGGGATTAATCTCATCTTGGCCACAGATTAGGACTATTTCCAGATTGCTGTTTAACCTCTGACTCTTGCTTAGCCTCTGACCCTTGTTTTGCATCAGGCATTTGTTCAGCTTCAGATTTTTGTTTAGCCTCTGACTCTTGTTTTGCATCAGGCTCTTGTCTAGCCTCAGACTCTTGTTTTGCATCAAACTCTTGTTCGGTCTCTAGCTCTTTTTTCGATCTGGGATTATTATACTCAGTTGCAGGCCTGGTTTTAACTTCTGACTCAGTTTTCGGTCTGGGTTCATTAGTTTCAGCTTCAAGCTCCTGTTCAGCCTCTGGTTCGTTTTCAAACCTGGGTTTGTTATTTTTGGTTTGAGGTTCGGTTTTAGCTTTATTATTTTTGGTTTGAGGCTCAGATTTGGATTTGCTCTCAGGCTGCTCGTTCAGCAATTCGTCGATACTTTTTTGCATCGATGTAAGATAATCTGCAATGCTCCACGCAACTTTTTGTCCGTCTGTATTTAATTCAATACCACTGACAAGGTCTGGTAAAGTCTCAAACCTGGGTTGAGTTTCGATATCAAGAGTTTCTTTAATCGCCTTTTTAATAGAATCACGCTGCGTTTGTGGAAGATCAAATGCAGTACGGATGAGCACCTGACCTGGTGATGTACTAAGCGCTGAGGCTAACTGCTTCTTTTCATTATCTTGCAGATTGCGCAGCCTTTGAACAAACACATCAACTGCGCGTTCTTCCAGACTGGTTTCAGTCAGATCGGTCAGTATTTTTCGAGCTATGGAAAAGACTTCCTGTTGGGTCTGACGGCCGATTTCCTGACTTAAATTCTGTCCTTCGTTCCTTAATGCCTCCTGTTGTTTTGCTCTCAAATAGGAGGCTTCCTCCCTCACGTCTTCGAAAAGCCGTTGACGTTCGGCCTGTGCTTCTTCCTTTGCTTTGTTCAAGAGGTCATTACGCTGCTGGTCGAACTCTTCGTTCTTACGCTTGAATTCTTCTTTTTCTTTTTGAGCTTCTGCTTCTTTTGCATCCGCATTCTTAAGTTCATTTGCGACTTTATTCTCGCGTGCGTCGACTGCGTTGAGTATAGGCTTGTAAAGAAAACGCTTCAACAACCACACCAAGATGAGGAAGTTGATTACCTGCGCAATGACGGTGAACCAATCAATCAGCATAGTCTACTTTCCTCTCAATTTCAGGTAAGTGCACGGTTCCAGAACGGGTTGGCGAAAATGAGAATCATAGAAACCACAAAACAGTAGATTGCCAGAGACTCAATCATAGCCAGTCCCACAAACAAAGTCCTGGTTATTGTTGCGGAAGCATCGGGTTGTTGTGCCAGTGAGCTCAATGCTGTCGCAACAGCTCGCCCTTCACCAATTGCGGGTCCGATAACCCCAATGCCTATTGTGATGCCAGAAGTGGCAATTGATGCCACCGCGATTGTAGTTATATAGGTGTCCAAAGCCATAGTGCTTCCTTCCGTTGTTAGATTTGCTATTCAATTCTTATTGTCCAGTTTCACTTCTGGATTTGCTGGCTCGCGTAGCAGCAGTAATGTAAACTGTAGCTAAGATGCTGAAGATGTAGGCCTGCACCATGCCAACGAGCAGACCGAGAGCTATCATAAGATCAGGAAAGATGAATGGTGTAATTGTCAGCAGGATGGCAACGATCATAGAGCCGCTCATGATGTTACCGAACAGACGGATTGCAAGAGCTAACGTGCGGGAGATTTCACTTATAATATTAAATGGCAGCATGATGATTGTCGGCTCTGTGTACGTCTTAAGGTAGTTACTAATTCCTTGTTCTTCGATGCCGAAAAGTGGAACAGCTACAAACACACATAATGCAAGAGCAGCCGTAGTTGAGAGAGATCCTGTTGGCGGTTCATAACCTGGAATTATGATGCAGAGATTGGCTACAGCAATGAACAGAAAGAGTGTGCCCAAAAAGCCTAGATATTTCCTCGGCTGGTCCAGGCCAACGTCCTCAATTTGTTCCAGGATGCCTGTGACAATAATTTCCAGAATATTTTGCCAGCGGGAACGTTCCAGACCAGTAGAGAGTTTGCTTGTAATAGTTTTTGAACCAATTACCATTACCAGCATCAGCCCCCAAGTGTATACAATCGTTGCATTGAGTTTGATAAAGTCGTACTGCCAGAAAATTAGCTCATCAGGACTAAGTCGCATTACTGGCCTCCTTTGTCAATTGATTTGGGTCTTCCTCTGGCAATCTGGTGAGTCTAACTATTATATGACGCATAACAAAAAACCCAAACAGGCATATTAACAATCTCTCCCAATAGCCATCCGAGACAAAGTAGAATCCAGCTATGACAATGCTGAGCCGTATCAACAGGCTGCCCAGGAACCAGAACGCAGGTTTTCTGGATGAAAGTCCCTTCTGAACCGTCCACCAGAGCCCACCGAAGAACACTGCTCCGAGCAGAAAACCAGCTATCAGAGACAAGAAAAGATTCAATATTTCATTCATTGTAATCCTCCTGTTCCTCTTGCATTTCCTGGCGCTCCTTAGCTAACCAGTGCCACGCATTCAAGCAACCGATAATAAGGCCAATAATCAGCATCGTGAGTGCCCAGGAAAAGCTTTCTGGATAGTGTTTATCTAACCAGAGCCCGATTGCAGCACCAATTAAAGTTGGAACTGCTACCGACCAGCCTATGAGTCCCATCATGCCTAAACCAAGCCAGATCGTCCTGTCTACATGACGTTGTGCCCTTATTTTGCGTTCAGCCTTTGTCCCAACCTGACGGGCCAGAGGTGACTCGTCCTCCAAAGGTTTCTTTGATGGTTTGTCAGACATTCTGAAACTCCGCTAATCGGCGTATAAGCCCTGTTTCCAATTTTACCATTACTGAGCGAATTTTTTGCTCGGTTTCATCTAAGGTCAAAAACTCTTTTTCAACAGCCTCGTGCAATTGGCTTAAGTCTGTCCCGAAAATGGCATCACGTACAGAGACAAGTACATACTGACCATTCTTGATGAGTACGCCTTCATCGACTGCCACATAAACCTCGCCTTCTGATTCGGTTTCATATGTGAGAATTCCAGGCCCCAGAGTCGCAACACAATCAAGTCGGTGTGGCAAGAGCCCAAATGAACCCTCACGGCCTTCTGCGACTATGCGTGATACGCCTTTCTTTTCGGCAAAGACCTGGAAAGGCAGAAGAATCGTAAGATTCATGAGTCCTGAATTCATGAGTCCTGAATTCATGAGTCCTGAATTCATGATTTTTCCCGGCTTGATTTTTTGGCCATTGCTTCGTCAATTGTTCCGATCATGTAGAGGTCACCTTCAGAGTAGTCTTTGAATTCGTCATTCAAGATACGCTCGCAGCCGTCGAGCGCATCTGAAAGACTGATGGATTTGCCTTTAATACCTGTGAATTGCTCAGTGGTGAAAAACGGCTGCGTCAGGAAACGTTCCAGCCGTCGAGCGCGGGCTACCACATTTCGGTCCTCAGGCGATAGCTGCTCCAGGCCAAGCATTGAGATAATATCCTTGAGTTCTGAGTATTGCGCAAGCGTCTGCCTGATTTCTTGGGCAAGGAGATAATGCCTTTCGCCAACAATGCCAGGTGTGGCCATTTTGGAGTTTGACTGCAAAGGGTCAATAGCCGGATAAAGCCCCTCGCTTGCCCTCTTGCGAGAGAGGACAATTGATGCCGATAGATGTGAGAATGTATGCACAGCCGAAGGGTCAGTGAAATCGTCAGCAGGCACATACACCGCTTGAATAGACATTATGGCTCCGGCATCGGTGGTAGATATGCGCTCTTCTAACTCGGATAATTCAGTGCCCAATGTCGGTTGATATCCCAGGCGTGAAGGCATCTGTCCCATCAAACCAGATACTTCGGAACCAGCCTGAATAAACCTGAAAATGTTATCTATAAGCAGTAGCACATCTCGGCGTTCATCGTCTCTGAAGTACTCTGCCATTGTCAGCGCCGTATGACCTACACGAAAACGGGCACCTGGTGGCTCGTTCATCTGGCCGAATACCATAACCGTATTCGGAAGCACACCAGCGTCTTTCATATCACGATAAAGTTCTTCCCCTTCTCGACAACGCTCGCCTATTCCGCAAAAGATGCTCACTCCCTGGTGTTGTTTGACTACGTTATGAATCATTTCGGTTAGCAACACTGTCTTGCCAACGCCCGCTCCTCCGAATAGACCTGCTTTACCTCCGCGCTCAAGCGGTACCAGTACATCTATAGCTTTGATACCGGTCTCGAATATTTCAGACGTAGTGGATCGACGCATTAGCGGTGGCGGGGTTTGATGTATTGAGCGCCACTGGATATCAGATGGAGGCTTCCTGCGGTCTATGGTATTTCCAAACACATCGAACATTCGAGAAAGGATTTCCCTACCAACAGGCGCTTTCAAAGGTCCACCTGTATCTTCCACTGCCATACCTCGAGCAAGACCTTCAGTGGGGGTCAGAGCAATTCCGCGGACATGATGTGCGTCAAGTTGCGTCAAAACTTCTATGGCAATTTGGCTTTCTCTTCCTGCACGTAGCAGTGTATATACAGGTGGCAAGTGCTTCTCGAACAATACATCTACAATGCTGCCGCGCACCGAGATGACCTTACCGAGATTCAAGAGCCGACTTCGATCTACCATTTTAACAGCTCCCCCAAGCTGGCATTATATTGCTATTTTAACAGCTCCCCCAAACTGGCATTATATTCGGTTTTGGAGTGCCCTCTTTCTAAAGCTTGTTTTGTAAGAACTAAGAATATGATGAAGATTCACATCTGCCTCATTCACAAAGCCCACAGTGACCAGGAAACGCTAAAGAAAACATGGAATGGAATCAATTTTCAATTATTGTCTTTATAATGAACTCATTATAGTGTCTTCATAGTGTCTTTACAGTGCTTTATAAACCCCATTTTACCAGTGAATTCTTTATTACTTTGTTTCCCCTTTCCCATAAAGAAATATATCATTTCAATATATTAATTTGACTTTAACATATTTTTTATATTTATTGCGAAATCTAAAATCAGGTTTAATTCAAATGTTATATAGGGTCCTTCCAAATCAGTACTAAAACTAAGGGTATACAATGCTTATTTTGGATAATAGGTATGCATTTAGAATTTTTCCAATTAAGGTACACTCTAAAAATCAATTTTTTAGATAAATAATCTATAATAGTCTTTTAAATCAAGAAGAGAGCGAGATAAATACTTTATTCTTTTACAATTTCTGTTTATTTAGAAATAAGGCATCTGATATCATTTTCATTCATACAAAATTTAATGTTAAAAGTAAGGAAAAATTAACGTTTAATTTACCAATTAAAGTACTTAATTCCTTTAAATAGTAAATAAATTCTTTAATGAATGTACCTTAGCGGGGAGAGGACTGACACTACACTTAATTGGGCAAATAAGGTTTAATATCCCTTAAAAAACTAATCATTTTTCAAGGGGTTTAAATGTTATAATAAATTTTATTATTCAATCCTAAGAAATTTTCGTACCAGAACTCCTTTTTTGTAAACATACGGACTGTGTCCTTCGGAAGGGATGTCCAATACGTGTGTTATTTCTTTAAAAAAGAGAGGCTAAAAAAGAATGCATACGTTATCGGTTAAGCGTAAAAGAATGCTATACAATATAATTTTGGCTCTTCACCATTCTCTATGGATAAGATGATTTTCAATTCGAGACTGCATTGATTTTTATGAAGACATTATGATGATATCCACATAAAATAACGAAGAGCCTTTGTCCAAAGGCAGGCTTTCTGCAGGCTTTAATTAATCTCTCTGAAGGTTTATAATTCAATCTGCTTTTCAATGCCTCCGACTTTTACTTTAAAATTGCCTGCCGGTATAGACTTAGTATTATATTCATAGTTGAGATTTCCTTCTGAATCTACTTCCACCTCTTGCACAGCTGTGATCTTGATTTTGACATTAGAGCCACTTGCCTTTCCATCGATCCTGATCTTATATGTTCCTGGAGGAACACCTTTCTGGGAAACAGTAGCAGTACCGTTTTGTGCCTTTGCACTTTTCGTTAACCACAGGATAATCTTTGCTCTCACATTAAGGTCATCGGCACCTGTTGCCTGCACAGTAAAACTGTTGTCGAACCCTGAAGGGATTATTATATCTTCAAGCAGGTATTCGTATTCTCCATCCTGTACCATCACATCTTTTTCAAAGGTTGCCGCCACTTTCGCAGCATCTCCAACAAAGCCGGTTCCTTTTATCTCTATTACATCTCCAACGGGATTTTCAGAAATAAGTTCCCAACTGCCAGATGCATCTGCTCCAGAAGACATATTTGTCGTGTTGTTATCGATAGAAACTGCTCCAGAAGACAGGTTTGAAGTGTTGTAATTGATACGAATTGGTCCCACGAAGGAATTGAAAATCAGATCGTCATTTTCCAGGTACTCCAGCAATGCATATGCCCCGTTTCCAAAGTTTGCATCGCCAAAAATCGTCTGATGGACAATTTCACCGGTATCCCAGTCAAGTCCGAGCACTTTCCAGCCGTCTGGCAACCTGTAGCCATTGATGAGGGCCATATTACCCGATTGGCTGTAGATCGGAACCATGCTTGTCGACGAAACATCTGACCTTGCCCATACTGAAGACCATTCATTCGTTGATGTGTTCCATTGAAAGCGTTCAGCACCATATGCGGTATCATATGCCGGGCCCATGAGCGATACCTGAAGAATCTTGTTCTGGCCTATAAGATCAGAGCTGACATTTTCCGGAATGTTATTCACAACAAAAGCCCCATATCCAGATACAACTACGGACTGCTCCGTCTGTATCCACTCGGGAAGGGTGGTAAAATTACAAGTTACCGGAATCTGCCCTGCGATGCGTTCGGATCCCTCTGGGATTTCGTTGCGCCAAAATGCCACTAGGTTCATCTGTTTGGCACCATCGGTTATGACCACCAGCTTATCCTCATCGTCGCTGAATCCCATGAGCGTTGGGGTAGATCCTGTGCCATTGCCTACCTTGATCATAGGAGGTTGTTCCGAATTGTTGTATGGGCTCGACCATGCGCCATCGGCTTCATTATCGGAAAGATTTGTACCGTCCCAGACAAGCTTGTGCATGACACTATCGCTTGCCAGATATATGCCATTGTTTTCATCTACAGCAACTGAGTTGCTAACGTACTCACCACGCCCAAGCTTGTAAAAAGATGTAGAGGTTGTGTTGAGGTCGCGATTGATGACTGCCACTCCATTGCTAAAAGTGATAATAAGGTAGCCGTCGTATGTCATGGAAAGGCCAAATAATCTTGCGTACGGCGGGTGGTCGTCGCCCTGGATCGCAGTGACTACATCTTCTAGCATGTAGAGTTTCTTTATGCCTGCAGATGGGTTGTTCGGATCACTTAATGCAAACGCGTAGAGGTTATCTCCATAATTTGTATACAGTACGTTTTCGTTATCGACTACCGAGTACAGCCCATTCCCAAAGCGGTCTGCGTAATTTTCACCGAAAAGGCTTTTCAAGGAACTATTCATCGAGCTTGTGTTCATTCCCACAGCAGACGACTCGCCGAAGGTACTGAAATTTTCATCCGGAACAGCCGGAAATGAGTTGTTTGACGCATCAGTGAGTGCCTCATATTTTGCTACAGCAGTCCAATTGTTGTCGGTCACATTAACGTAGCTTACGCGATCGCTTCCAACTGCCCACATGTAACTCTTATTAGTGGAGGCAAGAGTTATGATGTTTATCGGGCCGCCATAGACAGTTGGTTGAGTCATTGGATCTACAGTGAAGTTACCGCGAGGAGGCCCGTAGGGTGTAGAGTCGCTCTGCGAAGAGTCAAAATGTGTGATGGCATAAAGTGAAGATGCCAGGTAGGGATTGACAACGGATCTGTTGACCATCTCGGGCGTGGTAGCTGTGGATTCCTCGGCATCGGCGGTTGGGATGCCGACGAAAAGTGCGATAGCACACGCTACGATTGCAATCGTTAATACTAATCTTTTATTTGATTTCAGAGGATTTTCTATAGTCTTCATGAGTTGTACCTTTTGATTTATTTATATTTGTATAAAGTTTTACGTACTTGAAGTATAAAATGTATCTTATTCAAGTTGTATGATAAAAAGTAACTTTTTCATATATGATGAACATTTAATAATGTGACCAAGTTTGAAAAACAGAATCGTAGGGCATATTTAACTTTAATGTAAATTTAAACTATGATGTTTCATGTAATGGATTTTATACCTCAAGTGCGTAAGTCTTTGAAATTAAGTACTATTTTTAAGGTCATTGTGTACCTGAATTTTGGAATAATTTCTGATCTTTATATACAGTTAACCTTATCAAATATACAATCCACTTTCCGCAGGTGCGACATGAATGCCACTATTTTTTCTATCTGTCAGTGATTCAAAAATGAACTCCTATTTATGTGTCATCAGTTAAGGTTTAAAACATCTTTCCGGACTGTGAATTTCCAGTGACAGATCTCAGCGTACGATTGCAGCTTTAATAAAAAAAATTAGAACTTAATAGTTTGAATGATGGACTGGGCATTAAAATAAAAAAGGATTGTATGAGACTGAGAGAGTTCCTTAGCTGATGATCTATGAAAAAGAATGTATTGCTTTTGAAGAATAGAAAGGACAGTAAAAGGCAGTAATAAACAGTATAAGACAGTATAAGACAGTATAAGACAGTATAAGACAGTATAAGACAGTATAAGACAGTATAAGACAGTATAAGACAGTATAAGACAGTATAAGACAGTATAAGACAGATAACGTAAGTAAGCGGGCCCGCCGCGATTCGAACACGGGTCAATGGGTATCTTCGTAATTATATTACTTCGAAGCCCATTAGGATATCCTGGCTACCCTACGAGCCCTTGATGCAGCACTATTGATAGAAGCTATCTATATTAAACTTTTCTCTCAAAATTAAGGCCGTAAGGAATATAGATCGAGATGAATAGGTCATGAGTAGGATTTGAACTTAAAATATCCTGTCTGGAAACGATCATCCTGAAAATTTAGTACAAAATGTTCAAATTAAATGAGGATGACAGAAGAGTGAATAAAAATATATAGTAAGTACGACAGAATTAGCAGTACAAACTGAGTCAAAAAAATAGATTAAATAATTCTTATGAAACGTATATAATTCTTATGAAACGTATATAATTCTCATGAAATTACTGTATAACTAATGAAAAATAATAAACGTTTCTTTAATATAAACAGCTTCTAAATCTCAGGGTCATTTAGAGACTGTTCTAAGCCTTCAAGTTAATAGTCTGATATTAATTCACAGTCCGGGAAGCTATAAGGGTAAAGTACAGAAAGAGTGAGGATTTGCAAAAATGGAAAGGGTTTCAACAGGCATAGAGGAGCTGGACAGGAAGCTGAGTGGGGGTTATCCTGCAAATAAAGTAACCCTTATAACCGGTATAGCAGGAAGCGGGAAAACAATCTTTGGAATTCATTTCATTTATAAAAACTGTCTTGAAGGCAGGAAATGTGTGATTGTCGCAACTGAGGAAAGTCCTGAAGATATTCTCTATCAGGCAAGCATGTTAGGACGCGACCTCACACCTTACTATGAGAACGGACAGCTTATTATACAAAATATCTTTGAAAGCCGTTCGGAAATAATAAGACAGACCAGATACGGGTTTAAGCCTGAAAGCCTGAATCTCGAAATCCCGAGTCTGATAGAATTAATACATGAAGGAACGGAATGCCTCGTTATTGATAACATAGGTACCTTTGCTCTCAGGATTTCCATAAAAAAGCTCAGAGACCAGTTTGATGCGCTAAACTACATGGTAAGGAAAAAAGGCTGTACAGCTCTTTTAATCATGGATGATTCCGCACACAAGATGACTTACCAGCTTGCTGAATACTCGGTCTATGGGTCTATTCACCTGTTAGTAAGGGAAAACTCGTATCTTGGAAAAATGGAGCGCTACCTGAGCATACCCAAGATGCGCAGCACCCCCATTTCCCCTGAGATGTTTATTTTTGAAATCACGTCTGAAGGGATTGTAATTCGTGAATCCAGGGGATGAAACCTTGCAGAATGAAAATATCAAACCTAAAATCCTGATCGTCGATGATGTGCCTGAGAACATAGAGCTTATAGAGGCTTACCTTTCAGTGGAGACCTATGCCCTTATTACTGCCAGCAGTGGAAAGGAGGCTATCCAGAAACTAAAGGAAGAAAAGCTCGATATGATCTTACTGGATGTTATGATGCCTGAAGTAAGCGGCTATGAGGTATGCAAAATTGTCAAAAACAACCCCGAAACTCAATTCATCCCGGTTTTGATGCTCACTGCTCTTTCTGATATTAAAGACCGAATAACAGGGATTGAAGCCGGAGCTGATGATTTCCTTACGAAACCTATTAATAGGCTTGAGCTTAAGACCCGAGTAAAATCCTTACTCAGAATAAAATGCATGCATGACCGGCTGGTAGCTGACCGCAACAGCCTTGAGATAAAAAACCAGGTACAGAGTATCCTTACTGCAATTATTCCCACTTTGCTAAGGTTTGTTTCCAATGAGGAGAAGAGGATCATAATTAACCAGATGACAGGCATGGTCGAAAAAATGCTGCTCGACACATATCACCTTGAAAACAGAGAACTGGACTTCGCTTATGCAGGAAAGGTCTGTGCCGAGATAATGAATCAGCTGGGTGGAAGCTTTTCCTCTGAAAAGGGTGAAAAAGAAAGTTCGTGGATAGTCAGGGGAACAAAGTGCCCCTGGAAAGGAGAAGAAGCCCGTAAAAATCCTATTTTATGCACCCTGACCCGAAAAATTTTTTCGGATATAACTTTGAAAGTGGACTCTGACTTCAGTGTAGAGGCACTGAAGACTATAGGGAACAGGAATAATTGTTGTGAATTCCTTATAAAGGCAGAATGAAATTCCGTTTTCACCAAAGACCTGAGATCAGTTTTTCCGTAAATTTAAGGTTAAGGGAATGACCATAACCCGAAAGTTGTCATCTCATATTTTCAGTATTTAGATTTTCTACTATTGATAGACTACTTGTACTTCTACTAGGTCCTTCATGTTTCTAATATACCCTTCATGTTTCTAATATACCCTTCATGCTTCCAATAGCTCGTTCATGCCTGTAAGATCCTTCATGTTTCTAATAGATCCTTCACCCCTCCAATGAGTCATTCATGCTTCCAATAAGTCATTCACCCCTCCAATGAGTCATTCATGCTTCCAATAGGTCATTCATGCCTGTAATAATTTTGATTCCTTCTGGGGTAATATCAAATAGAGAATACTTGACCGGAACAGCCTTATCTCGCATTTTCTCAACGTAAAGATATTTCTTTGTCTTTCCGTAGTTGAAATTCTCCTGTGAAGTGAGCCGGATTAGCCCGAAAACCATGTAGCCAGTAAGCCTGTGGGTAAGGTTATAGGAGTCCTCATCCATGACAAAAAGGCTTGTGCACCCTTTTTTTAGAAGTATAATGCTTATCGAACTGAATTCATCAGCAAATTCTCTTATGTCATGGTTTATGGCCATTACCCCTATATTGTCGATGACTATAACATCAACTTCCGAAGACATGGAGCTGAGATACTCGATTATATCAGTATCCACAGCACATAGCCCTTTTCCAAATTTAGAAGCGCTTTTGATTTTGTTCATTTTATCTTCAAAGATATTCTTTATACTGAGATGTTTACTTTCAACGAAAGGCTTGAGGTCAAGGTGGATGCTTCGGGATTGGCTGAGGATGTCTTCCGTAAGCTCTCTTGTAAGAATTAATATGCATTTCTTGCCTTGCTCGCAACTCCTGTGCAGGAAATGAATCCCGAGGATAGTTTTTCCAGAGCCTGGAGGACCCGTAACCAGAATGCTTTTCCCTTTAGGAAAGCCTCCATCCATTAGCATATCCAACCTTTCAATCCCTGTAGATAAACTTTCCATACTATCACATCTTAAACTCAGGTATGTTTCTTAGTTATTTTAAGATGGTTTTAAGTAATATAATCTTTTATGAAGAATTGTGGGAGTTGGTCTGGATCTTCAAAGGAAAAGACAATGCTGCTGGAGATAACATGACAGGTTATGTGAATGCAAATTCTATTTAATCAAAAGCTATGTTGAAAAGCAGGAAAAACGGTAAGAAAAATAGCACGTTACCAAATGAAAATAACCGATTTTCAATAAATCATTATAACCAGAGTGAGGGCGCGAACATACCCAGTTGCTTGCCGCGGGGTGCACCAGAGCAACTTTGATTCATTTTTAATCAATAAGAGTTTATCAATGAAAGTTCTTTCAATTATTTTCATTTCTTTATGTCTGTAATTAGAAAAATTCCATGTGCATTTTCTGCTTATTCTTTCTGTTTATTTTATTCATACTATTGTATGTTTATAGTATCTCGGGGCTTATATTGGCAAATATAACTCTCAATAGTGCTCTTCATGAAATTGAATTTCAGAAGTGCCATTTATTCTTTCCAGGCTTCAGCTCAATTGTCTTTTTCGAATCTCCTATATATATGGTGTATTTGCCCGCCGGCATTGAAGAAGTGTGGTAATTAAAGTTGAATTTCCCTTTTGAACTGGTTTTTAGGGTCTGAGATGCCGTAACTGTAAGTTTTACAGAAGAATCTTTACTTGGGGTACTCAGAGCGTCGCCGTCAATAAGAACTTTGTAAGTCAGAGGCGGAACATTTCTCCGAGAAACAGTTGCAATTCCTCTGGGTGCATCGGAAGACAGTTTTTTGGTAAAGAATAGTTTTGTTACGCTTACATTAAGGTTTTCTACTCCTTCACCTTTGAGTGTAAGGAGGTTATCTTCACCTCTAGGTATCTTTATTTTTTCAAGCAAATAATGGTATCTGCCCTCGGTAACCGGGAGTTCCTTTTCAAAAGAAACTTGAGCTATGAGGTCCTCTCCCGGAGAAGCCGTACCTTTAATTTTCAGAGTATCTCCCACAGTAGGATTGGAGGGAGAGATCTTCCAGTCAGTCTTAGCTGCTGACGGAGAAATAAATAGACCAAGCAAAAGAAACACCGACAGAAACCCGAGAACAAGTTTTGTTCTTTTTAATTTCACGAGCTTTATGTTGTTTACATAGTTATTAATTTTCACAAGAAACTCCTCTGTTTAAATCTAATATATTAATTAAAATACAAAACATTTTTAAATTATTTTTATTTAAATTTAATATTTAACTTTGACAAAAAATTTTTAAATATATATAAATTTTAAACAGCACGTTTTTTAATATTTAATATCAATTTATTATTAATAAGACTTTTGTCTTATAGTAAAATTAGAAAAAATTAAATATTAACTATATAATTTTTAGTCTAAATTAGAAAGATAAAAAATTATTTATATATAAATTGATAAGATTAGTTATTATATACAAAAACTTGACTATCTAAATAAATAAACGTTGTTAATAAAAGTAAGTTTATAAATACTAAAAACGTATATAAACTAATAATATAGGAATGCTAAAAACAATTATACTTGTATTCATACATCTTCGATTATGTAAAAAATCGTGATAAATACTGAATATTCTCCAAGTTTGGAAACTATCAGTCAAATAAGTTTTAAAAAAGCCTTTTAATTAACATATTTTTCCTTAAACTCTGAAATCTGCTTGCTGCTTCCCACAACTGCAATAGTATCTCCTGCTCTTATTATTGTCTGCTTTTTAACAGCCGTCGTGACAAGGTTTCCGCGTTCGATGCCTATTATAGTACAACCGATCTGTCCTTCCAAGTCAAGTTCTTCTATTGATATGTTATCAAGAGGAGATCCTCTGTCAACGCGATATTTCTCGATTTCTATGCCCTCGTAAAGCATTATATCCTCATCGATTCTACAGCTTTTTCCCATGCAGTTTGCAGTCATTTTGGCAAGCATCTGGCCAGCTACTATTGAAAGAGAACCCACGTAATCGGCTCCTGCTTTGTAGATCTTTTCAATTGATTTTACGGAATTTGCCCTTGCTACAATGGTAATTTCCGGGTTCAGATTCCTGGAAATGAGAGTCGCGAAAATAACATTGGTATCATCATTAAGAGCCACAAACTCAAAAGAGGCTGTCTTCACTCCAGCTGCAAGCAGTATGTCTTCATCTGCCCCATTCCCAACGAGATGTTCGAAGTCAACATTTTCAAAAACCTTGTCATTTGAGTCCACAACTACAAAGCGGAATGGGCTTCTATAAAGTATGTCCACTATACTCTTTCCAACATCTCCATATCCCAGTACTATAAGGTGCCCTTTTGACTCCATTTTTGCTCCCATGTCCTGTAATTACACTTGCCAAATTAAGTTTAAATCTTTTATTTTTAAATCTCGTCTTTTACCAGTTTATAAAACGAAATTTAATAATTATGTCCTTTTATCGTCACAGTTTCTGATTTTTCAGTTTTAAATATTTGATCAATGTGTCAGCTTCTTCAGTTTTGAAAGTTCTTTATGGGTCCCTACAGCAAGCAAAACGGTATTCCCGGACAATATCTTCTTCCTTGGGATCAAAAGATAGAGTCCCACTATTCCAGATTCCTACAATCTTTGCACTCGTAAGCTGCTGGCTGGAAATTTCCTTAAGCGACTTACCTATAAGAGGACTTTTCAGGTAAACAGGAAACTCAACAATATGGACACCCTCAAAAATCTCAGTCGCTCCCGTAACCCGGCTTACAAGCCTGTCCATTGCCTTCCTACCAATAAACTCTCCGAACATCGATTTAGGAGATACGACCGTATCGGCTCCTGCATATTTAAGGTATCTTGAGTTAGATTGGTCCTCGACAATGGCAATAATATTGACATAATGAAATTCCCTGGCAGTCAAAACGATATTCGCATTTCTTTCATCCGACTTATTTGCAATAAGGAGTTTGGCTTTCTCTATACCAGCGTTCATAAGGGTTTGCTTATCAGTCGGAGACCCGAAAATGCAGGAAATATTTTTATAAACAAGCTCCCTGATGAGCTCTTCTTCTTCTTCGACTATCACAAAGAGCATATCCTCCTCGGTCAATTCGTCTATCAGGGTTTCAACCAGTTGATTGTATCCGCAGATAATTATGTGATCTTTCATGCCTGAAGAGACCATTCTCGGCAGTCTGAATTTGATAACCCTGTCCATCCATGGAGCAACAATATAGGTTATAAGAAAACCAGAAATCAAGATTATGCCCAGAATTTGTACGATTATAGTAAAAAGTCTTCCTGGCAGGGAAGTGAAAACCACATCGCCATACCCGACTGTTGCAATGGTGGTTGTGGCCCAGTAGATAGCAGTAATAAGGTTTGCATTTTCGAGCTGGTTCTCAGAAATCATAAGATACTCGAAAGTCAGAACATAGGTAATAAACAGGAACACAGCCACTATTTTATATGTCAGATAGGGATGTCTGTGCAGTATCTTCCGAAACTCTGTTATAAAACTGACATTCTTTCGCCCGGAAGTAACCATCTTTGAATCCCTGCCTGAATTTTCCTGATAAGGTTAAGCTGAATCGTCCTGTAGCTGTCACCTGTAAACGTCTTGTACCGTCTTGTAGCTTCTACTGCTAACGTCTTGTAGCTTCTACTGCTAACGTCTTGTAAATGTCTTGTAGCTTTTCTGCTAACGTCTGTAACTATCTACTGAAAAACATCTTATAGCCGCACTGGTAAGCGCCTTATAGCCATTACTGAAATCCTGTAAATATCTGATAATTCTATATATCTCCAGTTTAACAAAAATATTATGCAAATAATTTTTGGATTAAATGTAAAAAGTGTTTAATGTAAAAGTAGTTGAAAGATTTTTACATAAATAAAAAGTTTGGAAAGAAACTAAACCCAAAGCTTTATGACCCTCGTGAGCGCCAGGGTTCAGTCTGAAATTTCGATGTCAATTACATCCATTGCCCTATATAAGGCCCGAATATCATAAAGATAAACGAGAACAGGATTAACATTGAAAAGCTCGCTGTGATAGAGTTTGAGACTCTTTCTGATATTGAATCGTTCCTTGTGAGCCGGTATACAAAGGAATAGATTGAATCCTTAAACACGTGTCCTCCATCCAGGGGTACTGCAGGCAAACAGTTGAACAGTCCGACATAAAAGTTCAGCCATCCAACCCAGAGAAGGGTATTTGCAATCCAGAAAATCCCGATTCCCAGTGGTTCTGCCCAGCCTACAGGCTGATAAAACTGCATGAAGGTACCTGAAAAGCCTCGGAATCCTTCCCCTGCAAATCCATAGATTGGAAGTCCAAAAAGAATGATCCAGCCTGCAGGTATGGTTAGCAAGGATGGGATTTGCTTCAGGGCTTCAAGATACAGTTTTGCTTGAGGCATCAACATGGAGATTCCAAGCATCGGTAATTCCATAACTGCATTATTTCCGTACATAACTCCAAGGAAACCGTAATCATGTTCCGAATTGGATGACAGTTGCACATCGAAAACGACAGTGCCTTTTTCAGTGAGGTTGCCTGTGTAGTTTTCAGAGGGAAGAAGTTCTACTTCTACAGTCTGGTTTGCTTTGGTTGTTTCCATAAAACTTACGAAACTTGAAACATTTTGCATCTTCGTATTGTTGATCCTGATCATTGTCATTCCGGTTTTGATCCCTGCAGCTTCTGCGGGACTTCCCGAAACAATTCCTCCTACAGGCACTCCTCCAATATAGTCCTCAGGGATTGAGGCAACCTGCAAATCATGCGTGGAGACTGTGCCGTTTTTTGTAGCATAGATATGAACGGTGTCTCCAGGCCGGGTTTTTTCGAGGTATGTTAGCAGATCTTCGGCTGTTGTGATATTGGTATCATTAATCTGCGTTATTATCATGCCGTTCTCAAGCCCTGCATGGTCAGCCGGAGAACTTTCGTTTACACTCAGGATCATTGCATCACTTAAGGGCGCGATTGCCCCGAGTACAGGCCCGAAGAAGAGCAGGAGAGCGATAAAAGCCACGGTGAAATTGGCCATAACACCTGCTGCAAGAATCCTGGACCTCTGAGTTCTTGTTGCACCTATTACAGGCTCGGATTTCGGTTCATCAGGCTTTGTTTTCTCAGTTTCTTGCCTTATTTTTTCTTCTTTTTCCCATTCTTCGATTTCCTCGATTGTGGCTGTCAGCGGAAGTTCTCTTTCTGTTTTTTCTTGCGTCCCGAAAAGCTGTTCATCATCAGGCTCCGCAAAACCTCCTATGGGGACCAGGGCATACAGGATGCCCATAGATTTGACCCGGATGCCTTCAACTCTGCAGAGAATCGCATGTGAGAACTCATGCACGACAAGCGTGACTATAAGTGCAATAGCTCCCCAGGTAAGAGGAATGAACTCATTTAATCCCGGAATGAGAAAGATATTTCTCGGAGAATTATACTTTCCCGGATCAGGCATGTTTCCGCTAAGGAAAGAAGTATACAGCCCAAGGTCCGAGATAGCTATGACCAGGAACATTGCAATCATGCCTGCAAACATCAACAAGATCCCAAGGTTTGCAAAGATTCTCCAGTAAGACTTTGGACGGGCCAGTACATCGAGCAGTTTGAGACCCTTAGTTGTCCTGATCATAAGGATGGGAAGCGGCCCGAAAGTGCTTATGTTATACTTCTCCAGAATGCCTTTCCTGTCAAGAACGGAAACTGCGAGCCAGTACAGTAAAAAAATACTCAGTGCAATGCTTGTGCCATTCAAGGAAATTCTCCGAGTTATTGAACTGAACAAATTATAATTAAGCTTAACCGTTCATGAATTAAACGTAGAGCTGATCCCAAAACTCAAAATTGCTTCTCTGAATCCTGTATTCCGAACAATCAATCAAGTTTCTGATCATGAAAACAATCCTGAAAATTCTTGATGATTAAGAACGAAATGACTTTTGGGATAGGCTCGTAAAGTATTGTGAATTATGTTAAATTGGTTGTTAATTTAACCGGCTAACCAGTTGTTAATTATAAACTTGGCCAGCTATGAATTAAGCTAATTAGTATAAATTTTAGTATAAATTTTGAATTAAACTGTAGATCTAAAACTGTTGGGAAAAATACATCTATAGATTTTTATTATTGTTGTTGTATATCTATAAACTTTAATATTGTTGATATATAACTCTGCGTCTGAAGTTCTGAGCCAATTAATTCGTCATGTTAAATTCTACTGCTCAATATGATATAAAAATGTTATAGTATGCCTTACTATTTTAATCAATATATATTGCCATTCCTTTTAAAAAGACTCTTATCTAGAAAAGGACATATAACAATACATTTTAATTATATAAAAAGATATATGGAAGTTTATCAAATCCTATGTTGAGAAGTTATACAGCCAATGTCCAGTAGTTCTAAGGTCAGGGCGATAGACATTATTTACCTAGAAAATAATGTGCTTTAAGTGAATATTTTGTTCAATAAATCAGTTTCCGTGAAGATCAGGTTTCCGTGAAGATCAAGTTTCCGTGAAGATCAGGTTTCCGTGAAGATCAAGTTTCCGTAAAGATCAGGTTTCCATGAAGATCAAGTTTCCATGAGGTGTCTGCTCATGCTTGGAATTGTGTATAACAGCTGGAAATATGGAGAACGCATCACAGATTGCAAGAGAGCTGGTTTCAAGGAGGCTTGCAGCCTGCGTGAATATGTTTCCGGTTTCTTCGGTTTACCGATGGAAGGAAGAGATTGAAGAAGATAATGAGATTGCAATGTTTGTAAAAACGGATTCTTCACGCTTTGAAGAAGTCACAAAGCTCGTAAAGTCGCTACATACGTATGAGATGCCTGCAATAGAATTTTGGGGAATTGAAGGAGAAAAGGAGTACCTTGACTGGGTTCATATAAACAGTTCAGGCGAAGGAGCCCAAAAATAAGGCAAGACTTAAAGTTTGAAGTCGGAAGGTCTGAAATCGAAAACCGAACTAAACATTGGCAATAGCTCCCGAATTTAAATTTTTACATAACTGGCTTGCTTATAGAGTTCACTTAATTTCCAAGAGACTCTAATTGTAGGATTTTGCAGAATAGTTTGTTTACAGGATTAGGTTTATATGTTAGTTCTATCGTTACCTTATTGGATTCCGTAAATGCGGGAGTAACCAAGCGGTCAACGGTGGCAGACTCAAGATCTGTTCGTGCAGACGTTCAGGGGTTCGAATCCCTTCTCCCGCACTAAATTTATTAAGATTTTTCTGTTTATGCTTAATATCTTTTCCTTAATTTCTCTAGTTCTGTTTTAATTTCAGCTGAGTTACGGCAAAGATCCAGGTCAAAAGCGATATGTTAGAGCATATTCTTGTAGGAATTTGGGCGTTCGAATCCGCTTATAGCAGTAAATTTTTTTGCCTATTCATATAAGATTTCCGACCATCTTAAAAAATACAACTGCAACATTCAAGATCTACTTTCGTTTCCTATCCTGTTTACTTGCTGAAAAAACGGCAAATTTTTATTAACTCCGCAAACTCTTGATGATAATATGATTTTCAATTCCATTTTTCTGTTACTGACTCCAGCTTACTAAATGGCTCTTCGTTGTTTTGTATGGATTGAAAATAACTGCTTAGTTATAAAGTATTAAGACCAAATCGGAAAAACGGATATTTGGAACGGTGGCACGACTCTACTCACTTACTTGCAGTGGGGTGCGTCAGCGCAACTTTGATTGATTTTATGCGAGCCTTTTAAGCTTAAAAGGTATGAGTCTCAAATTAGATTCGGAATTTTAGGAGCTAATTTGAGATCCTACTACAGAGAATACAATTTAACCGTAACTAATTTTTAGGTCTACTTAGTTTAGTTTCATATATAATATCTAATCAGATTCCATAAGACGATTACTTCGTACCAGAAACACTTATTATAAAAGAGACAAAATTCTACAAATCTCTGCATACAATGATAACATATGATCGAAGACAATGTAACCGAACTTTTAAAAGTTATACCATCTGATATAACACTTGTCGCCGCAGTAAAATACGCGTCAAAAATACAAATAGACGAAGCCATAAAAGCAGGTGTTACAGACATCGGCTTTAATCATTATCAACAGATGAAAGATTTAGCCCCATATCTTTCACCTGAGATAAAAACCCACTTTATCGGCACACTTCAGTTAAACAAGGCAAAAAAAGTAGTAAACCTAAATCCCTACTTGATAGAAAGTGTTGATTCATACAAACTTGCCGAAAAAATAAACAATGCAGCAAAAAATAAAAAAAGAATCCAGAAAATCCTCATACAAGTGAAGACAGACGATAAAAAACACACTGGATTAGAGCCCGGTGACTTCTTAAAGCTTCTAGACCAAATATCAACCCTCGAATACTTAAGTTTTGAAGGCTTGATGACAATCCCGCCAAAAAATGAAGACCCCGAAGATTCAAGAAAATACTTCAAAGAATTAAAAGACTTAAAAGACAAAGCAGAGAAGCATTTAAAAAAACATCTCCAGTATCTATCAATGGGAATGACAGACGATTATCAAATAGCAATAGAAGAGGGTGCAAGCATCGTCCGCATCGGTAGAAAAATTTTCGATGTATTATGATAACGTAGAATCTAACATAGAATCATTCTCATTTTCTACAAAATTTTGGTACGCTTTCTGTAAAACCATAATTTGGAAATGAAACAACCTTATCCGTATTCAGCGTAGCTAACACAATATCTTCAATGAATAAAAAAATATGTTTTTCAGGCATAGTGGTCCTGTAGCGCCTGATTGACTCTAAAAGATTTGAGCCTTTGCCAATTTTTCAATTAATGGTATCCTCTTCAAATTGAGTGCTTTAATCTTAAATTAAAAGCATTAAATTCCCTTTTTTAAGAAAAATTACATTTAATTACTCAGATATTTAACCTTCTAAAAGCTCCTGGTGCTCTTGTCAGGTCGTGTTTTCTAACTTTATTCTTTCAACAGTTGTTCTATTATTGTACAATTTTCCAGGCAATTTCTGGTAAATTCTTGGTATGTATTGAGCTCTAAAGTAATTCCCTTGTGGGTTCCCTTTTCTGTTATGTTTATTCTGTTATGTTTATTGATTTTTAACATATTTCATTTTACTAAAGGAAAAATATGATGTAGAATATTCACAAAAGCAAATAGGAGTAATACTACATAGTTTTAACATGTATCATTCTAAACCTTATGTTCTAGATTACCGAAAACCACAGAACGCAGAAGACATTTTACAAAAAGTTAACGGAAGCAATTCCAGAACATATTGGTCCAGATGAACAATCTGTCATAGGTTTTCTGGATGAATCTTCACCACAAACAAAAGCTAATACACAACGTTCATGGTCTTTTAAAAAATTTTTGAGGATATAAAATACTGATTATATAAAGGCAAATGCATTTGCCTTTTATTCACTTAATGGAAATAATCTTATTGAATTCAAGAATTGTTCAAAGGCAGAAAACGTATGTGAATTTCTGGAAAAAATAGTGGAAGAAAACAAAGGAAAAATAGTTGTGCTTATACTTGACAATTCAAAAACACATCACTCAATAAAAACAGTAACAAAAGCCAAAGAATTAGGGATTATACTTGTGTTTCTACCACCATATTCACCAGATCTAAATCCTGTAGAATATGTATGGAAAACGATAAAAAGAAAAGTATCTGTCACATTTGTTCAATCTAAACAACATTTAAGAAACATCATCAAAAAAGAGTTTATCAGAGTAGAAAACTCAGAAAACTCATTGTCATTTGCAAAGAGATGGATGGAAACTTTCCATCAGCAAATAAAAAGTGTAATTTGTTAAGTAAGGAACTATAGATTGTAGTCAATACAGTAGAGAACCTGCTGCCAGCGGACTGAAAATAAGTATACACTCAGCAAGTATACCAAGATCGCTAGAAAAACATAACGTAGCTTTGTTTCTCTGAGTGTTCCCAGTATTTCTTCCAGAACAGGTATGATCTCTATCCAGTAACTGCGGACAAGATATACACCTGCTGCGAGCAGTAAAAGGGTCACGATGATTTTTATCAAAGTTCCCATCCTCAAAGAAATACCCCACAAAGGCTCTGCGTCACTTTTCTAGAAACAGTTTTTCTATTTAGATCTCCTACTCTGAATTTACTTTTAGAACCTTGCGCTTTTAATAGACAACCAAACTTCTGGCTATTCAAGCCAACCGAATTTTCAACCGAATTTCTGACTATGCAAGCACTCTTGAGAGTCTTGATAATAACGAAGGAATTTTGGGCATCTTGAAGGATATCTCGAAGATCTTTACTCTATCATACTCTTCACTCTATCATGTGCCTTTTGGGTCACGTTTGCTCTGAATATACGCAATAATGCCTGGAAGTAACGAAACAAGAATTATTCCAGGTATTAAAAAGCTTAAGTTATCCTTTACAACTAGCAAGTTCCCAAAAAAGTATCCTCCAAAAAGGAATGAAGTTACCCATAAAACTCCCCCGATGGTATCATAGCTAACGAATGTCAAATAAGGCATTGTTCCAATCCCTGCTACAAACGGTGCAAATGTACGGATAACAGGGATAAAACGGGCCATAATTATCGTTTTTACCCCATACTTTTTAAAGAATAAGTGTGTACGGTCAAGCTGCTCCTTTTTAATAAACCGTATATTTTCACGATTTGTTGCTCGATTTCCTAAGAAATGACCTGTGTGATAATTGACATTATCTCCTGCAATAGCTGCAAGACATAGCACAATAAGTAGAATAAATAAATTAAACGAGCCACTGGCAGCCAGAGCTCCGGTTGCAAATATGAGAGAATCACCTGGTAAGAAAGGAGCTATCACCAGACCTGTCTCACAAAAGATGATAGCGAACAATAATAAATACGTTAATAAACCGTATTCGTTTGTTATTTCTCTTAAGTGGGCATCCAGATGCAAGAATATATCGATAAAATAGCTTTGATCTGCCATGTCAATACTTCTCTATTGATATGCTTCTTTTATTATTGGCTAAAATAATTTATTAGTCAAAATAATTTATTGGCTAAAATAATTTCTCAGTTTCATATAAGTATTTATTATAACTACTGGACATATTTTACTACTGCACTCCAAAAACGAAAAATTCCTTAACTTTGAGCTTTCGGAAATTCCTTAACTTTGAGCTTTCGGAATATACTGAGGATTCAGAAACCTCAGTTCAAGAATTACTAATATGTCTTAAATAATTTGACAATCCAGCCAGAAACAGAGGCTTTTCAAAAGTCTCTATAAACGTAGAGAGTTTTCATACTTTCTGGACCATTGAAGTTTATATTCTCATTCAAACTGAGTGCCGAAACCAATTAGGATCCCAATCAGGATCCAGAAAATAATTAAATATGTTTAAATATGTTATATTTTATAAAGTTATGCTTTTTAACTTATACAGAGCCACTTTTCCATCAGATCCGAATAATCACCCATCAAATTTGAGTAGGTACCCATTCAATTTGAACAGATACCTATCCAGTTTGAACAGGAACACTTATTTTTCAGTACTTACCTCTCCAGGTTTGGCAGATATTATTACTGTCAGATTATTACTGTCAGATTATTACTGTCAGATATTATTGTTTATTTGGCTTTTGAGCAATCTGAGCCACGCAATACTTAGAGTCCCCACCAAACATACGATTAGCAAGTCATCACCGTGCAGCAGTGAGAACCGAAACATACTTCTTAAAGCCGGCACATACAAAACCAGAACTAAACCTGAAAGTGCTCCGACCAGCACATATCTCAAGGCTTTGTTCTCGGAAGACAGCGTTTTGATGAGGCTCTGGGACCAGGAAAGATTTGCCACAATTAAAGTCAGGTTTGCGATTACAAGTGTCGCAAAGGTAAGTGTGCGTGCATCCGCTTCGCCCTTGCCCATATGTAAGGCATACAGGAAAACAGCAATCACTCCCGCAAGCATACTTATTCCCTGTACCAGACTGAGAGCCAGATTTTTTCTTCCGAACATTCTTTCCTGCAAATTTCGAGGCGATCTGTTCATTATATTTTTCTCTTCGGGTTCAGCCTCAAAGACTGTTGAGCAGGCAGGGTCAATTATCAATTCCAGAAATGCTATGTGTGCAGGCAAAAGGACAAGAGGCAAATTAAATAATATAGGGAACAGAGCGAGTCCTGCAATAGGCATGTGGACTGAAAATATATACCCTATTGCTTTCTTGAGATTATCGAAAATCCGCCTTCCAATCCTGACGGCTGCAACTATGGAAAAAAAATCATCGTTCAGAAGAACAATCGATGCAGACTCACGAGCTACATCCGTGCCCCTTTCCCCCATCGCAATTCCAATATGAGCCGATTTCAGAGCAGGAGCATCGTTAACCCCATCTCCTGTCATTGCAACAACTTCCCCGTTTTGTTTTAAAGCATTTACAATTGTCAGTTTTTGTTCGGGCACAACCCTGGCAAAGATGTTTGTTACTTTTATTTTCTCAGAAAGTTCCTGTTGATCCATATTTGCCAATTCAGGACCGGTAATATATTTATCTGGATTTTCTAGACCTATCTGCCTGGCAATATGCTGAGCTGTACCTGGATAATCTCCGGTAATCATAATGACTCTTATTCCGGCTTTATAACACTCCTTTATTGATTGGGCGACGGATGGCCGGACAGGATCAACAAATCCCAGCAGTCCTATAAATTCGAACTCAAAATCGTGCTGTTTTTCAGGCAAAGAGTCATCCTGAAAACTGGCTTTGGCCACACCCAGAAGCCTCAAACCCCGGTTTGCCATCTCCTGGACATGAGCTGATAACTCTTCTTTTTCGGCTTCACTCAGATGGCACAGGTCAAAAATTGCTTCGGGTGCGCCTTTTGTAGCGATAACGTATTTTCCGGAATCTGGGGATTTCCATACGTTTGAAAGTGCAAGCAGGTTTTTTGAGAGAGGGTACTCCCTGACAGTTTTCCACTCTTCGTGGATATGTTCGGTATTAGAAAGAAATTTTTCAGTGTTTCTTTTTATCTCTTTCTCAAGAGGATCAAAAGGATCCCGCTGGCTTGCCAGGTATCCAAACTCAAGCAATTCATGGAACTTCTCAAGCAGGCATTTATTTTTCTCGAGTTCACAATACTCGCCTTTAGAAAATAAGGAGTTCAAAATCATCCGGTTTAAGGTTAAAGTCCCTGTTTTATCCACGCAAAGTACGGTTGAAGCCCCGAGCGTCTCAATTGCAGGCATCCGTCGTACTAACACATTTCTTTTGGACAAACGCCAGACTCCCATACTCAGGAATATCAATAAAACTACTGAGAACTCTTCGGGAAGGAGGGCCATGCTCAAACTCAGTCCCGCAAGCAGACCGTGCAGCCAATCTCCTCTGGTCAAACCATAGACTATAACTACAACTGCGCAGAGTATTCCTCCAAAAATAGCAAAGGTCTTTATAATTTGTGCGGTTTCTTTTTTGAGTAGAGAATCTTCTTCGGCTATCGTCCCCAGAGCTTTTCCGATTTTTCCCATTTCAGTATGTATTCCGGTTTCGCTTACCTGGGCTACTCCATGACCCTGAATTACCAGGGTTCCTGAATATACAAATGGGAGATCGTCTCCTCCGAGCTGCTCAGGTTTCAAGGAGTGAGTTAAGCCAGTAGATTCGCATTTTCTAACAGCCAGTGATTCGCCTGTGAGTAAGGATTCATCTACCAGAAGATTTGTACTGGAGAGCACAACTCCATCTGCCGGGATGCGGTCTCCTTCTCTCAAAATTATGATATCTCCCTTAACGACTTCTCTCCCTGGAATTCTTTTCTGTTCCCCGCCTCTTATCACAAGAGCTCTTGGGCTTGAAAGATTTTTTAAAGCCTCTAAGGCTCTTTCGGTCTTTATTTCCTGATTAAATGTTATACCCACAACCACGAAAACGAAAACTAGCAGTATAAAAGCATCTCTAACTTCCCCAAGAAATAGATAAATCGTACCTGCAATTAAAAGGAGAAGCAACATCGGTTCTTTAAGGACATTCAGAAAGATAGAAAAAAGGCTCTGTTTCTTCTGGGACGGCAGCTCATTATAGCCTTCGTTCTTAAGTATCGCAGCGGCCTCTTCTTCTGAAAGCCCAGTTATATTCTCCAGATCGAATGTTGTTTCCATATTTTTTCATACCTATTGTCATATCCTTTATGTTCACGATTCCTTATAGTTTTGAAATGCTTAGCTGGAAACAGTAATTATTTTATAAATTATTAAAGAGATTTTTAAAAGTTTAAAAGTAAATATATCTCGGTTTTATCATATAAGGCTATCCAGAAACTAATATAGAAACTAATATTATACTTATATTACAAATTTAACATTATATCTTTTCATGAAAGTGATGACATTCAAAAGAATCTCAGTGGACTGGTTTTAAACAGAGAAATTTTAAATTTGGAGTTTTATGACTGGGACCAGATCGATGGGGCTCTATGCTGCGGCTTCAATAGGTGTCGGAAGTATGATTGGAGCCGGGATATTTTCTATTTTCAGGACAGCTGTTCAGATTTCAGGAAATGCAGTATAGATTCTTTTATCATTGCAGGAGTAGTTGCATTTAAATGCTTATTCCTACGCAAAAATTGGGGTTAGATACCAATCTACTGGAGGGCCTGTAGAATTTATTCTAAAAGGGTTCGGAGATGGAGTTTTAAGTGGAGAGCTTAATCTTTTGCTCTGGATAAGCTACATCTTCGCACTTGCTCTTTATTCAAAAGGTTTCTCTTCTTATGCAGTAATCTTCCTGCCTCCAGGCTCAGCGCAGGTATGGGATAAGATTTTTGCAAATACAATTATCCTGATTTACGGCAATTAATTTTATAGGAGCTAAAGCCGTAGGAAAATCCGAACTATTTATAGTTTCGATAAAGTTTTGTATATTGCTACTCTTTGCGACTGCAGGTATTGCTTACATAAATATACTGGAAATCTCTCGGCTTCTGCATGGCCAGACTCCATAAGTATTCTCTTTGGGGTTGGAGTTATATTTCTTGCATATCAGGGGTTTGGACTGATAACCAATGCTGCGGAAGACATTATAAATCCAGAAACCAATCTTCTAAGAGCAATTTATCTGAGTATTGCACTTGTCGTTATTATCTACGCATCAGTTAGCCTTGCAGTAGTTGGGAACCTCTCAACCTTTGAGATCGAAAAGTCAAAAGACTATGCACTTGCAGCTGCAGCAAAACCTTTTCTAGGAGTTCTGGGTTTCAAGGTTATGGCTTTCGCCGCTCTAATTTCAACTTCTTCTGCGATAAACGCTTCTCTTTACGGGGAGCAAACATAAGTTATTTGCTTGCAAAAGAAGGACGTTTGCCTTTATTTTTTGAGGGAAAAATCTGGAAAAGGGGAACGGAAGAACTTTTGATTACATCCGGTTTTGTGATACTCATGGCTAACTTCCTTTCTCTGGATGGACTAGGTATGCTCACAAGTACCTCCCTGCTTATAATTTATGTAGCCGTTAATACTTCTCATCTGCATCTTTTAAAAGAAACCGGAGCGAAACGCTGGGTAATTTTGGCTTCACTTCTAAGTAGCTTGATTTTCTTTGGAGTGTTAGTTTATTATGAATTTGTGAATTCGAAACTAACTCTGGAACTGCTTTTAATCACACTTCTCTGCTGCTTCTGTATTGAATGGGCTTACAGAAAATTAGTAGGCAGATCGATAAAAGACAGGGCAGAATAAATTTTCGGTCAGCGATACCTAAAATTTTTTTGGGGGCTTTCAAGCTTTAATGATAATATTGGGCTGGTTTGGAAGAAGTGCAATGAGTGGCTTCGTTTCCGAATATGCTTTCTGGATTGCCTCTGGTCTTCTGATTTTTATTGGAGCCAGGGTGATTTATAGGAATCTTCATGGCAGCAAACAGAGAAAGATAGGCTTCCTGGATTTAGTCTGTTTGAACTGGCTAATTTATTACCCAAACTGCACGGCATATGATTAATTAACCATTTTTTAAGTAATGTCTAGATTTCAAGACAATCTTTTTTTCATCCGAAAAATGGACTCTGTTCCAAAATCTAGTGATTTTTGCATTTCTTGATTGAAAATCTGAATTAGCAAGCTGAATTAGCAAGAAGAATCCGGTTTTCGTCAAAATCAATATTCGATATCTAAAAACTTTAATCTCGAAATTGTATCACAAGGATTGGGCCCAACTACAAAATCTAATGATTTTGGATTTTACATTTATCACTAGATTTTGGTATTAAGTTAAATAAGTCATAAAGACTATATAACGAAAATTGTTTTATTATTTTACTCATTAATCGAAATAATTAGAATATTTATGAAAATTATAATCGAAATTTTTGAAACATTAATTTGATGGGTGATATATGCAGGAAAGTTTGCATATTAAAATATTTAATATTATAAAATAACGTAAATAATATAGGTAAGGCTCTAATCATGACTAAAAAATGCAATACAAAAAATAATTTAAATGTAAAAAAAAGGGTAGTAATCCTCAGCGGACTTCTTGTCCTGCTTTTGAGTATAGGCTCATCTATAGCAATAGCTGATACGAACTTATCAGATAATAACAAAGTTTCACAGCTTGCATTTGCGCCAAAAAACCCTGATTTTGTAAAGTATCAACAGGAAAAAATTTCCAGTCAACCATCTATTAACGGACACAAAACGGGTTTATTCCCCACAATTGTGGATCTTAGTCATCTCCGTACTGTTTCTGGCAGTACAGTATCTTATCCAGCTAGATATGACCTCAGGACACTGAACAAAGTCACTCCTGTGAAAGATCAGGGTAAAGCAGGAACTTGCTGGACATTTGCAACCTACGGGTCTTTAGAATCATATTTAATGCCTGGAAAAAGCTGGGATTTTTCAGAAAATAATCTTAAAAACGTGCTTTCCAGTGATGCCCCAGAAGGGTTTGATTATTCAGATGGGGGAAATATACTTATGTCTACTGCTTACCTGGCTCGGTGGAGTGGACCCGTGAAGGAAAGTAATGACCCATATAGTGATTCATCAGTATATTCATCAGATGAACTCAGACTTCCTGTATACCAACATGTACAGAATGTTTTAGTCCTTCCTGGCAGGCAGGGATCTAAGGACAACAACGAAATAAAATCTGCAATTGAAAAATACGGAGCTGTCGATACAGGTATATATACTGGTGGTGACGACTTTGACGATTGCTATTCTAATGATACAAATAGTTTTTACTATGATGGATCTTCGTACTCTGACCATGCTGTAACTATTGTGGGTTGGGACGATTCATATGATAAGAATAACTTTACCCATGTTCCGCCCGGAAATGGCGCGTTTATCGTGAAAAATAGTTGGGGTACAGGTTTTGGTGAAAACGGATATTTTTATGTTTCGTATTATGACTCCAATATAGGCAATACAAACGCTGTCTTCACGGCAGAAAATACTGACAATTATAAAAATATCTATCAGTATGACCCACTTGGATGGGTCACAGATTGCGGCAAAGAAGACACTTCTACTACCTTATGGGGTGCAAATATCTTCACTGCAAAATCCGATGAGGTCCTCAAAGCCGTAAGTTTCTATACTACAGACTCAAACTGCAAATATATCCTTTATATATATACTGACGTTTCGTCCAGCCCTGTAACTCAAGCCGGCCCGGTTATTTCAAAGAGCGGGAAAATCCCTTATGCAGGCTATCACACGATTCCTCTGGATTCCAAAGTTAATCTCAAAGCCGGTCAAAAGTTCTCAGTAGTCCTGAAGCTTACGACCTCTGGATATGGTTATCCGATTGCTTTAGAAATGCCATCCTCAGGCTACAGTAGTAAAGCAACAGCAAATGCTGGAGAGAGTTTTATTAGTTCTGATGGACAAACCTGGGGCGACATAACGACATATGCTACAGATGCGAATGTATGTATTAAGGCCTTCACCACAACAGGAAGTACATCTCCTGTAGCAGATTTCTCTGCGAACCCTACCTCTGGAAATGCTCCACTGAAGGTAACATTTGCTGATAAGAGTACAGGCTCACCTACTTCATGGAAATGGGACTTTGGAGATGGATCAAAGTCATACGTCCAGAATCCAACTCACAAGTATTCAAAGGCAGGAGTATATACTGTTAGTTTAACAGCAAAGAATACTAAAGGCAGTAACACGGTAACAAAAAAAGGCTATATAAAAGTGGTAACAAAACCAGTTGCTGCATTCTCTGCATCTCCTACCTCCGGAAAAACACCATTAAAGGTTACCTTTACTGACAAAAGCACTGGCACCCCAACTTCCTGGTTCTGGAACTTTGGAGATGGGTCAAAGTCATACCTCCAGAACCCAACTCACAAGTATTCAAAAGCAGGAACATATACTGTTAGCTTAATAGTAAAGAATGCGGCAGGACGTAACTCGGTAACAAAAACAAAATATATAAAAGTGATAACAAAACCAGTTGCTGCATTCTCTGCATCTCCTACCTCTGGAAAAACACCATTAAAGGTTACCTTTACTGACAAAAGCACAGGAACACCTGCTGCATGGAAATGGGACTTTGGAGACGGGTCAAAGTCATACCACCAGAATCCGGTTCACAAGTATTCAAAGGCAGGAACATATACTGTTAGCTTAACAGTAAAGAATGCGGCAGGGCGTAACTCGGTAACAAAAACAAAATATATAAAAGTTGTAACAAAACCAGTTGCTGCCTTTTCAGCCTCTCCTACTTCAGGAAAGTCTCCACTGAATGTAAAATTTACTGACAAAAGCACAGGAACACTTGCTGCATGGAAATGGGACTTTGGAGACGGATCAAAGTCATTCGCTAAGAATCCGGTTCACAAGTATTCAAAAGCAGGAACATATACTGTCAGTTTAACAGTAAAGAATACTGCTGGCATTAATACTAAAACCATTTCAGGATATATTACAGTAAAAAAGTAATGAGCTCCTTAGTTAAAAAGTAAAACGGATCAAGTAGAAAGAGGAGTGGGGAGTTTTTTATAACTCTTTGTGTGTCCTCTTCAAATTGAGTGAAAAGCTCTCAACTTTCAATTTTCACTCAATGAACTTTTTTCTCTGATGAGTTGAGCCAGAGATGGCATCTCAAATGTACTGCCGACTCTATCACATATGTACTAATATGCACTTACACCTAGTTTCTTTGCTGTCTGAACAATCATCATGTCTGAACAATCGTCATAAATGTGTCATTTGTCTTTGTTACTTCCTCTGTTATGGTTTGAAAGTTCACATCCCATTTTCTGACCTTTGCTCTCGCCGCCAGTTCCGCTACATAACAATGCAGCGGAAACTCTAGTAAAATCAGTATATTCAATAAATGTTTCTTGTTCTCCTTCATCTTAGCTATTCTTTCATCCAGTTGTTCATATCCTGATTTGGTGGAAAACAACTGATCAAACGTGATGGATAATTGATCCGCTATCTCTGAACCCGGGTTTATTCTAAACTCACAAGTTCACCATAAAAGTCCCAGTAAATCGTATAAAGGATAATATGCAGCTTTACTTTTATAATTAATTTTTATAAAACAGATATAGGCTGAAAGGAATGTGCATGAAGCCTGTATACTGACTGAAAGTGGAGAACAAAGTGGAAACTTTATTAGAATTAAGAATTCAAAAAGTAGCATTCAGAAGTTTAGGGAAAGTGTAGAATCAGTTTCAAGAGAATTAAATTCGCTGGCCATTGGTTAAGAAATTTTCTTTCCTGAAAACTATCAATTTTGCATTAGAAACCTGCCTTAAATTTTGGCCTGTTTACATGAAATCAATACCACGTTTCGCCACATAATCTATTATAATATTTAATAAATGTTGTGGAACTGAAGACAATTTATCACGATTTCTCACTTAACCAAAGACGCATGTAAGAAAATTAGATGAATACAGGAAAAATCCTGGGAACTTATGTGAGATCACCAGATTTTTCCTGCTTCCCAACCTCTTTTTGTGAAATCTCCAGATTTCACCCCAATTTCTTACTATGGATGCCCTTTTTGGAAGGCACCTTACTTTCATCAGGAACGGATATACTCTTTTTTGACCAGTGTCCTGCAAGGAAAGCTCCGGACAGGTTGTGCCATATACTAAATATCGCACCCGGAAGCGCGGCTGCTGCTGTGAAATGTTTTATCGCAAGAGCGACGCTAAGGCCGGAATTTTGCATTCCAACCTCTATTGCAATAGTCCTTGCTTCGGTCTCGCTGAACCCCAGGGCCTTTGAAACCCCATAACCACCTGCAAGGCCAAGCCCATTATGCAGGATCACTGCAAGCAGTACCAGCGGGCCGCTCTTTCCAAGATTCGCACTGTTTGTCCCTATAATCACCGCGATGATAATTACTATGGCTGCGGCTGAGATTGCCGGAAAGACATCCTTCACTGCGTTTATCTTTTTTTCAAAGAAGTAGTTGATTGCAAGCCCGAGCACAACAGGCACAATTACCACCTTTACAACGCTCACAAGCATACCCATGACATCGACTTCCACGGTCTGACCTATAAGAACCCAAGTAAGGAAAGGCGTTGCTAGAAAAGCGAGAAGGGTAGAAACCGAGGTAAGCACTATTGAAAGAGCCACGTCGGCTTTCGCTAGATAAGATATCACATTCGAAGCCGTACCGCCCGGACAGCAGCCCAGCAGGATCACGCCCGCAGCCAGATCAGGTGGAAGCTTCAGAACCAGGCAAACTATCCAGGCTGCAAGCGGCATAACTGTGTACTGCATCAAGGTGCCTAGGATGACTGCTGAAGGTCTCTTCAATACTGCAAGGAAACTGTCCACCGAGAGAGTGATACCCATCCCAAGCATAATAAGGCTTAGAAAAGGTACAATAAGTCCCTGATGGGGAGCAAAGTACTCAGGATAAACATATGCAACAGCAGATAAGAGAACCGCCCAGAGGGGAAACAGAGACGTAAATTTTTGAAGTATTTTTTGATACACTATCTCACCAGATTTGCAGGATGGAGCCGCATGCCTGAAGCATAAGCATTAGAGGTTAGTTAAGTAAGTTCAATAAATTAAGTAAGTTCAATAAATTAAGTAAGTTCAATAAATTAAGTAAGTTCAATAAATTAAGTAAGTTCAATAAATTACTAAGTTCAATAAATTAAACTCGTACAATTAATATGATTTATAAACAGGACTTTATGCACACTTCATTTTTAGAAATGCTTTGTGTTGAAAAGTACTTTTTTTCAAAAGTACCTCGTTTTAAAAAGTACCTTTTTTGAAAAAAATACCTTTTATTGAAATAAAGACCTGAATATAAGCCTTAATTACAAAGTAAATAAAAAATTATTGTTTAAAAATATATCTATTTCTTTACAATAGATACTGAAACTGTATATAATTTCGAAGCTCTGTACGTGCCCTGCTCTTAAACCTCGTATATAATCGAACACATAAATGACAAATGTACCGGGTATAAGATTTTTACCTGTTCATCATCAACTCAGGACATAAAATAGTCTTCAGTTTGAACATTAAACTAAAACCACTATCTTATTTCAGCTTTAATGCGGCTATTCTGAGAACTGTTAATATAGGAAAAATGACTTTTTTATTTTTAAAAATTAGAACAACTGCCAGGATTTCCCAGAATTGAATATTCCAACATTCACCGACTTGCTATCTATACTATCTATATATACAGGCTCTGCCGATACAATGTCCCATGAGACTGGATGCATACCTTGTAGATATGGGCTATTTTAAATCAAGGGGACGAGCCAAGTCGGCTATCCTTGCCGGAAATGTTAAGGTAAACGGCGCGGCAGTAACAAAAGCCTCCAAAGATGTGTCTACTGATGATATAATAGAAGTTACTGAGGGCCTTGACCAGCCTCAGGGCTATTTCAAACTCAAGCTTATTCAGGAGGAAAGTGGAATTCTTAAGCCTGGAGATAAAGTGCTTGACCTTGGCTCCAGCGCAGGCGGCTTTCTTCTTTTTGCCTCGGAAATTGTAGGCCATATAAAAGGCATAGAATTCAGCAAGGACTTCAGGAGCGAACTTGGAAAAATTGCATATGAAAAGGAAAATGTTGAGGTAATATTCGGAGATGTCTTCACCATACCCCTGAATTTGCTTTCAGAAGAACCCGTGGATGTGATTCTTTCGGATATGACCCTGGAACCTGAGGACTCAATCAAGGCTCTTTCGAGAGTGCTGCCTCTGCTGAAACCCGAAGGAAAGCTGCTTCAGGTCATCAAAATTCCTAAAAAGAAGAACCCAAAACCGATCCTGAGTAAAATAGAGAACCTTGGACTTGAAATTCAGCAGGTTATCAATCCCAAAAAACAGGAAATTTATGTGGTCACAAGAAAATCCCTGCCCGAAAAGAAAGAGCCACTCACAGAAGCTCAGCCCGAAAAAAATGAGTTTTGAGGCCTCAAAACTGATGAATACTGACAGGATAGAAAATTCATGTGGAATAGAGAAGTCTGAAGCAATAGAGAATTCAGGCGGAATAGAGAAATCTGAAGCAATAGAGAATTCTAAAGCAACAAAGAGTTCTGAAACAATAAAGAGTTCTGAAACAATAAAGAGTTCTGAAACAATAGAAAATTCTAAAGGAAAAGAGAGTTCAAGGGATTCTTTTTTCAGCAACCACGAATGCACAGAAATGCGATCAGATTCGTATCCTGATGCCAGAATGAAAATTTACGGCCACGAAAGACCAGTTCGACTCTTTGTTGCAGGCCTTCACGGAGATGAATGGAAAGATACGACTGGACTTCTGAAAGGCATTAAACCTCCAAAAACCGGTTCTCTGGCTCTGATTCCACTTGTAGACTGCGGGAAGTACATTTCAACCCTGAACCCGGATTACTATCCCGAAACCGGAAAAAAGATCATCAGGGCGATTGAAGAATTAAAGCCCGAAATTTACATTGAGCTTCATTCCTATTCCGGTGAAAATCTTGAAAAACTGGCCGGAAAGCACAGACTCGAACTCATAGGAGTGCCTGCTTACAGCATCCTCAAAGAAGGAGTACTACTTGGTTCTGTTTCTCCCTGGGTTAGAAGAAAGTATTTTCCAAAAGAGGCTCTTTGCCTTTCTTTTGAACTCCGAAAAGGAAGTATGGAATCAAGAAAATTTGCCGCCCGTATGCTTGAGGTTCTTAAGGAAATTCAATCAAGGGACGAATTCATTGAATATATGAAAAAAGAATATCCTGCTCAGGCGAAAAAGGCAATGGAAGATTACCTGCGGTTTTACGGAGAAATCTGAATCTCTTTGATTCTGTTCAGATCCTTATGATACCAGGAAATCTCTTGCCGGACCTCCTGCTTGTCATATCTGGTCTTATCAAGTTCTAGCCTCTAAATCATTATATATACATAATTCTTCTACTTTTGCCCGTAAGCCCGTAGGGGACACCAACTGTTTTGACTCAAACGTGGCTTCACACGGTTGCAGATTCCAAATCCTGTCCACTGATCATACCTATAAGTTCGATAGTGTGGATTGGTGTTGAGTATGATGTTATTTGTGATGATGTTTTACTCATTCCCGAAGAAATCCATTAAAACAAGAATTGAAACCGTAGGTCAACGCTGTCTGAAAGCTTTCCTGCTGAACAGACAAAAAAGTAAAAAGAGATATTTCAATTTGAATATCCCTTTAAGCTCCTTTGTAACTATTCACCAATGTTAACTCCAAATCCTTTGTTGAAATTATGTTTCCTTCGCTGTCAAAATAGGTGCTGTCATATCCTTTGGGATTATTTTGGTAGTAGTAGAAGCTTATCAATCTATTTCCATACTGATCTTGCCATATATCCCATTTCCACTCAGGATGATAAGATTCCGAATCTCCTGAAACAGTTTCTATAAAGTCACTTACCCCTTGATAATCATTTACAAATGTTAATACTTCAGATTCAGTGGGAAGGCTTGTGTCACCGGATGTTGTGTCATCACTTTCAGGAGCTGTAACAGTGATATAGTCTGTTTTTGTTTCCATATCCTGACCTGCTTCATTGGTTACAGTCTCTGTTACTGTATAAGTTCCAGCTTTTGTATAGGTATGCGTTGGATTATGCTCGGTGAAGATATCATAACTGTCTCCAAAATTCCATTGCCATTCAGTAGGAGATCCTGAGCTTTCATCAGTAAAAGATACTGTAAGAGGTGCTTCTCCTGAAGTTACGGATGCAGAAAAATCAGGAACTGGAACAGTTTCTGTAGATTTGAATTCAGTGTCAGGGAGAGCAGTTTCTGTGTTATCGGATGTTGTCTCATCACTTTCAGGAGCTGTAACAGTGATATAGTCTGTTTTTGTTTCCATATCCTGACCTGCTTCATTGGTTACAGTCTCTGTTACTGTATAAGTTCCAGCTTTTGTATAGGTATGCGTTGGATTATGCTCGGTGAAGATATCATAACTGTCTCCAAAATTCCATTGCCATTCAGTAGGAGATCCTGAGCTTTCATCAGTAAAAGATACTGTAAGAGGTGCTTCTCCTGAAGTTACAGATGCAGAAAAATCAGGAACTGGAACAACAACGATTGGAGTCTCTGCAGGAGCTGTAACAGTGATATAGCCTGTTTTTGTTTCCATATCCTGACCTGCTTCATTGGTTACAGTCTCTGTTACTGTATAAGTTCCAGCTTTTGTATAGGTATGCGTTGGATTATGCTCGGTGAAGATATCATAACTGTCTCCAAAATTCCATTGCCATTCGGTAGGAGATCCTGAGCTTTCATCAGTAAAAGATACTGTAAGAGGTGCTTCTCCTGAAGTTACGGATGCAGAAAAATCAGGAACTGGAGCAACAGCAGTTAGAGCCTCTGCAGAAGCTGTAACAGTGATATAACTCTCTTTTGTTTCTGTATCCCCACCTATTTCATTTGTTATAGTCTCTTTCACCGTGTAAGTTCCATCTGTTGTATAGGTGTGTATTGGATTTTGCTTGGTTGAAGTAACTCCATCCCCGAAGTCCCAGTTCCAAGAGGTTGGTGAGTCGGTGCTCTCGTCAAAAAACTGTACCTTTAGTGGTGCTTCTCCGGAAGTTATATCTGACCAAAAGTCGGCAACAGGGAGTACTGGTTGTTCTGAACCATTTATATTTGAATTCGTACCACCTACTCTCTCGCCTACTGTTTGATATGGTGCTTGTGGATTTTCAGATTGACTTCCATCGTTCCCGCTCATCAGTGAAATTCCACCTAGTGCCAGAAAACATAGAATTGCCCCGATAGCCAACTTTTTTAGTACGTCATATTTTGCTTTCTCTTCGGCTTCTTTCCTTGCTTTCTCTTCTTCCTCTTTCTTCTTTATTTCTTCGTCCCTTTTTTTGTTTTCAGCCTCTTTCTTTGCTTTCGCTTCTTTCCTTGCTTTCTCTTCGGCTTCTTTCCTTGCTTTCTCTTCGGCTTCTTTCCTTGCTTTCTCTTCAGCTTCTTTCCTTGCTTTCTCTTCAGCTTCTTTCCTTGCTTTCTCTTCGGCTTCTTTCCTTGTTTTCTCTTCAGCTCCTTTCCTTGCTTTCTCTTCGGCATCTTTCCTTGCTTTCTCTTCTTTCTTACCTGGATTATATAAATCTGGATTGTATTCAATTTTCTCAATTTTACAGAAGGAAATGAAAATATTTTCCGCCAGTGTTCTATCCTTGAGCAGCTCAGTTAATTTCCCAATGTAAATATCACCTTGTTCATCAGACATTTTTTTATCTGTGATCTTTGCAATTTCTTTTGCGTTATCTAAAATACTTCTTCTTTTACACCATGCTAAGTAATCGTCATAAATTGTTTTACTGCTTTCGTCCTTGAAAGCCAGTTCACAAGCTTCGCAGACTTTTTTACCAGCACTACTGTAAGTATCATTTTTATAGAACTCGTTTTTCTTTTTTTCCTGTGCTAGTTGTTTGAGCTTATCGCATGGCAGTTTGTCCATATTCTGCAAGGTACCGGGATTTAAGAAAGCATAAAAATCATCTTTATTAAATGGATTAAGGTAAGTCTTCATGCCATCAAATGCTTCAACATTCTTAGGCTTATTTTTATAATACTTGTCATAAGTTATCTGGAAATCAACCTTCGGGATTATTTTTATTCCAAGAGCAGAAACTCTTTTTTTAACTACGTTCACGGATATCTTTTTCGTATTTGCATAATTTTCGACTACTTTTTCGTCAATTTTCCCAGCTGTACCAAGTATTTTTAGATCTTGATCTATTGGATCATATACGATACTACACGCAGAAGCAGCTTCCCTTTTACGCTCAACAGGATCGCTCATTATTCTTTTTATTTCGGGGAGCATTTCAAGATACATCTTGTATTCTGCGCCTTTTTTGAAATGGTTAGAATTACGAGACCAAAATTTAACCTTATCTTCAATTCTCTGGTCTATAATAGCTTGATCCTCCACGGCAGGGTCAAAATCTAACTCTAATAACAAATAGTAGTTCTCTTTCATGAAAGCACTACCCTTACTCTATAATTACATTACTTTCAAACCAGTAGCATAGTCGCTGATTGCTTGGGCAATCTTAGAGAATGAACCAGATAGTTCAGTCAAATTCGTTATAGAAGCAAATTCATCTATAGATGCGATTTGTTTTAGAAACTCATAGTCTGCATTTCCAAACCCCAATGCAATAATTTCTATGCCTGCTTCATGGCACTGCTTAGCTGCGCTTATTGCCCTTTTCTGATGGTACCACTCGCCATCAGTAAGCACAATAATATAGCATACTTCGCCCTCATTTTCAGAAAGGTTTCCTTTTAACAGGGTTAAAGCAGTTGTAAATGGTTCTGCAGAATTTCCACCACCTACTTTCACACCACTTAATTTTGATATTACATCATTAACATTATTAAAATCTGTATCAAGCGGCAATACACATTTGACCTTATTGGCAAATGCAAGAATACCAATTTTAGTATTACCTTCTTCTAATTTGGCTACAAAATCATGCATCGCTTGCTGTGCTTTTTTAATTGGCTTGCCATACATGCTTCCAGATAAATCAACTGCTAAAATGATCTCAACATTCGGAGCCTCTGCGTTACCAGCTTGATCTTTTGGTGACCTGTCAGTCCAATCCATATCTTCGGGTATCGGCTCAATTCTAATTGGCAATTTCTTATGGTTTTCTTGTTGAACCGCTGATACTTCAACAACACCATTAGAGGTGTATTGATATGTCACATCAATAAAAGAAGTAGATGAGGAAACTCTTTCGATTTCTGTTATTACATATTTATTGATAATCGTATTATCTAAGGGTCTTTCAAATTCGCCTTGCAAAATATATACTTCAAGTTCGTTATTTTTAGTTCTTGTCTTAAACTTAAATGATCTTGTATTCTCTGCTGGAACTTTACTATTTTTCTTAATAATGATGCTGTTAATGTATTTTTCTCCATCGGGACTAATAGATATCATTCCAAGAGAATGAGCTGTAACATCAAATACAGCTTTAGCGCCTTGTATGCACAGTTTATTTGTTTTTGGACGATGCATTAACCCGCCAATCAAAGGAACTATATTCGCTTTCTCATCAGTATTGGCTCTGATTGCTGCTCCAAGAGCTACAGCTTCGTCCACATTAACACCCGAAAGGGGATGTTTACCCGACATGCTCTCAACATACTTATGAACCATTCTCATTCTTGTGGAACCGCCAACAAGAATTACACCATCGATATTATTCCATGATAAATTGAGGGAAGTGATTAAACCTTCAGTCAATTCTTTAGTTGTTCCTAATAAAAACTGTGAAATAGATTCAAACAAGTCTTCTGTAATTTCAATATTAGCTCTAATACTTTGATAGGTAATGGGCACTCTTACAGTGTCTTTTGCTGTTAGCTGCCTCTTTACATTCTCAGCAGTTACCAATAAAGAGGCAACCATTTCTCTATCCTCGCTTAAGTCTATTCCATATCGTTCTTGGAATTCAGCTACCAGGTATCTTGCTATACAATCATCCCAATCTTTGCCACCAAGTTCATGGTTACCATCGCTACCGAGGATATCAATTTCATCTTTATTGATACGGGCAATGGTAACATCGAATGTTCCACCCCCAAGGTCATATATCAGTACAGTTTGCTCTGCATCTTTGCCATTCAACCCATATGCGATTGCCGCTGCAGTAGGCTCATTAATAATTGAAAGGACATCTAGCCCTGCTCTTTTGCCAGCTTCAATAGTGGCTTCACGCTCTTTATGAGTAAAATAAGCAGGAACAGTTATAACAGCAGCATCAATTTTCTCTCCGATTTGTGATTCGGCTTCTTTCTTAATCTTTTCAAGAAATGTGGCAGAGAAATCCGTTGCATTATATGTTTTCCCATTAATCTCTACAGAAAACATATCTTTACCCATGCTACGTTTAAAAAACGCAACGGTATTGATATCGCCCATCGCTTGCATATTTTTAGCGTCTTGGCCATACAAAATATTCCCATTAGGCTCGAAACACAAAACTGAAGGAGTGATAGCACTGCCAAAACAATTTTTTATAACCTCTGGTTTCCCAGTTTGCTCATCTATACATGCAACAGCACTAAAAGTTGTACCTAAGTCAATTCCGACTCTAATACCCACTTTTATTCCTCCAAATTAAATTAGCTTGCAAACCCAATGAGCTCATCTTAAACCGATTTTATAATTAAATATGGAAATTTAAAAACCGCTTTCATGATCATAAATTCGATTGATTTTTCAAATTTGAAATTGAAAAAAATGATTTTGAGTTTTAGGATAAGCCCAATAAGTATTGTAGCTGATAAAATGTAATTACATCAAGACCATTTGCTGTGATTTTTTTCTTAAATCCTCAACTTCTTCACTGGTCATGATATTTTTTGACTGCATAGTTGCATGAATTTCTTTGTTGCTTGTCAGATCTTTACCAGTAACTTCCAAAATGCCTTCACTATTAAGACTTAATATTATCTCAATTGGCGCACCAGAAGGAAGGTTATCCGGCAATTCTAAGGTTGCTGTACCAATCTCGTAATCTTTATCGATATCAAAATACTCATCCATAAAATCGCTTTCATAGACAACTATTTCAGCTGTTTCCTGGTTTGCAATGTATGTTCCAAATGTCTGGGAAACAGTTATGACACCATCAGGCATAGAATTGTTTTTGATAATCATATTGCAACATTTTGGTTCCTTATTTACAATTGCCTCTACAGCAAAACTTTTAGTTGTAGCCACAACAATCGAACGCTTTTTTCCACCTATGCTCATCATCGCTGGGTCAACAGATAATTGTTCAACACTATTAGATGGATCTAAAACGGAATCTGAAGTCACACTGCCTTTATTGTCTTCATCCCATTTGGACAAAGTTGGTTGGTCGTTGATGTAAACATTAACAGCATGAATTGCAGCCCCTTTAGCAACAGCTTCATCCGGTTCAAGGATTTTAGGCTTTATGCCGTATTTTTCCTCCAACACCCTGGTTACCTGTGGCATTCTCGTAGAACCGCCAACCAAAAGAATTTCATCTACTTTAAAACCACGTTTTTCTGCCACAGCAATAGCAGCATCAGTCTTATCAACGGTGGAATTTAACAGTGAAAAAGTAATCTCATCAAATTTTTCTCTTGAAAAATCGATTCTTGCTCTTTCTCCAGCTGCCTCAACTATAACAGGAGTTTTTTCTTTCGCAGAAAGTTGCTGTTTTGCTTTTTCAGCTTTCAAACGAAGATCCTGCTGTGCGTATTCATCAAAATCGCCATCATATGATTTTTGAGAAGCAAATTCATCTGCAAGGTAACGCATGGTTGCACTGTCCCAATCTTTTCCGCCTAAATCATGGTCCCCGTCAGAACATATAATCTCAATTTTTTCGGAGTTAATACTCATGATAGTAACATCAAAAGTTCCTCCCCCCAGATCATATACAAGAATAGTTTTTTCTTCAGGTTCTTTAGTGCACCCATAGTAAATTGCTGCAGCAACAGGTTCACTAATAATCTCCAGCACATTGAGACCAGCAATTATTCCTGCATTCTTTGTCGCTGTTCTTTCAGCAGTACCAAAATAAGCAGGACACGTAATTACTACATCCTTTACTTCTGCATCAATTTCCTTTGCTGCGTCTTCTGCAAGCTTCCTCAAGATGTAGGCCGATACTTCTTCAGGAGATTTATCTTCATCGTTGTAATTTATAGCAAAGTTACTTTTACCCATCAATGTTTTTACTAGTGATACAGTATTCTTAGGGTCAATAACGGCAGTCTCCTTTGCCACCTGTCCTACGACAACTTGATTGGGACTTGCAAAATTAACAACAGAAGGAGTAGTATTTGTTCCTTCTAAATTTTTAATAACATTTGCCCTTCCACTTTCGTCAACATACGCAATACATGAATATGTCGTACCAAGATCAATGCCATAGACATACTTAGCCATGTTGTACCATCTCCGTGTTAATTTCTGTTATTATTTCGGCTGGCTCTTCATAATAATAAACAGCAATTTTTTCTGCAGAAATAGTCCTTCCGTTATAGTCATAGCCACAGCTTAGAGACTCGGCAACCTTACCGTGTAATTCACTGTTTTCAGTAACAACCTTCTTAATTACTCGTTGTTTTACCGGCAAAAAAGAATCTCCAGGGCTGCTTTCGTATATCTCAACGCCATTTTTATCTAATATATCTTGAATGTCAAGAGCATATCCTGCAAAAGTTTCGTTAGGAATATCCCTTTCTCCTTCAGGCTTCTTGAGGTAAAAATCGGTTATTCTCAAAATACTATCTCTAACTTCAATAATGTCAAGAAGAACTTGTCTGAGAACCTGTGAGTAAATGTCATCCTTATACTTCTGAAGCTCTTTATGCATTTGATCAATAATTTTTCCCTTATGTTCCATATGCTGTGTTTTTTCGGAAAAGAGTTGATTAAGGGAGTCTACTTTAGCCGAAAGATCGGTAATATTTTGCAAAATATCATCATTACTGATGCTTACACTTTCAGCTTTTCCGAGTTCCTCTTCAGTACACTTTTCGACATTCGACCCATTGAGAGGTTCATCAAGTATCAATTTCTCTTCTTTGATTTCTTCGTTGCTTGTAACTGTATCGACAACTTCGTCTTTTATATTTTCAGGAAACGCATCATCTACCATTCTTTGATCAGTCGGAGGTTCTTCCTTGTCATTATTGCCCATCTCTTGATCTCCTTGTATCTCAGTGATTTCCAATGCAAAAGGACATCTGCAAATACAGACTATGTGCTCATAAATTGTCTAAAATAGTTGACAAAAGCTATTACACTACTAGAATAGCACCAAATGGTGCAACTCAAGTTGAAAAAAGAAGCGCTGTTGCTAAGAAAATAAATACTGCTGATAAATTAATATCATTTTAGTCGTATAAGTTTGTACATCTGTATAGCTGTCAACCATTTTAATAATCCTTCTAGTTTACTAAAAGCAATTAACTACTAAGCAATTCTAATTTTAAGTGTTAACAAAGTCATAATTTGATTTATAATTATTAAACTTGCCTATTTGTTTCAATAGTTCTTTTATTTAGATTAAATTTAGATAAATAATTATAAAAAACGTTTATTTTTAAAATCAACCTATTTAATTCGTTTTATAAAAGAAACTACTAAAAAATAGGAGTAATAACAAGAAAGGAATGTTAACTGTGTAAATAACAGAATTAAAGCAGTTATAACTTGTAATTACAGATTTTAACCCAAATTTGACAGACGCATATATTATATAATGTCTAAACGGGCTTCATGCTTATGTTTTCTTCACACTATTCAAAGTTTTATCCCACATCTTATGATTTTTTTACATTTTTCAGTTTACCAAAATGTAATGTGTCGATACAACGTGTTTTGTGTAAGAAAATACTGTATTAATTAGCAGAATCTGTCAAATTAGGGTTTTAAAGGTAGAAACAGGCATAAACTTACAGACAAATGAAGAGATAAATTCTAGTTATGCTGAGATAATGAGGTCACTGGACAACAGGAAATATTCTAAAATTTACACCTAGGAACTATTAAAGTATAGAAGCATGTTTACATACAAGTAAATTGTCAGCATTACCCCTTTGTCCTATGAGGAGGCGAAAAAAACTGGCAGTTTAGGGGCTCATACATAGCAGCATGACGCTGTTTTGCCTTAATTATTGGCTCTTCGTCGTTTCAGATGGGTATGTTTTTATATTAAAAATACAATATAAATAGGTATTATAATATTTGATAAAAATAACTGCAGGAGTTTGATATCCCATTTGTGAAAAAACATTTGAAATACCTTTGAATGTCAAAGAACCTTGGCAAATAACCAATGCTGAATTTGATTTAACATCTGAAAAACTTAATATTTGGATTGATTTTAAACGTGGTTCCAAATTTCCCTGTCCTAAGTGTGGCAAACCAAACTGCTCAGCTTATGATACTAAGGAAAAAGTGTTACGGCATATTAACTACTTTCAATATTCTACATATTTGCACTGTAGAATTCCAAGAATAGAATGTGAAAATTGTGGAGTTCTTCAAATAAAAGTTCCATGGGCTCGCGAAAAAAGCAACTTTACTCTTCGAATGGAAGCTCTGATCCTGGAGCTATCAAAAAGAATGCCAGTGTTACAAATTGGGAAGTTGCTTGGAGAATATGACAAAAAGCTTTGGAGAGTCATAAACCATTACACTGACAATGCAAGGTCTAAAGAGGATTTATCGGATGTATGTGTTGTTGGTATAGATGAAACTTCATGCAAGAAAGGACATGAATACATAACTCTTGTTGTTGATATAAAAGATTCAAAAGTAATATTTGCTTGTGAAGGAAAAGACTCTTCAACTATTACCAGTTTTAGCAAAGATCTGCAAGATCATAATGGAAACAAAAGCAACATTAAATCGGTATGTTGCGACATGTCTCCCTCATATATCAGTGGAATTTCTATAGAATTTCCAGATGCAAAAATTACATTCGATAAATTCCATGTGATGAAAGCGATGAATGAAGGATTAAATGAAGTAAGGATACAAGAACAAAAAAAACAAAGGAACTCAAAAATACCAAATTCATATGGATTACGAACAAGGAAAATCTAACTGATAAACAGAGAAAAAGGCTTTTAAAACTCCAAAATCAAAAACTGGATACATTCAGAGCATATAATATAAAAGAAAGTCTTAGAAAGTTCTGGGAATACAAAAGCCGAGAGGAAGCTGAACAATATCTAAAAAAGTGGTATTTTTGGGCAACTCATAGCAGATTAGAAGCAATAATTGAGGTTGCTAAAACCATTAAAAGTCATTGGGATGGAATTCTAAACTACTTTGATTCCAGAGTCACTAACGGAATTGTGGAAGGTATTAACAGTATTGTACAGTTGATAAAAAGAAATGCTAGAGGATATCGAAACACTCAGTATTTTATTACTAATATCTATCTAAAATTAGGAAAGTTAGATTTCAAACTACCCATCTGAAACGACGAAGAGCCTAATTATTGTTTGCTCATATACTCACCACCAACATGTCCTGTTCTCTTATGGTATTCTTCTGTTGGGACAAGTTGCATCCTCGAGAAGTCTTGATGATGGTGCCATGTAAAACCAGGAATCTGGGCTCTTCCTCCTTTTATTGCACTCAATTGTTCTGGAGTAAAGCTTGTCAGACTAGCGTTTCTTTTTTGATCAGGATCTTGAAGTGATTTTCGAAGTGATCTAGTTGCAGCTCTTTTATGGGCTTCACTATCATGTTTCGAAGCAATATTTTCTGGAATTCTTGTGTCAAATACAGCAACGTCATCAAAAATTGGAAAACCTTTTAAATCATATACAATTCCAGTTATTGGATGTTTTTCACCAGCCATATGAACCATTTTTGCGTCATTTGGTGGAATAGTTGATGAACTAACTTGCCCTGGATATCTCCTCTTTAATACATCCGCTATCTCTCTTGATGATAGAGCCATTGTGTTTCCTGAGCCATATTCATCGTTTTCAGATTGTTGTTCTAAACCATTCAGTTCTGGCTTGCCCATCTCATGTTCACCAGCTTTATCTGTCTCATTAACTTTAGTTTCTGCATTAGGTTGAATATCTACATTTATCTTATCGTTTTCTGATTCGGTCTTAGATTCACCAGCTTTTATCTCATCTTTTTCAGATTCGATCTCATCACCAGTTTCACCTGTCTCATCAGTTTTTATCTCATCTTTTTCAGATTCTGTCTTAAGATAGTCGTTACGCTCAGCGTTTAATTCTTCACTGAATCCAGTTTTTCCATCGCCTTTATTAATCCTACTCAGCTCTTCACCAGTTTCACCTGTCTCATCAGTTTTTATCTCATCTTTTTCAGATTCTGTCTTAAGATAGTCGTTACGTTCAGCGTCTAATTCTTCACTGAATCCACTGTTTTCATCGCCTTTATTAATCCCAGTCTCATCAGCTTTACCTGTCTCACTAACTTTTGTCTTGTCGTTTTCAGGATCTATATTATTTTTCTTGTCGTTTTCAGGATCTATATTTTTTTTCTTGTCGTTTTCAGGCTTTATCTTAAGATAGTCGTTGTTATGCTCATCTTTTAATTCTTCACTGAATCTACTGTTTCCATCGCCTTTATTAATCCCAGTCTCATCAGCTTTACCTGTCTCACTAACTTTTTTCTTGTCGTTTTCAGGATCTATATTATTTTTCTTGTCGTTTTCAGGATCTATATTATTTTTCTTGTCGTTTTCAGGATCTATATTATTTTTCTTATCGTTTTCAGGCTTTATCTTAAGATAGTCGTTGTTATGCTCATCTTTTAATTCTTTACTGAATCTACTGTTTCCATCGCCTTTATTAATCCCTGTCTCACCAACTTCGCCAGCTTTACTTATTTCACCTTCACCTGTCTTATTAAGTTCACCTAGCTTGTTCTTTACACCATTGTTATTAGTGTCTTCCAATCCAGACATACATTTACCTCCTGCGAAATAGTATAGCTGGCACTTCTCTATAATCCTGCACTGATTTAGGAAAGCCACCATTTTGCCTAGAAACAATCACTTTTTTGTTTATTTACTATTGAAATGAGACTTATTGACTGAGTTATCGGATTTTTCATTTATTAATAGAGTATTGGTAGAGTCTTTTTTAAAATATTTTTCTGACGCAATAATGTACAAATTTATATCTCTCACTATTGTTCGGTTCACTTTGGATCTTGTAGTCTAAGAGTTTTATAAATACTGTTTTTCTTGTTTGTTCATCAAAATCTGCATAGAGATCCAAGTTCTTAGTGATATAATCAACATATATTCTACAAGCTTTAACAGTAGGATTATCAATCTCTGACTTTTTTGGAAGCTTTTGTAATTCCGATGTGTTTGGTAGTTTATCTTCAAACATTCTAAACAAATCATTACAATTCATAAGTTTAAAAATGAGTTCAAAAAAAGCAAATTGTTTTTGTTTCGTCTCAAACTTTTTCTGATATTCCAAAAGAAGATTTCTTATATCAGTTTTGGCGAGCTTGGAAACTTTTGCAGAATTAATAATTGTATTGAACCACGCCATATTAAAGATCTTGTCTTCATCTTGGAGAATGAGTTCAGTAAGTAATTCTCCTATTAAAGCCGTTCTATTCTTTCGATCTTGAATCGGAGTTGATGATATTTCATATAGATCACTGCTCTTATCTATTTTTGTTAAAACGGGCTCTAACCAGTTATTTTGACATATCGCAGCAACGCCTTTATCCAGTTTAGTTAATTCCATAATCTGTTCATCAGTTAGACCAATTGAGCAACCGGCAACCTCGCAATCGTTCCTTTCAGGTAATCTCATAATTATTTTTGTATTGGTGTTTTTTATTGCTGATATGTCTACGGACGTTGGGGACTGATCGACAATAATAAATCCTTCACCAAATGTTCTCATTTCAGCTATAGAATTGCTTATCATTTCAACGGATTTGCCCTGAACATTTGAAGATTCTTGATCCTGGTCTACAGAGGTTCTTTTCAAAAGGTTATGTGCTTCTTCCAGTATGGTTACATGCTTAAGCGGCAGGTTTGTGCCACCTGACGTTGATTGTCTAAACTCACTCAACTTTAATACCAACATGCCCATTAGCAATGCCTTTGTTTCAACAGATCCTATACGACTCAGGTCAACAATTGTATTTTGATTAAATAGCACATCATCGTCGATTGCATGCCCCAAAAAAATTTGCCCGACCAGACCATCTGTTAAAGATTCGACACGGGTCACCAGAGATCCAACATAATTTCCCTTTACTTCATCGGAAAACTTAGATTCGTTGAGCAACTTAGGCAAGATGTCAACGATATCTTTGAATGTTGGGAATTTTCCGTTCCCTCGATTAATATGTATAGAGTGATTTAAGTCCCAGCCATGAAGAATATATGCTTTCTCAAATGATGCTTTCAAAAATGCTGGCATAGCTGCATATAATGGCCAGCATGCACTGAATATTTCTATAAGTCTATCCAGATGTTCTAATACATGAATTTCTCCATTAAACTCAAATGGATTTATACTCAACATGTCATAATATCGTGGATTTGTTGTAAATATGTTAATATCCGGCATGCCACCAAAAGCTAATTTGTATTCACCTTTTGCTGGCTCAATGACCAAAAATTTAACATTATTTTTTTGCGATATTAATTCATCTATAATTTTGTAAGTTGTGTTTGATTTTCCTGAGCCGGTCGATCCGGTTATGAAGCAATGTGCTGTTAAGCTCTCTAAATCCAACTTCACTCTATTGTTCTCGAATACCTCCCCCATATGGTAGATGGCCCCAATGTCAATATTTCGAGAGTTATCTTTTTGCTCTTTTACAAACACATTTCTACCGAATGCAACAGAATTAACAGATGTGACACCGACTACAGATTTGTGCGGAATTCCCATCAAAATAGGCAACTCAACACCACTAATCATACTTGCTGGAGTAATTGTTTGTTCTGTGTAATTGCCCTCTCCACTATTAGGAAGATATCTAAACTGAGGATGCAAACCATGCCGGAGATGATCCAAAATTATTAAGCTATTATCTGAATTCTCATATTCATTATTCCACAGGTTTATGAATGAATTTTCAACACTTGTCTTTTCTCCAGCAACCAGCGCTTTATATGTATTAGCTGCGACAATAGATGTTTCGGGATCTTCAGAAATGAAATAACAGGCACTGTCCCATAATCCGTATGCTTCGCAATTTTTGATTCTATCTAATTGCTCATCTATCTTCTCTAATAATTCCTGTACAGTCTTATTTTGTCTGGTAATAGCTATACTTGTAGACGTTCCTTCCGTAGTCGTCCTTGTATCTGATTTTGTGTTGCTTGTAGACTCAGATTCAGAACGCGTATCAGTATGGCCAGTAGAAGATCCGGTAGAGCTCCCAGTATTTGTTCCTTCATTTTTACCAGAATTAAACCCAAGTAAAAAAATAGAATAATTACGACCATGATACCGAGATTTACTTGTTCCACTGGAGGTACTCGTGTTTGTTCCGGTTGTGTCGCTAACGCCCTCGTTTATCGATTTTGAGAAGCTATCACTTATTCCTATAGCTACAGCTTCACTATTATTTTCGCCATACGTCATATTTGCCTGTGAGAATTGTGAAAGTGTGGAATAAAGCTCCTCATATCCTCGTTTCTTGTTTTCCAAATCAGCTTTACTTAACGGTGAAGAGATTAATACCGCAGTGTACTTTTCACCGGACATAGAATCAATAAATTTCTCCATTCCCTGTACAAATTTATCCTTATCATCGTCTCTTGCGCTAGGAACAATTGAAACGGAAGAAACAGCCATATTAGAATATACGCTGGGAATATGAGACTCTAATATTCTTTCAATTTCTGAAGATGATTGTTCATTTATTTCAATACCAGGGAAATTTCCTCTCAAGCTTTTCTGCAAAATTTCTTTTGCGGTATTTGGTTGATTAACATCTCTTGTTCCGAGGTAAAACTTTACACCTTCTTTATCACTGAAAATAACAAGTAAAGCTGAACTTCCAAAATTCGATAATGCACTATAAACACTAACGAGTTTATCGTTAATGTTCTCATCAACGTCATATACAATTTTGCTAACTTCAAACATCGAGATATATGAGAAAGAGCGTTGAATATCTTCTAATGGTATCGGGTCGCATTTACCTATATCAATTAAATAGTTTTTATTTATAAACAGGTCTGCAATTTCCAATCCATTTTGCATGATTTCAGAAACACGATTTTGCATTTTGGTCCTTTCTTCGGTATATCTCATAAGTTAGGCCTCTATTTTGATAAAATAGTCATCCTACTCCATCTTCATACCCATATCGACAAGTTGACCTAATTATAGATATATATTCTCATATTGTTCTCAAGTCATAGAATTAAAATCAAGCAGAGCTTCTGAAGAGGTAGGAGGTATTTTCTACCGATGACTTTTAAAAATTTATTTGGTTATAAAAATAGCTTATTGCCAATCTGTCAGGAACCATATTGTTTAGAACTTAAAACTAAACCTGAAAAACAAATTAGAAAAAGGAAGTTAAAAAATAGTTTTGAAAAAAAAATTTTAAAAAAGCCACAGAATAAAAACCACAGCTTTCTATGTTTACTTATCTGTGTTTATTTGTTAGTTTAACTTAAACCCGGCTTTACCTGCGCATGTTAAGTGCAGGAGCTGCCATGCCATCATAAGTGCTTGCCATATGCTCGGGTTTGACATTCTGCATGTCAGCGCGCTGGGCGCGGAGCATGTCGTCCACACGGAGCACCATCACTGCGGCTTCGGAGCCAGCTTTGACGGAGTTGATCTTAACCCTGATGGGGTCAACAATGCCTTTTTCGAGCATATCTTCGGCAGCACCGGTATTGATATTTAAGCCTGCATTTTTGTTTTCGGCGTGCTTTGCCCTGAGGTTCACTATTGTGTTGATAGTATCCAGACCTGCATTTCTGGCAATTGTCCTCGGGATTTCTTCAATGGCGTCTGCAAAAGCCCTGATTGCCATCTGTTCACGACCACCTATGCTTGCAGCATATGCACGAAGCCCAAGTGCAACTTCGACCTCGGAAGCTCCACCGCCTGCAACTATCCTGCTGTCTTCTATGGCACATTTTACTACCCTGAGGGCATCGTCAATTGCACGTTCAAGGTTGTCAACTATGTGCTCTGTACCGCCCCTGATGACAATGGATACGGATTTTGCACCTTTGCAGTCTCTGAGGTAGGTCTTACCCTGGTCGCCGTCCCGATCCTGTTCAAGGAGCCCGGCATGTCCGAGTTCTTTCGAGGTCAGTTCTTTGATATTGCGGATAGGCCTGCCGCCTGTGGCATCTACAAGGTGCTGCATGTCATCGTTCTTAACCCTGCGGGTTGCATAAATTCCCCGGCTTTGCAGGTAGGCTGCGATTTTGTCATCCATGCCTTTGGAACAGAAAACTGCATTTGCCCCTGCCCTGATGACATAGTCTGCCATCTCAAATAGAGCTTCTTCTTCCTGCTTTACAAAACCCTCAAGGTCACCATATGCGTTTATCTGAAGTTTTGCTTTGTTTGCGGTCTTGGCAATCTCCATGGAGGTATCGATCAGAGCGATTGCAGGGTTTTCAATTCTGAGAGGGAATTTCTTGTCCAGAGCAACCTTGTCTATTACAATGCCTTCAACAAACTCGGTATCTTCGGCCTTGCCGCCGACATCTTTTGAAAGAATAACGTCTTTGAGGTCAACTATGCCTCTTTCCCGAATCGCAAGTCCGGCATCCACGCAGAGTTCCGCAATCAAACGGCCGTACTTTTCAGAAGCTTTGCCCGTAATAGAAGTTCTGGCAACTTCTAAAAGTTTCTCCTTTTCATTATCGGCAGTTGGGATTGCAAGGTTCTCTAAAATCTCAACAGCCTTCTCGGCTGCAAGCCTGTACCCCTTGACAACAACTGTCGGGTGGACTCCACTCTCAATAAGCTCTTCTGCCTTTTCCAGCAGACTGCCTGTGAATACAACAGCACTTGTAGTCCCATCCCCAGCCGAACTTTCAAGTGACTCTGCAACTTCGGCCACCATCTTGGCTGCCGGGTGCTCAATGGACATATCATGTAAAATAGTTGCACCGTCATTTGTGATTGTGATATCCCCGATAGGATTGACAAGCATCTTGTCCATTCCTCTCGGACCAAGCGTGCTCTTGACTATACTGGCCACTGCCTTTGCAGCCGCAATGTTCATGCTGAGCGCTTCTTTTCCCTTTGTCTCTTCTTTTCTAGGATCTACTATTATGATTGGCTGGCCACCTTTTTCCATCTGAACCAAAACCTCCTTAAAATGAAGTCTATGTATCGAAGCTTTTCTACTTGATAATTTGAAGTTGTCCTGGCTATAGTCACTTTTAGCCCGAGATCAGCCTGAAAATATGATTTCATCAGTTGCCTTGCGTGAAGCAGTATTTGATCAGAAAATAACTGATAATACTTCTATAAAAACATACCGGGTATATTTCGATTCTAGAAGATGAAACACTCATAATTCCTGATTACTTTCACTTCCTGACTATCTTCACTGATCCGTCTTTTTTCCCGATATAGAGGTCGTCCACATTGGAAAAAATTCCATGCTCAACAACTCCCGGAATTGAAGATAGTTGAAGGGCCAGACCTTCAGGATCATTTATTACACCGAAATCTGCATCAAGTACAAAGTTTCCATTGTCGGTTATCACAGGCCCATCTTTTCTCAGAGCTAACCTCAGCTCAGGTTTTCCTCCCAGATCTTTTATTTTTTTAATCACAAGAGTTTTTGCAAAGGGTAGAACCTCAACCGGCACAGGTTTATCAAGCTGGGTGCTCGTTTTTGATTCGTCGGCTACGACCAGAAAACGTCTTGCAGATGTCGATACTATCTTTTCCCGAGTATGAGCAGCTCCACCGCCTTTGATTGCGTACAGCTTTGAATCAATCTGATCTGCCCCATCAATGGCGATGTCCAGTTCCGGATGCTGGGAAAGGGTTGCCAAAGGGATGCCGGCTTCTATAGCAAGCGTTTCAGACTGGTATGAAGTGACAACACCCAGAATTTCGAGCTCCTCTTCTCTGACCCGCCTGCCGAGTTCTTTTATCGTATATGCAACTGTTGAGCCCGTTCCAAGCCCCACAACCATTCCCGATTCTACCATCCGAGATGCAGCGATGCCAGCTGCACGTTTTTCCGGGGAATCGGTAGATATATTTCTTTCTGTCATGTTATGTTCCCTTCCGGTTAGAATCCTGAAAAAGTTATGAAATCTCTAAACTGGAGATTAAACTGGAAATTTTTAAACTGGAGGTTAAACTGGAAACGTTTAAACTCCAAAAAGAAGGGATTTCAGGGAGAAAGTCTTCTCCTGTCCCTGGGGAAGAGTACAGTGTCCCTGATATTCTCGGTTCCGAGCATGGTCATGATAAAACGTTCGCAGCCCATGCCCCAGCCTGCATGAGGAGGCATGCCGTATTCGAAAGCCTTAAGGTAGAACTCAAAGCCCTCAGGGTTGAGGCCCTGTGATTCTATCCGGCTCTTAAGCAAGTCAGGAATATGGATACGCTGAGCTCCAGAGGAGAGTTCCATTGTGCGGTGCATCATATCAAATGATTTGCTGAACTCCGGCCTGTCCTCATAAGGCATAGCATAGAACGGTTTAATCTCAGTAGGCCAGTCAATAATGAAATAGTGGGATTCCCCTGTTGTCTCGTAGACGTAATTGCCCACAATATGCTCTCCGAGTGTGCCAAGGTCATCTCCCCAGTGCATTTTCTCTTCCGAGCGGGCGTTTATGATCTCCATTACTTCATCATAGGTGAGCTTAAGGAAAGGAGTTTTCGGGACTTTGAGCTCAACCCCAAGTGTTTCAAGAGAAGGCTTGCACTTCTCAATAACCTGGGCATAAGCGTAAGCCACAAGGTTTTCTAGAATTTCCATTACATCAAAGTGGTCTGCAAAGCTGACCTCGACATCGATAGAAGTAGCTTCGTTCAAGTGCCTGCGGGTGTCGTGCTCTTCAGCCCTGAAAATGGGACCAATCTCAAAGACCCTGTCAAAACCACCGCTCATAAGGATTTGTTTGAAGAGCTGAGGACTCTGGTTCAAAAAAGCTTCCCTGTCGAAGTAAGTGATCGGGAAAAGTGCAGTGCCGCCCTCAGTTGCCGTTGCCACGATCTTGGGGGTTGCTGTTTCGAGAAATCCATTTTTCGCAAAGTATTCCCTGATTGCCTGGAGAGCCTGGTGCCTTATCTTGAAAACCGCAGTAGTCTCAGCCCGCCTGAGGTCAATGAACCGCGAGTCCAGCCTAGTATCCAGTTCAGCTTCCACTTTGCCTGTAGTATCCATTGGCAATGGAGAATTTGCAACATTCAGAACAGTGATCTCCTCAGGAAGCAGCTCGTATCCGTTCGGAGCTTTCTCTTCGAATTTAACAGAACCGGTTACTGAAATTACTGATTCGCGTACAAGCCTTCTTGCAGCATCAAACAGCTCTTTATCGATCTTTTTCTTTACAAGAGTGACCTGAGCCTTTCCTTCCCGGTCTCGGAGCACTACAAAACAGATCCCTCCGAGGTCTCTTACCTCATGGACCCAGCCTGCCAAAGTAATTTTCTGACCGTTGTCAACTTTTTCGGGTTTAACATCGGCTGTATAATGTGTTCTAAGTTTTGCTAATGACATAAATTCACCTTAATTGTGGGGTAAATTAAATGAAAAATGTAAGAATGAAGCTGAAACGTAGGTGAATAGTCATAACTCATTATTAATGTATTTGTTGCACCGCCCGAGTCCCATCACCCGAGTTCCGTCTCGGGAGGACGGGGCCCTTTTCGCTCACTTCGTTCGCTCAAGAGGGCTGAACTATAATGAAGATACTGAGCTGATCCAAGAGAGCTGATTTTACCTAATATAACCGTTAACCGGCTTAACGAAAAACCTTTGTGGAAAGGTTTGAATAAAAACCCTTGGCAACATTTGAGTTTAAGAGCCTTATTCTCAAACCTTTTCTGGCGTGATTAAACGGCTCAACAGTTGTGAGTCAACGGGTTGCGGGTCAACAGTTGTAGGTCAACAGTTGTAGATCAATGCTTTTACAAGTCGCCTAATTTAAAAAGTAGACTCCTTCTATCCGACCCGTTTGGTATTTTTTGACAAATGAATGAAACGAAGTCTGCCGCACGCCCGGCTACTGGTAGAAAATAGGCTGAAATGAGCTGTGTGCATATCGGATAATTTAGGTTTATAATTTTTATAGACATTGTCCATGAATAATCATTAGGTAAATATTTATAGTATCCAAATAAGGTTTTGAGAGATAAACTGCCTTTTTTAACGAATTATAATTAGATACTTGTAAATATGTAGATTTTGAGAGATAGCTATATATAATGGTACAGAATTTCTGTGCTCTGAATATAAGAGATTCAATATATATTACAAAATTAAGAAAATCAGAGGAAGAAAAATTATACAGATTGTACATCTTTCAGATATCCATTATTCAGATGCGTACTTTGTTCCTGAGATTGCAGAGTCTATGGTTGACGGTATAAACCAGCTGGAGCCGAACCTTGTCGTGATTACAGGTGACCTGACCGAGAATGGGTTTTCAGCAGAATATGATGGAGTAAAGCGGTTTATTGACAAGATTGAATGTAAAAATAAAATTCTGGTCCCGGGAAATCATGATTCGAAAAATGCAGGATATGTGCACTTTGAAGATCTCTTTACAGACAGGTACTTTTCACGGAATTTTGAGAATGTTACGGTTGTCGGGGCTGATTCTTCACAGCCCGATCTTGATGAAGGTCATCTGGGCAGGGAAAACTATGGCTGGATCAAAGAAGCCTTTTCAGGGGAAAAATTCAAGGTTTTTGCCATGCACCACCACCTTGTACCTATACCTCTTGCAGGCAGGGAAAACACTGTCCTTGTAGATGCAGGCGATGTGCTCGAACTTCTGAACCGCTGCAAGGTGAATCTTGTTCTCTGCGGGCACTGCCACATTCCCTGGGTCTGGAACCTCAATAATATGCTTGTAGTAAATGCAGGTACCTTTTGTTCTTCCAAAACAAGAGGAAAGACAAAGCAATGTTATAACCTCATCCAGGCCGACAACGAGAATCACGATGGAGACTGGAAAGTCCGGGTATCCAGAGTCTTTTCAAAAGGAGATCGGGAACTGGTCACTGAAACAGTAATGTAAAAGGCCTTACACATTTCAAAATTTATATCTATTTTCCTTTTTCCTTTTCCTTTTACTTTTACTTTTACTTTCTTTTTTCCTTTTAATTACTCTTAGAGACAAAGAGTTAGGAAAAAACGTCCAGAATGCCGTAAATAAAACGAAGTATTACGTGCTTTTTTATCTCTTTCGTACATTGACTCTTTCAAAATATTCCACTAGCACTTGAGGAAATACTCAATAAATCGCTAAAAAATGTATATAAACTGGGATTTCAGTCTTCATATTAAGGAAATCTGGCAAAAGAAGATTTGACTATTTTTAAGAAATCAAGCAGGAGTCACGGCAATATATCCAATTTTTAAGACTTGCACAGGCGCATACAATTTGAGTTTGTACGTTTCAGCCTTTTGTAGCTGATTTGAAAAGCTTTTATACAAAACTAAAAAATTAGGGATCTTCGTTGCTTTGTGTGGATATTCTTACAATGACCTCCTAAAAACCAATGCAGTCTCGAATTGAAAATCGTCTTATTCATAGAGAATGACTAAGAGCCAAAATTAGTTTCCATCAAAAACAATGTCTTTTACTTATTTCTGAATATGCGTAGCAGAGAACTCATTAACTAATTTAATATATCTGTATTGTAATATTTATTGCATGTAATCGAAAAGTATTTATATAATAGAGTAGTCAACCGGTTACTGGTTTCCGGTGAAGAAAAGGAGGCAAAAAAATATGGTGAAAAAGATGGAAAGACTAAAAAAATTATCAATAGTTACGTTTGTTCTACTTATAGCACTGGTTTCACCAGCTCTTGCAGTAACGTCTGATCAAAATGCAGCGTCGATTGAGGAAATAAAGACTACGCTAACGTTTATGTGGTTGTTACTGGCAAGTGGACTGGTATTCTTTATGCATGCAGGTTTCTCGCTCGTGGAAACGGGACTTACGAGAAGTAAAAATACCGCCAACATTCTGATGAAAAACTTCATGACTGTTGTCCTGGGTATTCTCGTCTACTGGGCTGTTGGCTGGGGCATAATGTATGGAGCTGATGCCGCAGGCTTACTAGGAACCAATCAGTTCTTCCTGGCAGGTGCGGACAATGCAACTTGGAACTCATGGTTCTTCCAAATGGTTTTCGCGGCTACTGGTGCGACTATAGTTTCAGGGGCAATGGCTGAGAGAACCAATTTTAAGGCGTATCTTGTCTACTGCGTCATGATGGTAGCCGTAATTTACCCTATATACGGTCACTGGGTCTGGAGCGGAGCGGACATGGCTCTCTTAAGTGGCGCCGATAGCCCAATAGTAAAAGCAATAGGAGTGGCAAGTCATGACTTTGCCGGTTCTGGAGTTGTACATTCAATAGGAGGATATTCTGCCCTTGCAGGTGTGATTCTTGTGGGCGCAAGGATAGGGAGATTTAAAAACGGAAAACCCGTACCTATTCCAGGTCACAACCTGACTATTACCTTCCTGGGAACTCTGATCCTGGCTCTCGGATGGCTGGGATTCAACGGAGGAAGTACCCTCAATGCAAATGATCCTTATATGAACCTGGTAGTAGTCAACACCTTCCTTGCAGCCGCTGTAGGAGCTCTTACGGTCATGATTATTACCTGGGTAAAGACCGGAAAGCCAGATCCGTCCCTCACCGCAAACGGGCTTCTCGGCGGGCTTGTAGCAGTTACCGCCCCATGTGGATCGATATCAAACTGGGCAGCCCTGGTGATCGGTCTTGTTGCCGGGATAATAATTTATGTAGGTGTCATGTTTAATGAAAACAAACTAAAGCTGGATGACCCTGTAGGTGCAATTGCAGTGCATGGATATTGTGGAAGCTGGGGACTTATCTCTGTTGGGCTATTTTCCATAGGGATGGGAAACGGGATTCTTGCAGATGCCACGTACGCTGCTGCAGTACCAGGACTCTTCTACGGTGGAGGAATCAGCTTACTGCTTATCCAGCTTGTATCCGTACTGGTAACCATGGTCTGGGGATTTGGTATCTCGTATATAATCTTCAAAATCCTCGATGCCGTAATAGGGCTTAGAGTATCGGAAGAAGAAGAAATCATGGGCCTTGATATCAGTGAACACGGAATCAGAGCATATCCCGAATACCTGATGAGGGAGGAATAACATGACTAAAATGTATAAAATCGAAGCAATAATAAAACCCATGAAACTGCATGAGGTAAAAGATGCCCTTGAAGAAGCCGGGTATCCTAGCTTAACAGTAACTGATGTCAAAGGACGTGGACAGCAGAAAGGAATCGTACAGCAGTGGAGAGGTAAAAAATATTGTGTGGATCTTCTTCCCAAAACCAAAATAGAGATCGCAGCCCCTGAGGACAAAATTGAAGAGATTATGAAAATTATTCAGAGTTCAGCGTATACTGGAGAAATTGGAGACGGAAAGATATTTGTCACCCCCATTGAAACTGTAGTTAGAATAAGAACTGGAGAAAGAAATGGAGATGCTCTTTAAACTGCATCTCCTTTTTTTCATTTACAATTATATTTTAACAACTTTAGGAATCAGGTAGAAGAACTATGAACGCGTTAAAATCTGAAACTCCGACATTTGAAGTCCCCCATAGATATGGGATGCCTGTAATCAATTTATACTTTTACGTAGGGTTGATTTCCGCCATCCTGTTAAGAAGTATAATTATAGCTGATCACTACAGCGCATTCTGGGGAAAAGCAATCTGGTATATTGGAGTAGTGGGTTACCTCTGGTTCTTCACACACCGATACCATATTGCAAAGAGAAGGTTTGTCGTTGTCAAAAACCTGAACCTGCTGGAAAAAGTCCAGAGTCGACAGAACCTTTCGGATAAAGACCTTGAAGGACTGGAATATTTGCTAAGCAGTCTTTCGATATCAAAAGAACGTGCAAATTACCTTATCATTTCAGTGCTTTCAATTGTTGCAATAGTGGTGTCCCTGGGCCTTGATCTGGGAATTTTGAAGCTCTAAATGAGATATATTAATCATATCCTCATTAATAGAGAATTTCATACTGTCATTACTTTAGGAGTGCAAAAGGTCGCGAAACTTTCTCTTCAGGTGAGAGATAAAACTACCCTTCACGACCTTTTTATCTTTTTAGATATATTATAGGACTGTTTAAATGTCACTCTTGTTCAAAGTACTACTACCTTAGTCGTTTCCATTTTAGTCAGTTCAGGAATTAGATTCCGTGGTTACTGAAACGCGTTTGAAAAGTATTTTTTCCAAGATCCTATGACAAAAAAAGTACGATAAATTCATTTTCCATTTCGAAGCTGAAGTTAAGCTCGAAGCCGAAGTCAAGCGTAAAAGCCTTCTTAGCAATGCTTTTCTTAATTCCTTCAGCTTCATAGCAACATTTTCTTATGTTAAATTAAAACTCAAGTTTATACCTCAAGCTTATACCTCTAACTTTCCTCTGCTAGCAATTTTTCCAGTAAGAGCAATGGACAGCAAGGACATAAAGACCAGGATCAACACAAGCAGATTGGCAAGTTCGTTATTGCCTGCCTGAAAAGCGCTGTATATTGAAAGCGACATTGTGTTCGTTTTTCCCGGGATATTTCCTGCAAGCATGAGAGTAGCGCCAAATTCTCCGACAGCTCGTGCAAAACTGAGCACCAGACCTGCCAGAATGCCCTTTTTTGCAAGGGGCAAGGTTATCAGGAAAGCGGTTTCAATTTCACTTCTCCCAAGAACGTAGGCTGCATATTCAAGCTCTTTGTCCACGGCTTCAATGGCTGCTTGTGCAGTTCTTACCATAAGTGGGAGGGAAACCGTATAAGCCGCAATAACCCCAGCTTGCCAGGTGAACATGACCCCTGTGCCAAAAAAATTGTAAATGAAATGGCCAAAAAGTCCGTTTCTACCTACAAGCATAACCAGAAGATATCCAATTACAGTGGGAGGAAGAACTAGAGGAAGTGTTACTAACAATTCTGCAAGCTCTTTTCCCCGAAAATCACGCCTTGCAAATATATAAGCCAGGAATACTCCGCTGCACAGTACAAGAAAGGAAGAGATGGCAGCTATCCGGAATGTAATAGATACAGGAAACCATATCTTAGATACAGGAAACCATATCTTGTCCATCATGTAGATCATTTTTTGTTTTTAACTTATTTTTTATTCGGATTCTGGAGTAAATCCGTATTTTTCCAGTATTTTCTGTCCTTCTTCTCCAGTTACGAAATCCACGAATTCCTGTGCCTCTTCTTTGTTATCGGAATCAGAAACCACAGCTATAGGATAACTGATAGAAGTATTTACAGGGACAGTAGCAACGATATTTATAGTTCCGGGGTCTGCGGTCTTTGCATCGGTCATATACACAAAGCCTGCATCTACTTCTCCTCTTTCCACATATGTAAGTACTTGTTTGACATCTTCGGCAAGTATAGTCTTATCTTTTAACTGGTCCCAGAGGCCTGCTTCGGTCAATGCCTGAGTTGTATATTTGCCTACAGGGGCAGTTTCTGGATTTCCAATGCTGATTTTTCCCACATCTGAGGCTGTCAAGTCTTTTATTCCAGTTATATTGAGGTCGCTGTTTGCAGGGACTATGAGCACAAGGGAATTCTCAGCAAAGTCTTCCCTTGTACTGTTGTCGATAAGGGTCTCATTGGCAAGTATGTCCATGTGGTTCTGGTTAGCCGAAGCAAAAACATCAACTGGAGCTCCTCCTTCAATCTGCTGACGTAGACTCCCTGACCCTGCAAAATTTAAATTCACATCTGTGCCAGGGTTTTCGGTTTCAAACTGGGATTCCATATCCGTAAAGGCTTCGGTAAGGCTGGCAGCTGCAGATACTGTTATAGCGTCAGGGTTCTGCCCAGAAACCGAAGTTTCATTTGCGACTGGGGCACTCGTTTCATTTGCGACTGGAGTGCTCGTTTCGTTTGTAGCTTCATTTCCATTACCAGTACATCCTATTGCAAGGAATACGCCTAATACTACTAGCAGAACTATCAGTTCTTTTCTCACGATTACACCTACTCAAAATATTATTATAATTAAGTACTTACGCGGTTGAACTCAGAATCGAGAACAATGAACTCTCGGTAGTATAATCACTTTTTTGTTTTTTTCTACCGTATCCTTTCAAAGTAATATTATGTTATAGATCGTGTAAGTCAGATGATATATGACAAACAATGCGTTATGTTCAATAAGACATAACGCTTTTTCCTCATTTCTTTAATAGTATAAGAAGATTCCCGGTGCCGGTCTCAAGGAGGATTTTAAGATCGACTAATGGCTAGTTTACGATCAGATTATCTCTTCAACAAATTGTTTTATAACAGGATTTCATGGACACCGAGATTTCATGAAAAACGAATAGTAAAAATAAAAACAGGATCAAGATTTAAAGAATAATTAGACCTTATTTTCAGAGCTAGCATTTTTAAGATTCCGAATAAACTTTTGTGAACTCCGCACCAAGCGTAATCATAATTGAGGAATAGTAAAATAGAAGAAATAACCCTATGATAGACCCTATTGCTCCATAGACATTTGTTGGGTTACTGTATGCAATAAAAAGTACAATAACGTATTTTCCTATTGTTACAAGAACTGCGGTTACGAAAGCCCCAACAAAAATCGATTTTAAGTCAAAACTCTTATCTGGAAGCACTCTATACACAAGTATGAAAAACAGTACAAGAATAAGGAAGCCGGCTATTGAACCTGTATAATCAGCAATTATGGGTGAAAATGGTAGAAATTGTTGAAACAATTTTGAAGCCGCATAAAGAAATCCTTCAACAAATATACTCATTGCGAGCAGTCCTCCAAAGAGTATAACAATAACAAAGGACATGATTGCGTCCCTGATAAAGTCTTTAATGTTGCTTGATTCAGTGGGTTTGATATCCCATGCTCTTTCAAGGAAATTTTTTAATTGCCTGAAAACATTACTTGCACTCCAGAGAAGAAAGATAAAACCTATCAACGCGCTTATTGAAAGAGAATTAATTTCCGGAATACGTTCAAAAAGTAGAATTATCATATTGATAATTCTCTCATCAGTAGCTCCTTGCAGGTTGTTTATTATTTTACTCTGGAGATTTTCAGATTTCAAAAAAATACTTCCTATGGATACTGAAAATAATAAGAGAGCAGGAAGACTCAGTACAAAATAATACGCCAGCGCGGCGCTGTAAGTCATTGCATTATCTTCCATCCATTCCGTTATTGTTCTGGTAACCAGATTTTTTAAGTACCCCAGGCTCATACTTTCCCCTATTTCATAAGGCACTGCACTTTTATTAAACATCTCTTATTAAATTTTTATAAAAATTATCTGTTTCTGCGAAGGATAAAGTAAAAACGAGATATAGGGAAGAATGAACAAAGAAATATATAGGGAAAAATGAACAAAGAAATATATAGGGAAGAAATAAAATCAAAGAAATAGTTAGAATATTTTCTTAATGTACACTACATAAAAAATGACAATCCGTCACATAAGAACAGTTATCGCCGAAGAATTATTCATTTGTATTCGGTTAAGGAATCCAGTGACGTTAATTCGGTCAAGGAGTTCAGTGACGTTAATTCGGTCAAGGGATCCAGTGACGTTAAAACGCCTACTGCAATCATTTATGCATCTTGATTTACATTTTATATGTTTATACATTATATGTTTACGGAAGCTATATATTTACAGAAACGGCAACAAAAATAACATTTCTATAGATTATATCTTAACCGAATACTGGACAAATATCAAATTATGTAATAATCAAGCACAGTTTATTAAATCGTATAAAGCAATTCAATTTTAGTGCTCGTGTATATGCTCTCTATAGTGAACATGCAGATGTTCGTGCACAAGCTTGCCATGAACGTGCATGTGTTCATGGATAAGATTTGTAGTAAGTAAAAGTTCCCTGTTATTGAGTACTGTTTCCACATTTCCGTCCACAACAATTCTATGATCTTCGCCCATAACTATGGCTCTTTTGCTAATCTGCTCTACTGTTTCAAGATCATGAGTAGCGGTAATTATCGTCTTTCCCGCTTTCCCAAGCTCCTGCAATAGCTCTACTAACCAGAGCTGAGTCCTTGGATCCAATCCTGCGGTGGGCTCATCCAATAAAAGGACATCCGGGTTATTAGCCAAAACAGCTGCTATACAGACTTTTTTCTTCTCTCCTCCGCTCAGGGTATGAGGAGATCGGTCTTTAAGCTTGGTAATCCCAATCATCTCCAGGACTTCCATCACTCTGGTTTTAACTTCTTCCGGAGTCATATTGAGCTGCATGGGTCCAAAGGCAACTTCTTCATAAACTGTGGAAGAGAAGAGTTGTACATCTGAGTTCTGAAAGACAAATCCTACTCTTTTCCTGAAATAAGACCTAAATTCATTATCTTTAATGGCATCGAAAACATCTTCGCTTATCTGATTGTCAAAAGCATAGAATTCTCCCAAAGTAGGATATATAAGTCCATCTAGAAGGGTCAGTAGAGTCGATTTCCCACTGCCATTAGAGCCCATTATAGAGATTTGCTCACCTGGCTTTACTTTGAAGCTGATATCATTTAATGCATTTATTTTTCCAACATATGTATATGATACATTTTTCACATCAAAAATTGTTTCCATGTTCATATCACCTTATGATGTTATGGGAGATCAACACTAGCAATACACTCATGGATACCGCAATTGCTCCTGAAATGTAATCGCGATTGCGCATTTTGAACTCCTGCATTATCTTAACATCACCATTGTACCCTCTGGACATCATGGCTGCATGAACTTTTTCACTTGTATCCAGAGACCTTATTAGCGTATAGCCGATTCGTCCACCAACCCATTTCTGCTCCTCGAACATGCCTCCAGTCTTTATGGTTCTGGCTTTCTTGGCAATATATATCTCCCGCACCATATCAGTTAGCAAAAAAATGTATCTGTAGGCCATCTCCAGCGTGAAAACATAGATTTTAGGAACTCCCACCGAGCGCAGGGATTTAAAAAGAACCTTCTGAGGTGTGGTGAGAAAAAGCAAAACTACGGCAGATACGCATGCTGCGACACGCATTATAAATATCACAGCAAAATTAACGCCCTGTTTGGTGATGTATATGCTATCTGGAAGTGAAAATGGTCCCAGGTGTGCCCCAGAGCCCAGATAAACTAACCTGATAAGAGGATCTCCTGGAAAAAAGACATTGAAAATCATTGGTATGGCAATGATTCCTGCAAAAATTGGTATGAAGAGCCACACCCGCTTGATAAAGAATAAAACATCGATCTTGCTGAGATATGCAAAAAGCAGAGTAAGCATATAAACAAAGATCAGTAATCTCAGGTCTCCGATTAAACTCGTTGCGAATATCACGGCCAGGATGGAAATCAGCTTGGCTCTAGGGTCCAAACTCTGGAGGAAACCATCGCGTTTAGAGAAGCTATCTGAGACAAAAGCTTCTTCCAAAAAGCCAAAGATTCCGTCAATCGTCTTTCCTATGAAACCCTTCTTACCGTGATGCACCGCTGAGCACCGGCATGGACCGGTATCTGTTTTTGTCATCCAATCTGGGATCATTGTTCACCCGCTTTAAAACCTGAATTCCAGCTAGTATTAAAATATGATATGAGTTAATTAAAAATAAACAAAAATTAAAATTATAAAAAGGTGTCGATTTTATACAAAATTTTAGATTACATAAGTCATCGGGAAACGAATTTTACATAGAGAGAACCAAATTATAGAGAATTTCAATAAATCTCATATTTACCAATTTTTTATAAGTATTATAAACAATCCATCAAACTCGCAGGTTTATTGAAATTCTCACAATACCAAGTATTTGGTTTTCAATTTATAGCAAGCTCACAATAATATTTAAAGAGTTTAATTTTTGGCGGCTTTTTTTCCTATAAAATACAGGAGGCCACCGCCGATTACTACACCTATCACTGCTGACAGAATATATGCTACAGAAGACATACTCATCGACTCATCGCCACCCACAAAAGCATAATCAGGCATTGGAGCGCTCCAAAGATCCGAGAGCTCTTCAAGTCCTGGAGGCACAAAACCAAGCTTCTCCTTGACCTCTTCAGGCCCCCATTCACCGAAGGTTTCACCAACGGCCAAAAGACCCAGTGGTGCAAAAATCATAAGTATTATCAAGCCAATGCTTAAGTTTCTTATTATTTTCTCCATGTTCTCACCTCAGGCTGTGACTGCCTTCTTCATTTTACCCTTCTGCACTTCTGATTTTTCTCTATAAAATAGAGACACATCCGTTCTCTGGATATAGGCAAAAATAATTGCGGTAATCACTGCTTCCAGAATGCTAAATCCAAAAGCATGTTCTATTACCATGGCAGGAACAGTTACACTCAATGGGTAGGGCATATACAGTGGGGTTCCAGCAGCCGTGTGTTGCAAGATAGGCTGTATTCCGAATTCAACACCTGTACAGAAAGCTGCTATGGTCAGAGAACACCAACCAGCTATAGCCGAAGCAATAATTCTCTTAGAGGACGTGATATCAGAATTTCCGCTAATAAGCTTATAAACATAATAACCGACAAAGGGTATTACAACTCCCATATTGAAGCAATTCGCGGCTATGGCCGTAATTCCTCCATCACCGAATATCAATGCCTGCAATACCAGAGTTACAGAAATAGCTATCACTCCTGCCCAGGGACCGAGAACGATGCCGATAATTGCGCCTCCAACGGCGTGACCCGTGCTACCTCCTGGAATAGGTACATTGAACATCATTATTACAAATGAAAAAGCAGCTGATAGTGCCAGCAGAGGGACCTGTCTGGACTTAAGTTCTGTGTTCAGTTTTTTTCCGGCATAATACCATATCGGGATCATAATAATCCAAAACGCGACATAGGTATACGGCCCTAGATATCCATCTGGAATATGCATTTTTCTTTCTTCCCTTATTTATTTTTAAAAATTATAACTGAGAATCTTTATTTTGACGAGTAATTTTATATAATTTAGAATATTTTTTGAAAGAAAGGGAATTCAGCTTCTTTATATATTTTACAACATTTTGCTAGTTATTTTTCTGAACAGTGTCCTGACATGGCAGGATTGTTCTATATTACTTATATATATTTTGGTATTACTTTTTTTGATAAATTAATATCTTACATATAATTCAATATCCATATTTAATCCGTAAATAAAATTAAGTGCTCTTATCTCTATTTTTTATATCCAAATAGTTATTATTAAATGATTTTATATCATCTTTGTAAAAATTCTATTTATAAATCAACATTAAAAGGCTGAAAAGACGTGAGTAAAAATAGATCAAACCATTCAGTTCAAATTAATGGAGATTTTTTAGGGAATTTTTACGGGTCCTTATGTCCTTCTTTAATTATCTGAACCTTATCCCTATCTGCTTTCACAGACAGGGTGAAAAGAAATTCAGGTACTTAAACTATTCAGGAGGTAGTTTAAGTTTTGTGTCTGTTCGCAAGAGACATATTTACCTATACTACTAATGATATTTAACACTTACTTTTTGTTTTTTATTACTAGATCTTATTTTTTTCTGTTACGTTGTTACATATTTGACGAACTCAATTTGAAGAAATCAGTTTGAAGAAATCAGTTTGAAGAAATCAGTTTGAAGAAATCAGTTTGAAGAAATTAGTTTCTTGGGCGTTTACTGTTTAACAATGGCTGGCAAAATGGCTGGCAAATATTGAACATGAGTGGAGAGCCTTAAATTAAGAAAATTTTTCAATATATCCGTTCTCAAAACCTTAAAATCAGCATTTTCGAGGGTAATAAAGACTCACTTGCAGAGCTCGATTGGGATTCTGTACTGGGTAGCAGGGCTCGCTGAACCTAAAAAACGCATCTTCAGGAACTTCCATTCGATTATAAAAAATAGAAAACCAGAATCTGAAAAATCTATTTCAGTGTGCTACCGTGACTACAGTGGTATGAGACAGTTGCTCTATTGGCCACCCCAACCAGAATATATCAAAAGGTTCCGAAAAATAAAAGATATTTATCCAGATGAAAAGATAAATAACACCCTGGTCTTCCCGGAGTGTGAATAACATTCCAAAAATTGAGATCTTATGAAATTAATATTTAAGTTAATCCCAAAAATTATAATTGTGTCTCTGAACCTCGTATTTGGAATAATCAATAGAGTTCCAGATCATAAAACCTAGTTTTGGAACTCTCACTGATTTTATAGTTCTGGAACTTCATTGATTTGAGAATAAAATTGGTTTTGGGATGAACTATTATAGCACTGTCTGTATCTTCGTTTTGACATTTTCACTTTAATCCATGAAGGTTCGGGTTTCTGATACTCTTCAAAATAAAAGATTACTAGCTTTTCCCTGCACAGAATTAAATTATAATGCAAGGGTCTTGAGTGATTCAGGAATGCGGAGGCTGATTCTGTACCTGAAATTCTTCTGGATCTCGCATATCATCTTCATTTCAGCACTGTTAAGGATTTTTGCGCGGTGGACGATCAGGAAATACCCGACTATGAAAGTTGCGTACTCCCAGAGTGCTCCGGTAAGTAGATGAGCATTCTTGGCTGCGAGCATGGACCCGACCATCAAGATAACGATGAAAGTTAATCTTCGGTACATCGAGGTGAAAGGATGCATATTCTGCTTCCTCCAGGCCCTTAAAGTCATCAGGACTTCGATGGATGAAAAGGACACTGCAGTCCCTATGGCTGCACCTACCATCCCATACTCAGGTATAAGCATGAAGTTGACTGCAACATTAATGCCTGCACTTGCTACTGAGCACTTCATAAGGAAGTCCGAATCACCAGAGGCTAACAGAGTATGGTAGTTAAATCCAAAGTACGAATTTGCTATGAACCCCAGGGCAAGGATACGCAAGGCAATGGCACCGCTCACATATTGCTCTCCATAGAGCTTTGTAATAAAGTATTCGGGATACACGAATATGAGTGCAAAGAGAGGGAATGTAAGAAGGAAGCACCATTTAGTCATTATCTCATAAATTGAGCCAAGTGGAGCAGTCTCGTTTTGACCCCAAAGCCTGGACGTAACAGGGACATAAACAAAGCCCATGGAAGATACCACCAGAGACAAAAATCCTACAATAGGATATACTGCATTGTAAATTCCAACGATCTCGGCCGACTTGAAATATCCTAGCATTATTGTGTCTATCCAGCTCATAATGTTGAGCAGAGTTGCAGTTATCAAGAGTGGAAACGAATATCTTATTAACTGCCTGGTTGTGCCACCGAACTGAATTTTTCGTTCCTGTTTGACTGCCCTCTTGATTGGAGGCCTCTTTATGAAGTACACGGACATTATGCCGAAGGTAAAGATCATTGAGAGCAGATCCGCAAACACGACTCCCTTCAGAGAAGCATTGATAAATACGGCAACTGTGGCAAACCCAAGTAGAGATACCGGCCTTACGATGTTATAGAAGTACATGTTAACATTCGTACGGTCGAATCCTCTGTAGATCGCTACTGTCAGGTTCAGGAGTATGGTAAACGGAACTGCAAAGATGAGGGTCTTCACTACGGACAGGACTTTGCCCTGTGCATCAAAGCCATTTCCTGCCAGAGTATGGAACAGGGAAGGTGACACCAGAATTGAAAGCAAGCCTGCAATCAAGCCCATAATCATGGCTGAGATTATTAGTTCATGCACCTTCTGCTCCTCATGCCTGCCCCTGAAAAACGCAATATATCTTGGGACTCCTTCATTGAGTCCAAGAGTTGCAACTGCACCTGTAACTGAGATCACAGTAAGTGCAAGAGCATATGTGCCAAAATCGGCTGGCGCGAGATGTGAAGTGAGTACTTTTTTGGTGATAATGTCGAGAAGCATTCCGATGAAGGTTCCTGCAAGTATTACACCGGAACCTGCCACTATCCGGTTGACCGAGTCGTTAACTGACATGTTAACACCGTTTTACTGCGTTTAGTTCCCGACTCTCTGGGTCAACGGGCAGGAGCAATGTTCGGTTGCCTTGCCAGTGACTACTTGTAAAACGTTCTCAGTCAACTGAAGGTTAAAGCCTGAAAAGTCTTTTTTTGCAGTTTGAAGGGAGAATAAGCCTACTTTTCCAGCTTTGAAGGATAAGCCTGTTTTTCCAGCCTTGAGGGTACTGCCAGATAGGGTACTGTTACTGTATGTAATGAAAAATCTCATTTTGGGATTTAGAGTTTCAAAGTTAGCTATTTCGAATTTCTGTAAACAGATGTAAATTTTAAATTTGTCTATATATCGGCCTTTTTGCTCAACTTTTTGTCTGGCTACCCCTTTCTGAGCTTCCAAGACAAGGTCTATTTCGGGTTTCGTGATAAGCTGCATGATTTATTACGACCTTTAGGATTGGATCGGAGCTAAATCTTGGATTGGATCGTGGGGTCAACTTCCAGGTTGGATCAAGGGTTGAATCCTGTTGGGTCCCAAACTGATTCGAATGCGGATCTTGGGCTAATCCTCGGTTAGGTGCCGATATTCGAAGCTGATTTTGGGCTAAGTCAGGAGGATCCCTGTTGGATCGCAGGTTGGATTGAGTAAAATCCAGAAGACCCCTGTTGGATTGCAGGTTGGATTTTGGTTTGAATCGTAGGTTTGGAAATGGGTTGAATCCAGTGTAGGACCTCAGTGAGTTGCAGGGTGAATCCTGGGTAAGATTCATGGCTGGGGTATGGAAGACGGATCTGGGTTTTACCCGCCTTGCATTAATTCTGATTTGCTTCTGCTAATTTGCCTCTTAATTCAATGAACGCTTTGTCTGTTTTTCGAAGCTTGGAATCTGTTTTTGCATTTCTGGAACAGCTTACGAAACTCATCGGGTCTTTTTTTCGAACTCCACAAGCGTCCGTAACTAATTTAGCCTTCAGAGGGCTGACAGAGCAAATTTCGGATTATGTCGTTTTTTCTGAAACTTGAAGGAGAAAAACTAAATATATATTTTTTAAAGTTTCCCCAAGATTTCCACGAAGTACCTCATCGACTTAATATAAAAGCTTTTTGGAATCATCCCGTTATTATCATAATGGGGTAAAATAGCGACCTGAAGGAAATCTTATTTAATATGTGTTCTGTTAGAGATCGGTCAGAGATCGGCTGGATTCCGTTTCTCGACTTTTGCAGCTTAAACCAGAAGCAATTTTTAAAGCGATCAAATACTTCAGATTGAAAAAATACGTCCTTAAAGAGGTTTTAAACTTTCCAAAAACCCGGTTTACCCATTCCGGATAATCCCAATTTCTTTTATTCGGTCAGGAACAATCCTGATGGAAAGAAGTTTTTGTCGGTATTATTCAAATACAGCCGGGATCGAGAAAATATTTTCGAAGATAAATATCTCAAAACGAATCTGTCTAAAGATTAGTATCAATTATTTGAATTATTTTTTATAATTTCGCTGAAAATATTCAGGCTGATACTCAAAAAATATAATAATTTAACTTTTATATAAATAGAAATTCATCAGTACAGAAAAAATAAAAAGTCTTCAGCGGTATGAGGTAAATAAGAGTTCACAAGAATCCTCAATTCGCTCTTCAAAATCATACAAAAAGAAAAATTAATCTGCCGACAGGAACATCGGCTTAAAGTCATTAAATAATATCAACCTGAATAGCTGACCTGAATATTGCCAAAAATTTTCATTTGAGCTTGCAAATTTAGTAACATTCTCTGATTTTAGTATCGCAGTCTCAGTCAAAAAGCTCTGCCATTGCTTTTACACTTTTGAACATCTCGACAATCATAGGCGTGGTACTATTAGGTTCTCCAAGAGTCGAATTGGCAGCTTCGATCATGTTGTCAGGGTATATGAGGCTTGAATTAAGCCGTTCCATATTTTCGTTTAAAGGAACAAGAGAATTTTCCGTCTCACTCAAATTTTCAGGGTCTGATTCCATCACACCAAGTATGGAATTCGTTGTTGCTATGCCTGCCTCTGTCCCTCCGATTGTAGGCTGCAAAAATGGATATTCCTCAACGCGTGCGTTCAGGGTTCTATCTATGAGGTTAAGGTTGAGGTCAAGCATCTGAAGCATGGATGTGAGAAAACGGAAGTTTAGGCCTATTTCCTGATCCATTAGTTCATTTTCGTCACACATTGATGTGAAATCTGTTTCATTGTTTTCATCTTCAAAATTAGTCTCCGCTACATCAGTTACTGCAGATGAAATTGGAAGCGTTGACAGAATGACCAAGAAGCTTGCAGCTATCCTCAGGTAAAAAACCTTGGCTCTTTTCATAATAATTCCCCCCACTATTACTTATCCAGTACTTATCCAGTTTAGTAAAATTACTTCCTCTCTAAAAATACTCACACTTGTCTATAAAAACGCAACGATTCATATAAAATAATGTAGCAGGTTGAAAATATTGCAGGTCGTTTTGGAACAAAAATTTATAGGAGAAGAAACATATATTTGAACATATTAAACTATCAAAAAAAAGAGTTAAGGATATTTTGAAAGAGTTTGGTAATTTTCCAACAAGAATTTTAATCTCAAAAAAGGTTGGTTTTAAGTCTAGTTTGGCTAAATACCGGAAGTTTTGCCCTATTCGAGATTATTTTATTAAATTCATTGAGTCGTTAAGGGTGAAAATTATGAGAAAAAAACAATTCGCAATCGCTTGTACTTTCTTACTTATAATAGCCCATATGTTCAGGCGATGGAAACAAATGCAAAAATCTCTTGTCTGGAAAGGATTTTTAAGTGAATCCATGTGGGTCGAAGGTTATGGAGATCTATCGTCCTTCAAGAAATTAGTTTTTTGGATGAATTATCCTTTCTCCTATGCTAGATATTTATGGGATGTTGTATGGGATCGTATTGACAGATTGTATTTTAGATATTCAAGAGCAAGATCACTAAATAAGGATTGAATTCCAAAAGATTTGAACTTCTCAAAGTATAATATATTTAGAGATTAAAATCCCCTCAGTTCTTGTGGAAATTGGCATGAGCAAATGCAATAAGGGAAGATCGAATTACCAACAGTGTAAATGATTGTAGACCTGTACAGCTTCCTTTTTCATTGATATCCCGAAACATTTACGGTAAGCATAGTCTCATAAGTTTTCTCTCTAGATCATCAAACTGTGTCAAAGTTTAAAATAATGTAGTTTGCCTGTATCTTTTCTTTTCTAAGGGTTCTTTCTTTTGAGAGTAATTTATAATGCCCATAAGCCTATCAATAAAACCTATTTGTTCTTTTCGTATTTTTTTCTTAGCGAGCTCAATATCAAACCAGCCTGCTCTATCGACCTCGGGATACTCGTGTACTTTCCCGGAGTTTTTCGGCCACTCAAGCGGAAATGTATTACTTACAACATTTGATATATCCAGGTCTTTTTCAAGAGCCCATACATGGACTATCTTCTTTCTAGATTGGTTCAACTCTCCCAGATCAATAAACTCGCCGTCAGCCTCAAAACCTGTTTCTTCTTTAAATTCTCTTTTTGCCGTGTCCAGAGGTTTTTCGTGCCCTTCGGGTAGCCCTTTGGGTATTGACCACACTCCGTAGTCTTTGTTTGCCCAAAATGGCCCGCCTGGGTGAACCAGCATCACTTCGAGTATCTCATTCCTGAACCTGAATAAAAGAATGCCATTACTATGAACACGCACTTTTCTACTTCCTTTCCAAACTGCTTTAATCTTAATGTTTCATAATAAATTCATTTCATAACGAAATCATTTCATAATGAACTCATAGACGCTACATTGTAAAATGAGGCAAAATTCGGAATAAAACTGGAATTTCATTCTTGTTTGACATTCCGGTATCATTCGACACTCCGGAATCATTTGACATTTGCATCGTTTGCTTTAGTATTTATTTAGCCAAGAAAATATAAATTTACTGAGAAATTATTTAATGGCTGTGCCTTTAAAAAAGGTATAACAAAACGTGCCTTCTTGCCCTGCAGTCCGGTAAAGGTCGCTAATACCTTTATTCCACGTTTTTTCATCGATCATCTTTAGCTCCAGTGCCTGCTCCCTGACTCCCTCGACCATCGCAGTAAAAGTATTCTTCGTAAATCCTTCTACCAGATCGGGTTTACTCGAATCAACATATACCATTCTGGGGGAGACATTCACATTTTTAAAACCAGCTCGATTCAACAGCGGGTAGATTTCTCTACCTATGAGGGAATTACCTCCCAGAAGTTCCTGGATATCGATCAGGCACTTTATTGCTTGCATAGCTTCATCGCTCCTGGGATAAAAATAGCTTGAGCCGTGATCTCCTTCTATGACAGTTATCGTGCCCTCTTTTTTGAGTACCTTTTTCACCGACAATAAGGCATCAAGAGGGTTCTTAAGGTGTTCAAGTACAAAGCATATGAAAATATGGTCAAAAGTCTCGTCTTCATAGGGCAGAGAGAAAATATTAGCTACCTGAAAATCAACATTCTCCACCCCTTCTTTTTTAACCAATTGTCTTGCTTTTTCTACCGATTCATCTGAAATATCAATTGATGTGATGCTGGCTTCGGGACTGTTTCTGCTCAGTATGACTGTCTGCGCGCCCACACCGCAACCGGCCTCAAGCACTTTGCTTCCCGGAGGATATATGGTATCACTATGTAATAGCGCGGTGAGTGTATTTGCCTGGTCATGAAGTCGAGAATTTTCTCTATTAGAATATCCGTGTACGTAATCCATTTTATCAACCGAATTTCATAATAATTGCTTTTCTGCTGCTAATTTGTCCTTTGATGTACTTATATGTACAAGATTTTAGTACTAAACAAGTTTTACTATAAATGCTATTATAACTGCTCTATTTCTCTAAATATTTTGGATTTTGACCAAATGTGAAAACATATTAGATAGATATGATCAAATTTAAAAATATATAACATATTTTTGCATTCTTTCTCTTCGAAATGGAGATGGAACCCAAAATTAAACGGAGGAAGAAACATAGCGAACAAATCTACGGATGTATGCCCCTATCAGAAAGCCTGGACCCTTGAAAACTGGGTTCGTAGATTTTTGCAAAACCCTTACAAAATCGCTGGCAAATATGTCTAAGAAGGTCAGGTTGGTATGGATCTGGGATGCGGCCCGGGTTTCTTTTCTCTGGCAATGGCGAAGCTGGTTGGTGAAAACGGAAAGGTCATTTCGGTAAAGGTCATTTCGGTAAAGGTCATTTCGGTAAAGGTCATTTCGGTAAAGGTCATTTCGGTAAAGGTCATTTCGGTAAAGGTCATTTCGGTAAAGGTCATTTCGGTAAAGGTCATTTCGGTAAAGGTCATTTCGGTGGATGTTCAGGATGAGATGCTTCAGATATTAAAGTGTAAAAGTGAGCGTGAAGGGCTTAGTTCTCGCATCGTTCTTCATAAAATTAGTTTTAAAGGTTTTTGATAAATCGATAGCATTAGGGAAATTAAATGAATTTTTGCGTTTACCTGCAGAAAGCAGGGTAAAGTCATAAATCTTGTTTGTGTCATATTTTTCTATGTACTTTTAATATATTAATAATCCGCAATATTCATATTTTGTGACAACTCTTTAAATATTCAAACTATATTTGTTACTTGTTTGTTACAGTCAGTTTTTGAGGGGGGACACTGTGATTAAAAATGTTGAATATAGAATTATTCTAATTTTTCTTTTATTAGTTCTGTTTTTACAGATATCAAATATGGCGGCTGCAGAAAAACCTGCGGAACAATGGAACAGGTCTTTTGGTGGAAATGGTGAAGATAGTGCCTGGTGTATTCAACAGACTTCAGACGGTGGGTATATAGTGGCAGGCACAACGGCTTCATACGGCAAAGGTATAGAAGGTTATCCGGATGCCTGGCTTATTAAGGTTGATAAAAGTGGGAATATGCAGTGGAATAAAACTTATGGGGGAACTTATTTTGATGAAGGATACTTCACCCGACAAACTTCAGACGGCAGTTATGTGTTGTCAGGTTACACATTTCCTTCTGGTTATGCCGAACCATGGCTGATCAAGACAGACAAAAAAGGAAACGAGATGTGGAATAGAGTATCTGATAATATTACTCATTGGGATTACCTTCAGTACAGGGCTGAACGTACTTCTGATGGTGGATACGTAATTGGCGGTATAGTCGAATATGAGATCGGAGAGCGGGATGATCTGGTTCTGGTCGATTATGATATTATGATAACTAAGTATGACATGAGTGGCAATAAGCAGTGGAACAATACCTTTGGCAAAAATCATAGTCTTGAAACATTGAACTTTCTATTAGATCCTGTTAAGCAGACTTCTGATTGCGGATATGTAATTGCCAGTGCTACTATCTCAAATCAATCAAGTAACTATGATATCTGGCTTATAAAGACTGACGAGTATGGTAAGGAGCAGTGGAATAAGACCTTTGGCGGACCTATGGATGACTCTGCTTTTTCTATCTCGCTTACTTCAGATAATGGTTATGTGTTGGCCGGAATGTATAATGACTCATGGACCCTTGAGACTGATGGTAACGCGTTCATAATGAAAACAGACAGTGAAGGTAATCAGGAATGGATAAAAGAATTCAGAAACTGTACGCTATATTCCGTTCAACAGACTTCAGATGGTGGATATGTAGCTGCGGGCGTTAAAAACGAGAACGCATGGTTAGTTAAGTTGTCAAGCGATGAAAAAAATGCTAAGTATGAAACCGGAAAAAATATCGAATCTGAGAATTGTGAAGATACTGAATTTGAGAATGGCAAGGATACTGAATCGGAAAATGGAAAAAGTATTGATTCTGGTAATACATTAGATAGCTTCTCTGCCCAGGTAAGACATTACATTTGCGATATATTCAGGGAGATATTCCAGTGGAACTATACTTAAAGGGACTACTATACTTGAAGAGGCTACTATACTTAAAGGGACTACTTAAAGGGACTACTTAAAGGGAAACTTTTCTTGAGAAAATCACATTCCTGTTTTTAATGCAGTGTTGCAAGCTTCAAATCTTTTAAAATTCCTGGGTATTATGTCTACTCCCCTTTTTCTGCTTTTCCAAACAAACTTTGGAGTATTTCGATCCATCAAGAGCAAACTTATTTCCAATTAACGCCAAGAAGGATAAGAATCCGTATTTTATTAAACAATGGCACGAAAAAGTTATATACATCGTTCAGAAGTTTTAGTCAAACCTCATTTTAACTCCGTATGCCGAGAATAGATCATTTTTCTATACAAAAAATGGCTATACTACTTTATGTCGGTTCTACATTACTAAAGTGTCCTTTGGTCATAATTTTATAATTAATATATTTATTTTATATTAATACCTACATGAAAAAAGCATATATAGTAATACATACAATAAATAATGTAACATTTAGATCTAAATTAAACTGTATGGTGGGTATTATGATAGAAACAGAACTTATGAGGATAGGTGTCTCTCTTCCAGATACCCTTCTGAATAAATTCGATGAAATCGTTGAGAAAAGAGGTTATTCTTCCCGCTCGGAAGGCATGAGAGATGCTATCAGGAGTTATATTTACCATTATGAATGGATAAACGACGTTAAGGGCTATCGTATAGGAACAATTGCGGTTATTTATGACAACAAGAGAAAAGACCTTGCAAATGTTTTAACAAATATCCAGCATAACTATTCTCACCTGATAAGATCTTCAGTGCATGTTTACCTTGATCGTGAAAATTGTTTTGAACTAATTTTTCTCAATGGAAAAGGTGAAGATATTGCAGAACTTACTGAATCTATAATAGCCTTGAAAGGAGTCAAATTTTCAAAACTTACAACTATATCATTAAATAAATAATGAACTTATAGGTATATTTTGAGAAGTATACTCTGAGCTCATCCCAAAACCAGCTTTATACTAAGAACTGATAAGAATTTAAGACCTATTCCCGTGATCAGAAACTCATTGATTATTCTTAATTCCATATTCGGAGAAGCAGTTTTGAGTTATGGAATAGGTTCTCTTATAAACAAGTATATTCTTCCTTTTAAGAAGCATTGGCCTGGATGAGTTTTAAACTATTGAATACTAAGTAAAATAGGAAATTTTGAACTCAAATTTGAACGCGAAAACACCTGAAATTCCTCACCCGCTGCACATACAGGTAAAGAATTCAGGAGTTATGCGTTCAATTCACAGATTTAGGAGGCTTTTCTATTTTTGTCTGTTCGCTTAGACATAGATACATACGACAAACTGTTATTTAACACTTTTCATTACATTTGTGATATTTGATATTATTATATTGAAAACTTGTATTACTAATTTTAGGTCAACATTCAGGAAAAAACACTTTAACTTTTACAGTACCTGAGAAATATGAAGTTAATAACCTTAGTAGGACAGTGTTAACTAATTTATATTTAATAGTTTTCTTCTTTTTTGGTTCAATTGGGCTTGACAATTTTTATAAGTTTAAAAAAATTTATTATATATTCTATGTAATTCCATGCTTTTTTACTACAATCAAGATTGTAACGGGGACGCGAACATATCCCCATTGCTTGTAGGGGTGCGCCAGCGCAACGAGAGTAACAATATTCTCAAAATACAAAAATAGGCAAAGAATTTCCTAAATTACTTAAAGATAAATATCCTTCTCTTTTTGAAGACAGAAAATATTGAAGTACTATCACCAGGGCACTTCTCATGAATACTTTCTTGCAAACTTAACATAAATCTACTAAAATATATTAAAGTAGATAATTATTTATATGATCGACATGATCTAGCCCTCCATCACATGATTAAAAGTTCAAACTCCGCATTTCTTGCAGTATACCGATGTTTTTTTCTCCTTCTTTTTGGGGATCAGTTCCTTGCTTAACAGGCTTTTATTTACGCTGGTTTGTAGAGAAAATGATTATTCCGAACTGAAAGTATTAAAGACAAACAGATCAAAAATTAAACGTAAGAACGCCATACAATTCAATATCTATGAACGCAATCTACTAAATATAAACTTTAAAACCGGTTATTTACTGATTAATACTTTCACTCCGCTATATTACTCTATTAATAAAAAGTCTGCATTCTGCTGTATGTATCGAAAAACGGGGTAGCATGAATCCGAAAATTGTCATATATATGAGGAGTGAAATCAACGTCATGTAATTATCACTACTTATTTATAATAATATATGGAATTATCTGCCTGAAAAAAATGGCTCGATAAATAAATATAAACTTTAGGTTTTTCAAAAAAGTTTCTTAAAATTCATAAATTCATATCATTTCTGGATTTTTTAGAGATCTAACTTAAAAATCCAGAATTTACTTTAATCTAAAATCCAGACTTTATTCTGACCTTAAATTTTCATCTAACCGATTCAACTGGACAAAAACCCGAGAGAAGGAAAATGAAAAATATTATTATTAAAGGGGCACGGGAACATAACCTGAAAAACATCACGGTAGAACTCCCGCGGGACAAATTAATCGTTATTACAGGGGTATCAGGCTCAGGGAAATCCACCTTGGCTTTTGACACGGTTTATGCAGAAGGACAGCGGCGATATGTTGAGTCCCTCTCGGCTTATGCGCGGCAGTTCCTAGGGCTTATGAACAAGCCGGATGTGGACAGCATCGAGGGCTTATCTCCGGCAATATCCATTGAACAGAAAACGACCTCGAAAAACCCCCGAAGTACAGTCGGGACAGTTACCGAAATTTATGATTACTTGAGGCTGCTTTTTGCAAGAGTCGGCACCCCTTACTGCCCAACCCACAACATAAAAATCGAGTCTCAGTCTCCTGAAAAGATTGCGGACAGCCTGAGCAGAGAATGTGAAGGTATGGTTACCATTCTTGCGCCTATAGTCCGCCAGAAGAAAGGGACATACCAGCAGCTTTTCCGAGAACTGAACAGCGAAGGCTTCACCCGGATGAGGGTAAACGGCGAGATTCACAGGACTGACGATGAGATTACCCTTGACCGATACAAAAAACATGATATTGAAGTCGTGGTTGACCGGCTGGACCCTTCAGAAGACCGCTCAAGGCTTGTTGAAGCATGTGAAAATGCTCTAAATAAGGCAGATGGACTCTTAATAGCAGTTGATTCGGAAGGAAAAGACCACCTTTATTCCTCGAATATGGCCTGTCCTGTCTGCGGCATGGCTTTTGAAGAACTCCAGCCCAGGATGTTTTCTTTCAACAGTCCTTTCGGCGCCTGTGAAGCCTGTAATGGCCTCGGGATCAAGATGGAATTCGACCCTGACCTGATTATTCCGAATAAAACTCTCTGTATTGCAGACGGCGCAGTCGCTCTGTACAGAAATTATCTGGACAGTTACCGAAGCCAGCACCTTGCAGCTGTGGCAAAACATTTCGGTTTTGACATATTTACTCCCATTGAGGACCTCACAGATGAGCAGTATAATGCTCTCATGTACGGCTCGGACGAACTTATGCAGTTCAATATGAGCATGAAGAACGGGGATGCACACTGGTCTCATAGGGGCACCTGGGAAGGGTTGCTCCCGCAGTCCGAGAGACTGTACAGCCAGACAAAATCCGAGTACCGCCGAAAAGAACTTGAAAAATTCATGCAGGTTAAACCCTGTCCAAAATGTGAAGGCAAGAGACTGAAGGAAAAAGTGATTGCAGTAAAGTTCGGCGGGAAATCCATTATAGATGTATCCAATCTCTCAATTCTGGAGTGTATCCGGTTTTTCGAAAACGTGGAGCTCTCGGAAAAGGAAAAAGAGATCGCAAAACAAGTCTTAAAAGAAATTCGCTCCAGGCTCGGCTTTTTAGAGCATGTGGGGCTCGGCTATCTCACCCTTTCGCGAGGTGCAGGTACTCTCTCAGGCGGAGAAGCACAACGAATCCGGCTAGCTACTCAGATTGGCTCAAACCTCATGGGAGTGCTCTATGTGCTTGACGAACCTTCAATAGGACTGCACCAGAGAGACAACGAGCGGCTTATCCAGACTCTCCAGACTCTGCGGGATCTTGGAAATACTCTGATAGTCGTGGAGCACGATGAAGATACTATTCGGTCTGCTGATTATGTGCTCGATATAGGGCCAGGTGCAGGCGTTCATGGGGGTTATGTGGTAGCCGAAGGCACACCTGAAGAAATTGAACAGAATCCGAAATCTCTGACAGGCCAGTACCTTTCAGGAGAAAAACAGATAAAAACGCCTGCCCTTCGCCGGCACAGCGATGCATTCATCAGGCTTAAAGGGTGCAGGGCGAACAACCTGAAGGACATAGATGTGAATATTCCCATAGGGGTCCTGACCGTGGTTACAGGGGTCTCAGGGTCCGGAAAATCCACATTAATTTATGAGACCCTGTACAAAGCCCTGATGAAAAAGATAAATAAATCAAGTGTAACCCCAGGGGACTATGACGAATTGGTTTTCGATTCCGAGATCGACAAGGTAATCGTTATTGACCAGAGCCCTATCGGCAGGACTCCTCGCTCAAACCCTGCCACCTATACCAAGGTTTTTGATGCCATAAGACAGGCTTTTGCCGAAACAAAAGAAGCGAAAATCAGGGGTTATAAAAATGGGCGTTTCTCCTTCAATGTAAAAGGAGGGCGCTGTGAAGCCTGTCAGGGAGAAGGACTGATAAAAATCGAAATGAATTTCCTGCCTGATGTATACATCGAGTGTGAGGAATGCAAGGGTAAACGCTACAACCGTGAAACTCTCGAAGTAAAGTACAGGGGCAAATCGATTGCTGAAGTCCTGAACATGACCGTTGAAGAGGCTGCCGAGCACTTTGAAAACATCCCTTCAATCAAACGCAAACTCGATACTTTAATAAGAGTCGGGCTGGGCTATATCAAACTCGGCCAGAGCTCAACAACGCTTTCCGGTGGAGAAGCCCAGAGGATCAAGCTGACAAGGGAACTCTCCAAAAAGTGTACCGGAAAGACCATTTACCTCCTTGATGAGCCCACAACCGGACTTCACTTCCATGATGTCAAAAAACTCATCGCAGTTCTTAACAGGCTTGTGGCAAAAGGAAACACTGTGGTTGTAATAGAACATAACCTGGATGTAATCAAATCAGCAGACTATATCATTGATCTGGGTCCCGAAGGCGGGAACGCAGGCGGAGAAATTATTGCCGAAGGAACTCCGGAGGAAGTGTCCACAGTTCAGGGAAGCTATACTGCACGCTTCCTTGCTCCTAAACTTTCACAGTCATATCTCGACATGTCGGGAGAAGAACCTGTTGAAGCTGTTTTTGAAGAAGGGGAAGAGTTTGAGACCGATTATGAAGATCTTAATGACGATCAGAATGAAGAGGATTCTGAAGATTTTGAAGAAGAGTCGGAGGAAGACTCCGAAGACTCCAGAGGTTTCAAGCACAATAAACATAGAGCCAACAATGCATTTCAAGAGCAATTGATTTAAAATGTTTTTTAATATTTATTTGGTAAATTTAAGCCGGTTTAATCTAATTTAAACCCGATGAAAGCCTAATTAAGCTGATTAAACCAATTAAATTGATCAAATTGACTAAACTGACTAAACTGACTAAACTGACTAAACTGACTAAACTGACTAAACTGACTAAACTGACTAAACTGACTAAACTGACTAAACTGACTAAACTGACTAAACTGACTAAACTGACTAAACTGACTAAACTGACTAAACTGACTAAACTGACTAAACTGACTAAACTGACTAAACTGACTAAACTGACTAAACTGACTAAACCGATGAAACTGATTAAACTGATTTAAGCTCCCTTTAAAAACTGAAAAACTTGAAAAAGAGGTTTAAAAATGATTGACCTGGAGGCTCTACCTCACCTACCTGGCTGTTATCTTTTCAAGAATGAAGAAGGGACTGTGATTTACGTAGGCAAGGCAAAGGACCTCAAAAAGCGGGTAAGCAGCTATTTCCAGAAACGAGACCATGATCCAAAAACTGCGAGCCTTATAGAGGCTGTAACGGACCTCGATTTTATTGTCACGAACACTGAAGTAGAGGCTTTTCTTCTGGAAAATACTCTTATCAAAAAACATTGGCCAAGGTATAATATTGCTCTTAAGGACTCAAAAAGGTATGCCTGCATTCATTTAACTGATGAAAAGTTTCCAAGGATCAAGCTCGCCCGGAAAAAAGCAGATGGTGGAAGCTTTTTTGGGCCCTTTGTCTCGGCAAAGGAAAGAGACTACATTTTTGAAGTTGTAAGAAAGACTTTCCAGCTTCGGACCTGTAAAAAGATGCCGAAACGGGCCTGCCTCAGATACCATATAGCGGCATGCAGCGGGCCCTGCATAGGTGCAATTTCCGCAGAAGACTATGCCGAGAAAGTGAAGAAAGCGGCCTCGGTCCTGAAAGGCAATATCAGAGAGCTTATCGAGTCTATGGAAAAAGAAATGAGGGAGCTGGCATCGAGGCAGCAGTTCGAGCAGGCCATGGTTCTCAGGGACGAGATTGCAGCCCTTGAGTATCTTCAGGAAAAACAAAATATGGAGAGGCAGAAAAAGCATAATGAGGATATTCTGAACTACATTGTCAGGGATGATACCGTTTATCTCATGCTCTTCAAGGTCTACAAAGGTACACTTGAAGATAAACAGGACTATGTTTTTGCCTTTGGGGAAAATTTTCTGGAAGAATTTCTTGTACAATATTATTCCGAGAACGAACCTCCTGAAGAACTAATTCTTCCTGAACCTCTCGAAGAATCGCTTGTTGACTTCCTTTCTCACGTCAAAGGAACAAAAGTCAAAGTTACGGTTCCGAAACAGGGAGAGAAAAAGGAACTTCTCGCCCTTGCCCTGAAAAATGTTGAGATAGGTTTCTTTGGAGACCGGAAAAAGCTCGAAGCCCTGCAGAGTAAACTATCCCTTCCGAAACTTCCGAATGTCATAGAATGTTTTGATATCTCTCATCTCTCAGGCACGGCTACGGTCGGTTCAATGGTTCAGTTCCGTGGGGGCAGACCTGATAAACACAATTATCGCCGCTTCAAGATCGAGAGTGTTGAAGGGATCGATGACTTTGCTTCCATTGCAGAGGTTGTACGCAGGCGTTATTCTCGCTTGCTCGAGGACAAGCATGACCTACCTGACCTTATCATTATAGACGGGGGAAAAGGACAGCTTTCTTCAGCTTTTCAGGAACTCAGAAAGCTCAAAATCAGGGTTCCTCTTATTTCGATAGCCAAGCGGGAAGAAGAAATCTATGTGCCCGGAATCAAGTCTCCTCTTCCCATCAAAAAAAACGAGAAAGCCTCTCTTTTTGTCCAGGAAATCCGGGACGAAGCTCACAGGTTTGCAATTACCTATAACCGCCTGCTAAGGCAAAAATCTATGATTCCTAAAAATGACTGATTCCAAAAAATCTATGATTCCTAAAAAGGATTGATTCCAAAAAATCCCAGATTCCTGAAAATCATTAATTAGTTATTACTACTGTTGGTAATATGTGTCCGTCATTTAAATTTCCAGAATTTTAAGGTTTTGATTCTATGAAATCTTCAGATAAGACATCCCAAGCTGTATCTAAAAAAGCCATTGACACAATACGAGATACCCGATATTGGGACAGCCCGCAGTTCAAGCTGGTTTCCGATTTCGAACCCAAGGGTTCCCAGCCGCAAGCAATCGAAAAACTTGTGGATGGGCTTGAAAATGGGGAGCAGTACCAGACCCTGCTTGGGGTAACAGGATCAGGGAAGACCTATACTGTTGCAAATGTCATAAACCAGGTCAGGAAACCGACGATTGTTATTGCTCATAACAAAACCCTTGCTGCCCAGCTTTATAATGAATTCAAGGAGTTCTTCCCTGAAAACAGGGTTGAGTATTTTGTTTCCTATTACGATTACTATCAACCTGAGTCCTATCTTCCTGCCAGGGACCAGTATATTGAAAAGGATGCCCAGATTAACCCCAAAATCGAGCAGATGCGACTTGCAACTACTGCTTCCCTGATGTCTCGTCAGGACGTTATTGTAGTGGCATCCGTATCCTGTATTTACGGGCTTGGCAATCCTGAGAATTTCCAGAAAATGGGGTTTGAATTAAAGTTAGGAGATAAGGTCCGGAGAAAAGAAATCCTGCAAAAGCTCGTTGAAATCCAGTTCGAACGGAACGACCTTGAGCTCATGCCAGGGCGCTTCAGGGTAAAAGGAGATACTATTGATATTATTCCCGGATATTTTGATGATATTATCCGGATTGAGCTTTTCGGAGATGAGGTCGACCGGATTTCCGAGGTAAACAAACAGACCGGTCAGCGAACGGAAGAGATGGACTATTTCTTTGTTTATCCTGCCAGGCACTATGTAATTCCTGAGGAGGAACAGAAAAGTGCAATTCAGTCCATCCTCGAAGAACTCGAAGAACACCTTCCTGAACTCGGGCTTCTCGAATCTCACAGGTTGAAACAGCGCACGATTTATGATATGGAAATGATTCAGGAAACCGGCACCTGTAAAGGCATTGAAAACTATTCTCGGCATTTTGACCACAGACAGCTAGGAGAACAGCCCTTCTGCCTGCTTGACTATTTCCCTGAGGATTTCCTGATGGTAATCGATGAGAGCCACCAGACCATCCCGCAGCTTCATGGAATGTACAACGGGGACCGCTCAAGGAAGAAGAGTCTTGTCGATTATGGGTTCAGGCTTCCCAGTGCTTACGATAACAGGCCTCTTAAGTTCGATGAATTCGAGAAGTACATGAAAAACGTGATTTTTGTCTCGGCAACGCCTTCAGATTATGAAAGAGAGCACTCAGCCCAGATCGTGGAACAGATTATCCGGCCAACAGGACTTGTTGACCCTGAGGTGGAAATTCGTCCTCTCGAAGGTCAGGTCAAAGATGTCATGCAGGAGATTCGGAAAATTGTGGAAAGGGGAGACCGTGCTCTTGTAACCACTCTGACAAAGAAACTTGCGGAAGAACTTACCGAGTACCTTGCAAGGAACGAAATAAAAGCTCGTTACCTGCACTCGGATATTAAAACGATAGAAAGAACTGAGATTATCCGCGAACTCCGCCTTGGAAAATTTGATGTCCTTGTAGGGATAAACCTGCTCAGAGAGGGGCTTGATATTCCGGAAGTGGGCTTCATTGGCATACTGGATGCGGATAAGGAAGGATTCCTGAGGGACTCAAAAAGCCTGATCCAGATCATAGGCCGTGCAGCCCGGAATGCCAGCTCGAAAGTTGTCCTGTATGCCGATAACATGACGGATTCCATCAAAAAAGCTGTTCGTGAGACTGAACGCCGCCGTTCCATGCAGATCGCCTACAATAAGGAACACGGCATCGTCCCGACAACTATCAGGAAACCAATTCGGGAAAAGGTCGTGGATATTACCGACACCAAACACATCCCGAAGACCGAGATTCCCAATATGATTATCGAACTGGAAACCGAAATGAGGGAAGCTGCTGACAGGCTGGACTTCGAAAGGGCAATTCAGGTAAGGGAAATGATAAAGAAGCTGGAAAAAGAGATCAAAGTAGCTTGAGATGAAAGTCACTTGAGGTAAAAAGAGCTTGAGAGAAAAATTATCGGAGAGGAGGCAGTCCGATAACTATCACTGATTTTGCTTCAGGATATATGGATTGAGGATAGAATTCCTCAGGCATCCATGGTAAAAAAGGAGGATTGCTCCATCTCTCAATACTGGCAACTCCAACCATGGGTATGTCCATACTTTCGCATTTATGCAAGAGGGCTTTTTTCAGATCTTCAGTCGTAGATTCATCCCCTCTTTATAATTCATTATTGCTACAGGGAGATAGCTTTGTCTAATCATTTGAACATTTCTACTCATTAACATATCGGAATTTTCCAAAAAGAGAAACCGGCCTTAATTAATTTGGACATACTTCTATCGCTTTTTAGTTCCTCTATATTACCGGCTCAGATGCCAGCAGACAAGACAACATATTGAGTGGTTTTGTAGGAAAATTACTGTATTTTGTTTGGCTTGACCTCTGTATTTTTCTGACCTGTTTTCTCGCATGAATTAACTGCATTTTAGCCTGATTGCAAAATAAAGTAGCCAAGTATCTTGTCTGTGTGCATACTCTCAAGTGGAGGAGGCCACCGAAGTCAGGCAAGAAAAATATTGGCTTTTCTTGGAAATGGGTAGAAAAATAACCTTAAGTCAAAAATATAACCTAAAATTTATTATACTTCGGTTATAATACGTTAGATAACTTAGATATGTTCAGTAAAACAGGAAAAACAATTAATTCTCTTTTCTCGGGTTTTGCCGGAAAGTTATATTTTTACACCAACAATGCTAAAGATGTATTTTAACAGTTGAAGACAAATCCATATAGAGTTTTGCAGTTTCACGATGGCTTCTTGGATAAATAAAGCTTAATGGTGAAGTCAAGTTCACTAATGATATGTTGTATCCTGAAATAATTTCGCAAATTCAAAACCATTTGAAAGTTCAATACACGATACAACAGCAGACGGCGCAAAAAGTTAAACGTTAAGTAAGTTTCAATTCCATATTGGTATTGTGAAATAATCAAAAGTTAAGTAAGTTTCAATTCCATTTTGGTATTGTGAAATAATCATGTAAAATAAAACAAATTCGAAGTTGAAGAAGTTGGAGTAAAAAAGTGAGTCAGCTGTATACGATATATAGTTGAAATAAAAAAAATAAAAAAGTATAATAATTTAGGGATAAACCAGAAGATTACCCTTTTAAGTTAGCAAGTAACAGGAGGAAAAAACATAATCCAGATTGCTCTCTATGGGAAGGGGGGCATAGGCAAGTCCACGGTTGCTGCAAACCTCTCGGCTGCCCTTGCCGTTTTGAAAAAGCGGGTCCTTCAGGTTGGCTGCGACCCAAAACACGATTCCACCCGTCTGCTCCTTGGAGGGGCTGACATTCCCACAGTATTGGACTATATGCGTGAAACTCCTCAAGAAGCACAGAAGCTTGAAGATCTGGTCTTTGAAGGCTACGGAGGTACTGCCTGTGTGGAAGCCGGGGGGCCGAAACCAGGAATCGGATGTGCAGGTAGAGGGATACTGAGCAGTTTTGAGGTCTTAAAACGTGTGGGACTCAGGGCTTCTTCCTTTGACGTCGTACTTTATGATGTGCTTGGGGATGTTGTCTGCGGGGGGTTTGCGGTTCCCCTAAGAAAAGAATATGCCGATGCTGTTTTTCTGGTAACTTCAGGGGAATACATGGCCTTGTACGCTGCTAACAATATCCTCAGAGGAATCCGAAATTTTGAGGATTCAGTTCCCAGGGTTGCAGGTATTATCTTCAACAGACGAGGGCTTTTTGAGGAGGAGGAAAGGGTCTTTGCCTTTGCCCGGGCAACAGGTTTGCCTGTGCTGGCTTCTATTCCAAGGGATGAAGTATTTTCTCAGGCTGAAAAAGTAGGGAAAACTCTGGCTGAAGCTTTTCCTTCCTCTGCTCCTGCAGGTATTTTCAGAGAGCTGGCATTGTATGTGAAAAACATGGAAAAGGACCGAAGCCTGCTGCATCCTGCCAACCCTCTCGGTGACATTGAGCTTGAGGCTCTGGTGCTGGGAAGGCGGGAACGGCCCTGTATAAAGCCATTTGGAACAGGTTCTGTATCCAGAAAAAGATCCTGTGCTGAACCTGTTTCTCTTAGCCAAGAAAATAGGCCTTTCGCAGAAATCCATATGGAGATACCAGAAACAAGTTTCGAGAAAATCTGTCCGGGGATTCCAGAAGCGCAGTCTGCAGAAATTTCCTCCAGAACTCCAACAGAAGTATCCACATCATCCCAAGAAAAACAACTCTCCAGACCTCTCCTTTGCGGCTGTGCTTTTTCAGGGGCTGTGACTGCTACTTTTCAGGTTAACGATGCCGCCACGGTCCTACACGGGCCTAGGAGTTGCACCTATATCACGGCCGATGCCCTTACACGCTCGTTTTTATTAGGGGATGGAAGGAATATCTCAGATAAGGAAAAGCAGGTCCCTGGCCTCCTGCCGACAGATATGAAGGAAGAGGACATTATTTTTGGGGGACTCGAAAAACTTGAGAATAGAATAGAGGAAGCCCTTTTAGCTGGCTGGCAAACGGTCTTTGTGGTGAGCACCTGTCCAGGAGGAATCATAGGAGACAATATAAGGGAAGCAGCATCAAGAGCCAAAGTTCGTTTTCCTGGAGCCAGGGTCATTCCTATCCCTGTGGAAGGCGTCATTACGGGAGACTTTTCAGCCGGTATGCTCGAGGGCAGCAAACGCGTTGCTGATCTGATCGACCCCTCCGTAAGGCCCGAAAAAGGCCTGGTTAACATAATAGGAGAAAGGAATTTTTCCCCTCAAGAAGAAAAAAACTTCTGTATTGTTGAGAAATTGCTTCAAAGACTGGGATACAGGGTCAACTGCAGGTTTTTAAAAGAGACAGATACCCTTTCCCTTCGCTCTTTTAAAAAAGCGGAGCTCAACCTGTTAGCCTGTACCGACCCTGATACCCAGGCCATCCAGGAATACCTCTCCAAGCGTTTCAGGCTTGAGTTTTTTGAGCTTCCATTTCCTGTGGGTTTCCGGGAAAGTTCCATTTGGGTAAAAGCTCTGGCAGCACGCTTGCTTCCCGGAAAGGATGTCTCTTCCCTGCTGCAAGAACAGGAAAAAGTGTACAAAGCAGGGATCGGGAAATATGCTCCCCATCTATCGGGAAAGCGTGTACTCTTGGTGAGTTACACCGAAGATATCAGCTGGGTTCTGGACACAATCAGAGACCTGGGAATGGAAATCCTCAAGGTTGGTTTTTCAGTCTCGACTTTCAGGAAGGAACGTCCGGACCTCCTGTCCAATGAAGGATTCCCTGTGGAGAGAAATTATACGGATGAAATGAGGGCTAAGGATGTCAGGGATCTCAGGCCGGACCTTGTTCTTTCGAGTTATGTCCCTTCGGTTCCTGAAGGTGGAGTGCATTATGATACCATACCCATCTCCCCACAGGTTGGGTTCCTGAGCGGGCTTGAACTTGCAAAACGCTGGAGTACGCTTTTGAGGCTGCCAGTTGTGGAGGGATGGAAATATGACGGAGGCGATGAAAGTTGATATTTTCCCCAGACGCTTTTACGGGCTCTATCCTGACTGTGGAGGGAATCAGGGACGCAGCTGTGATTCTAAACGGTCCTACAGGGTGCAAGTTATACCATAGTTTCCTTTCGGACAGGCAGTTCCCCAGAGAAAGTTCCCATGACCCCCTGGCATTCCAGGACGAGTTCTATTTCGGACAGCCCAGGGTCCCTTGTACCTGCCTGGACGGAGAAGATTTCATCCAGGGCTCCCTTGAAAAATTTGAAAGGGCACTTGCAGCAGTGGCAGCAAAAGAAAAAGGTTTGCTTGTAGTGATTAATTCCCCGGGAGCAAGCCTTGTTGGAGATGACCTGGAGAACGTAATTAAAAAGGCAGGGCTGCAGACTCGATGTTTTGTTGTGGAAAAGACGGGTTTTTCGCTTCCCGCAGATCAGGGCTTTGAAAATACTACTCTTACCTTGCTGGAACATCTGAAATTCCGTTCCCTTTTTCGACCTCTCAATCGCCCGGAGTTTACTAAAAAAGTGAATTTGATAGGACTTTCCCTTCTCCACAAACACTGGGAAGGCTCGGTTGCAGAAATGAAGCGGCTCCTGTCTTTCTTAGGCCTGGAAGTGGGAGCTATTTTACTTGCCGGAACTTCCCTCGACGAAATTCGGGAATCAAACAACGCAGCCTGTAATATTGTCCTTTTCCCCGAATACGGCAGAAGGGTTGCTGAGTGGTATCGGAAAAACTTCGGAACTCCTGCCGTGTTTTCTCCTCTTGGGGCTCCATTGGGTTTTGATGCGAATGAAAGCCTGTTGAGAGAAGTTGCAGCTGTCCTAAATATCGACCCTGCACCTGCACTTGCGGAAGTACGGAAAGCCAGGCAGACTAGTTATCAACAGATTTCACGTTTCCATTCATTCTCAGGGCTTCCCAAAGGAGCCAGTTTTTCAATCCAAGCCGAAAGCTCTCTTGTCTTTCCTCTTACACACTGGCTTTACTCCTACCTGGGCATGGCCCCTTATGCAGTAAAACTGCTTCCCGGAAGCGACCCTGAAATAGCAAGATCTCTTAAGTCATTTCTGACGGAAAAGGGCTTTTGCGAAGCCTGGGATAGGGACCTTTCGCTTGAATCGGTTGATATTGCCTTTGCTGACAGTTTTACCCTTCAGCTTTTAAAAGCAAAGGGATGCTGCAAAGCAGGTATCGAAATTTCCCTCCCGGACAGAGGGTACATCCACTTTATCCCGAAAACATATCTGGGAGTTTCGGGTGCCCTTTTCCTTCTAGAAGAAATCATTAACGGGCTGCGTTCCACATGAACATACTAATTTTGAAGGACAAAAATTTCCATCACAAAAAATGGAATTTATCTTTTTTAATACGCAGTTTTTATCGCAAGATCTATGCATAAATATAAAGCGAATTTTACAGAAGATTTAAAACGCTGCAAAATTCTTTCAAGAATAATATCATTGGAAAGAAAAAAATTGCAAAGAAAAAATTGTAAAGAAAAAAATTGCAAAGAAAAAATTGTAAAGAAAAAAATTGCAAAGAAAACGACAAGCAATAACTGTAAATGTTTCTTCTCTATGTAAAGTTTCTTCTCTATGTTATGTTTCTTCTCTATGTTAATTCACATTAGTAAATTAAAATCACAATTATAAGTTTTTAAACTGGAAATGTCTGTTAGGTTCATAGTCTCATTTAATCTAAAATTTAGAAAAACTGTAAAAGGAAGCTTACGCCTAAGGTTTCTAGTTCTTAAATTCAAAAATAAATTCCTTATTTATCATTGGAAAAACTCAAATGCGTAGGTCCTATAAGTTAATTGGTTATATATAATATTCAACATAGAAACGGTAAGCAACCTGAACTTCTTCTAGCTCCCTGGGTTCCAGTTTAAAATCAGGCTGGCCGGTTTTGTAAACTTTTTCTCCGAAGTTTTTGAAGGTGACTTCGCATTTTATATTTTCGGGAAGTTGAGCCTCAAAACTGCCGCATTTATTACGGATTTCCAGCGCAAGCTTTTCGATTTCTTCAGGACTGAAGACTTTTTTCTTTTCAGGAATGTAATTTACCTCAACTATCAATTCTTCTTTACTCGTTAAGTCTGCCCAGAAACCGGAAAGTTCGGTCCCTACTATTTTGTAGTCCTGAAGTTCAAAACTTCTCGTGATTGTATTCTTCATTTTGCCCTCTTCCATATGCTTAGTTTAGAAAGTGGATATATATAAACTATTTTAAAAACAAAACAACTTCTTTAGAAGCTTCTTTAAAAAATAACAATTATTTATTTCTGATCCATAGAAAGTTTATAATTCTTTCTTCTCAACAAATAAAGAATAGGACTTACGCTGTTGAGGTACAAGTTACTAGCGACTTCGATTATCCAAGTCTCACATTACTTCTTCCTGAGTTTCTGCCCTGCATACAGGCAGACCAAACCGGCAAATAATCCGAAGCCTGGAATAGAGTTACTTTTGCTCGATTCGTTTCCATCTGAGCCATTAGCACTATCAGACTCAAAATTATTGTTACTATTATTGTTATTACTATAGGACTTACGCAGTTGAAATGCCAAAAACATCATATCATTAAAAATATAATTATCTTGTGTGATTTTCTAAAACGTACGGAGTTATGGACATAAACTCACCCAAGTGTAATGACATCGACTACATTAATTTCCTCATCGCTGCTTCTAACGTTTTTAGTTGCACTGAAGCTGCTAGATGTTATCCCAAACGTAGCTAATGCTTCTTTTCATAACGCTTTTACTCGTTGCCTTCAAAGGCAACCTACAGACACGGAAGCACTATGGGAGGAAGTAAAAAGTCATGTCAAGTTTGAAGAAGGCTTTCTAATTGTTGATGATTCAACATTAGATAAAACCCTACGCAGAAGAAATGGCTTTTGTTATTCGTATGTGGAGTGGAAAACATCATAGTACTCTGTAAAGGGGATAGGTCTTGTTTCCTTAGTTTGGACTGACGGTAAAACCGTTATACCTATCGATTTTCGAATTTATAACATCGATGAAGACGACAAAACTAAGAATGACCATTTCCGCGATATGCTTGATAAAGCCGAAGAACGTGGTTTTAAGCCAGAATTTGTTTTATTTGATACATGGTATGCAAGTGTAAAAACCTTAAAGCCATTAGGTAAAAAGAATGGCATTTCCTTACAAGGTTAAAAAACAATCGTTTGGTAAATCCTGACAACAAAGGAAATGTGCCACTTGAAACAGTAGATATTCCTCCAGAAGGACTTGTGGTCCACCTCAAAGCATATGGATTTGTAAAGGTGTTTCGGATAGTTTCAAAAGATAGAGACACGCAACACTGAGTTACAGATGTGCAGGAGATGGATGAATCAAAACGTGAGAAGTTGGCAAAGAAGGCGTGGAAATTGAGGAATATCATAGAGGAATAAAGCAAAAAGGATTGGAAATATTTGACGTCTCCCAAGAATGATATAGCATAGCCTCAAATGTTTTCTGTCTATACTAATTCATTTTGATTCTACTGCCAGCACTCTTCCTTGCTCGTTTACAATATATTGCTCTCCTTCTAATGTATTATTTTTACTGTCAAAACTATATACTACTTTAATTTCGGTACTCAATCCTGCAGTGTTACCTTTTAATATGTTATTTTGAGAATTTCCAAGGTTGATTGAAAATGTATATCCATGCAAATTAATAGTATTATTCAAAAGTTTATTATTGTCAGAATTTTCTAGGGTGACGCTGAAATAATTAGCTGAAGCTAAATTTTTATTAAGCTCATTATCTGAAGAGTCACTGAGATATATACCTCTCCAGGTGTTTGATACAATATTATTAATCAATTTATTATTATCAGAATCTTCAAGACTAATACCATCTATATCAACCATTATATCAGCATTTGAGATATTGTTTCTATTTAACCAGTTATTGTTAGAGTTTTCTAGATGAATTCCATACTGATTCTGAAAAAGAGTGTTATTTTCAATTAAAATATTATTGGATTTTTTTAATAATATTCCATATTCGTTATAAACTAATTTATTTCTAGTTATATTACCATCAGACCCGCTATAGTATATACCAGCTTTGTTTTTTGCCCCAGTAATATTAAATCCGCTGATTGTCACATCATTCGCAGTTACATGAAATACATCTTTTCTTGTGTTTGCAGCCTGAATAACAGTATCATTTGACTCTCCAGGGTTCGATATTATATCTATGGATTTGTCTACAACTAAATTCTCCTTATATGATCCTGAGTAAACAATAACAGTGTCACCGGATTTGGCATTGTTTATTGCTCGCTGTATCGAATCACCAGGGTGTACATTAATATTTGTTGGATTACTGGAATATTTTTCTTTATTATTTGTTTCTTCAATATATACTATTGAAGCAATAAAAAATAATAATAAGATAAATATTAATTTTGCATTAGTTTGTGAGCGAGACATAATTATTCTCTTCTTTTAAAAAATATGGGTGATTAAGGTCTCACCCACGTTGATCTTGCACTGTCCCAGCTTCCAAAAGTGATACTATGGGTATTTACACCATCCCAAGTATCATGAATGAAAAGATAATCTGTTGTCGTCCCATCAGAATAGCCCATACATGTAACAGAGTGATTTCCATAAGGTGAAGTTGATGGATATCCACTCCCAACCCCACCATTTGTCATACCTAGGATAAATGGTCTATTTGCATTAATTTCTGTCACAGCTTCGGACATAGACAAATCACTATTATATACAGCATCAAAGTTTGTATACTGATAATTTTGACAAACTGTTTCTATACCACCAGCAATGTGACTATGATATGTAGAACCCGTAATAGGATCAGTGACCATTGCCGTTGCCAATTCTTGTATTAATGTATGACCGCTTGGGAAATTTGGATATCCATGAGCATCCCAATATTCCAGAACCATGGCAGATGCAGTTGGAGAACAACCAATATACACAGTCTCAAAAGGAACAGTCGTCATTATTTTAATAGTCGACGCTCTACTTGATACAGTTTCTACATCAGCGCTTTTTTCTATCATTCTGTTTTCTAAATCATCCCACGCTTTTTTCTATCATTCTGTTTTCTAAATCATCCCACGCTTTTTTTATTTCATCACTTTTGGCCGTTTCTACTTTATTCATACTGGCTGAGGTATTTTCCTCCTCTGCATTTATTATATTTGATGTAACAAGATCTACAATAACTTTCTTTTTATTCCCGTCTTTGCTGTCTTGAAGGTTATATTGACTATAGTAGAACGTTGCGCCTTCGTAGATAGGTACACTTTCCACAACATTCAGCTTATTTTTCTTTGCATAGTTTACTGCTGCATTTTGTGATTTCTTGGTCATTGTAGAGATTTTATTTTGGAGTTTTCCCTTTGAAAATTCAAGAATTGGATATTTATTTTTGGTAGCAGATATTAGTATAAAACCATCATATTCGTTATTTTTCATCACGTCAAAGGAGTATGCTGTTATATTCCCTTCAAGGTCATAAAATGTAATGTCAGGTTCAACAACTGCATCTTCCCATTCCTCTAATTCAGGTATTGTTCCAGAGAGTTCTACCAGATAAAAAGCTGCAATTTCTTTTGCCTCATCTATACTCAGGGGTGTAGATGTTTGTTCATCGGTACTTGTTGGGGATGTGTCTGTTTCTGCAAAAGCGACAGAACTTAAACTCGTTATAAAAATTCCCAATAATAATACATTAAGTATTAATTTACTCGTATTAGCTAATCTTCTTGTTTTCATTTCTGCTTACCTTCTTTATTATTGTCGGAAGGCAAGACTAAGTAAACTTTAAATAATTATAAAGTAACCTACTTCTTGCCTTCGGGTATGCAGGGTTCAGGATCGGTCTGCAAACTTCTCCTAACTCTGCATATTTTATCCAGTTTACAACTGGTACATAATTCTTTAAATGTTTTGTTATCGAACTCTCTAACAATTAGCGACTAAATCAAATTGCGTGCGGCCACCCCAACCTAAAGAGGCTGTCCGACAATTATTGGCAGTAATAAAAAAGTGTTAAAAAGAAAGCAAATAAGACCTTTAAATCAAAAAAGAAGGAATTTGTTTATTACCGAAAGTAATTGTCGGACAGCCTGTAAAGGATGGGGTATGCTTCGGGCCGCCCGCCCGGTTTCTGGGGAATAGTTAAGTATCCATTTACAAGACTTTCTTGATGCAGAGTTTCATTACCAACTTCTGTAACCATGAGACTAAGAAACCTACTTTACAAAGAAGCAACGGTACAGAGGTTTAAACGAAACCAAAAAGAGGCGAGGGTTCACTTCATCCTCAATCTAAAGAATGGGGATGAAGTGAACCTCTGCGCTCCCGTAGTAATAAAGGATAGAACTTATGCGGTTGAGGTACAAGTTGCTAGCGACTTCGATTATCTAAGTCTCACATTACTTCTTCCTGAGTTTCTGTCCTGCATACAGGCAGACCAAACCGGCAAATAATCCGAAGCCTGGAATAGAGTTACTTTTGCTCGATTCGTTTCCATCTGAGCCATTAGCACTATCAGACTCAAAATTATTGTTACTATTATCGTTAATACTATTATCGTTAATACTCTCACTGTTTGAATTATTGAATTTGACAGCATTTTTTTCTTCTGATGATGATAAATTCGTTTCTTTAACTCCGAGATCTCCAGTTGCATTTAAAGTCGCCATTGTACTCTGGCCAGTTTCATAAGAGGTTACCTTTATTTTTTGATCAGTCATGTCAGAACTTATAGATGGCCCTATGACAATTCCAGTAGGGCAGTTCATAGTATATTTTCCTGTATTCACAGTTGCTGTAACTTTGTTTGTGGCTGCGTCAATTACAGAGACATTACCTTCGTAGTCACTGGAGTAGACGGCAGAGTTTGCCACATATACCTTTTTTCCATCTGAGGTGACTGCAACTCCAAAAGGAGTTGATCCTACAGATATTGTAGCTGTAACAGTATTTGTTGCTGCGTTAATTACAGAAACATTGTCACTTCGCCAATTTGTCACGTAGACGTTCGTTCCATCGGGACTGACTGCAATATCACTGGGCCCATCCCCTACAGACACATTTCCTATAACATTGTTTATAGCTGTATCAATTATAGAAATAGTGTTGCTGCCTGAATTAATCACATACACCTGATTTCCATCTGGACTGACTGCAATATCAGTCGGATAGTCCCCTACAGGCACAGAGGCTATGATTTTGTTTGTAGTAGCATCAATCACAGAAGTAGTATTGTTGCGATTGTTCGTAGCATAGATTTTTTTTCCATCTGGTGAGAATGCAATGTTATAAGTACTCAGCCCCAAATTAACCGGGTCCATTACAGTGTTTGTGGATGAGCCAATTACTGTGTTAATTACAGAAACATTGTTGCTGTCATCATCCACTCTACTGTAGCGTTTCGTCACATAAACCCTTGACCCTTTTGGGTTAACCGCAACTCCTACTGGATACCCTCCAACATCTACTACTGCATCAACCTTATTTGTCGCTGTGTCAATTACAAAGATATTGGTACTGAATCCTGATGAGTCCGTCACATATACCTTTGTTCCTGCAGGATTGATTGCAGCTTCTCCAGCCCAGCCTTCTACAGGCACCACGGCTGTAAGATTGTCAGTTGCTGTGTCAATTACAAAGACAGTTCCAGTGTCGATTCCTATACTCGTCACATATGCAAATGGAGCTGCACCTACCACTCCCACCAGTACTAAAATCGCAAGTGCCGTTATTCCAAAAGCTCTTATGAGAGTATGTTGTCTACGTACTTTGTTAAGCGTTGTCATAGATGAAAGTGGAATCAAAAAAGCGGTAACCAGTATTGTTGATACAGTTTTACTTTCCATCTTTTATCCCCAAGAAATTTTCGTCTTTCATATAGAGCCATTACCAAAAAGTCTAGACTTAAGATATTTTTCCAAATTTTCTTTAATTTAAGTTAACTTTAGGATATAAAACATATTAAAAGACGAAATAATTTCAAGAGAAAATATAAAAATGGAAAAATTACATTATCCTTTACATAAGGGCCTGTGAGAAAAATCAATAACGACGTATCGTAAAAGTCATAATAGATCTATATACATCCGGTATCGTCCCTATTATGCAAATTACCCATTATAATATAAAAAATTATAAAAAATTATAAAAAATAGAGTGGTTCACAACGCCTATCGAATAGGCTCTTACTTGTTCAACAATTCTTTCCACTGCTATTAACGATGCTTTAGTATGTTGCTTGTAGTTCAGACACTTACAGTTCCATTAGTAGATGTGTGATTCTGAGCTATCTTCTGTTTTCGCAGGAGATCACTGGTTGCAGTCGTGTTTTCCTGAGTTGTATTTTCTGTAGTTGTGTTTGTTCCACTTGATATAATCTTCAGAGTACCCTGATTTGAAACAGCTGGTGTATTATTTTCACTGTTGTTATATACAGTATAAGTTATCTGGTTTGCCTCTGAACTTGGTTCATGCGGAGCTACGTAAGTTGATTTCCTGATTACAGGCTTTGTTATATTTTCAGTTTTTTCAGTGTTATTATCTTCCGTAACAGTTTCGTTGGCATTTTCGGTTACATTTCCAACAGGTGAAGTCGTTGCTGATACTGCTGGAGTGGTCTGGTTTGAAACATCTGAGGTTTCATTCCCTGAAACTTCATTTCCTGAATTTTCGTTTCCCTGATTTGTTGTCTTTTCGGAACAGCCGGCTGCAAAGACAACAGTAGCAACAACAAGAAGCATTGCTACAATTTTTAAATTATTTTCCATTCATAACACCGCTAAAATTATCTTCTTTTTTATTTTAGCTTACATAAAGTCTTCTTTTTTATTTTAGCTTACATAAAGTCTTCTTTTTTATTTTAGCTTATATAAAGTCTTCTTTTTTATTTTAGCTTATATAAAGTTGCAATATTTTTTATGAGATACCTGTTCATGTTTATAAATCTTTTTTGCCCCCTAGTGTCGAGTCAATTATCTAACAACATACAGGTAACATGGATTTCAGGTCCCTAACAGTAAAAGAAAAAAGCACAGGAATAAAACTACAGATCCCTGATATACCGATTGAAAAAAATAATCAAAATACTCGGAAAAGCAAAGTTATTTTTCAGTTGTTCTTTCCTTTAAGTTGCCCTGTATTCGATTTGTTTACTGCTTTTTTTAATTTTTTTCAACAGCTCAAAAATTAAATATATATATAATAGATATATTTTCCAGCTATAGATCTCGAAAATACTGGCAATTAAAAGTGTGATCAGTTCATAGATTCCATATGTTTTGAGTTTTTTTCAGAGTTTCTTAAGCATGAGAGACATTATTCCTGGTTTTGAAGGTTTCATTGCCTGGGGCATAAACATATTGTCCATTCCTGAGGATCCACCGAACATTTCCTCATTGACACGCTTGTTTATTTCATCAAAAATCATCTTGTAGGCGGTGCAGTGAGGATCTACACCCTTAATCTCACCATTCGTGGGCACTATTGCGTTGTACGGGCATCCACCTCTGCAATATTTGATATGGGCGCATTTGTTGCATGCAGTGTCCACATATTCTTTATACCGGTGCATCTGCTTCCAGGCTTCGGACTGGGCAAGGTCTGCCATTGTCGGACGGTCATAAACATTGCCCATAACATATTCAGGCATCCCAACAAAGCGATAACAGGGATATATGTTTCCTTCAGGGCCGACTGCAAAGGTATCTCCCATACAGTCAACATAGGTGCAGACCGTTCCCCTGCCTGTGAATACGCATTTGCACAGCTGATCGATGTTCATAACGTCAATCCGGCCCAGGTTTTCCAGATATTTATCCAGAAGATAGATTAATAATTCTCCGTACTCTTCAGGAGCAAGAGTCCATTTATCAGGATTGTCACCTTTTAAAGAAGGCAGGCAGGGGTGGAGTTTGAGTGTCAATCCTTTCTCAAGATAAAAATTAAAAATTTCTTCCTTTTGTTTTACGGAATGAGAAGTGAAAGTGGTAATGAACCTCACATTAAGCCCATGTTCCCTGGCAATTTCATAGCCTCTCATGGTTTTATCGTAGTATCCTTTTCCCCTCTGCAGGTCATTAAGTTCCTTTGGACCATCCAGGCTGGAACCTATCGGAACCCCGTATTCCGCAAAAATTTCGGCTATCTCAGGGGTCATTTTCCAGAGGTTTGTCTGTATTGCAAACGCGATTTTCCTGGAACTCAAACCTTCAACCAGAAGAGGCAATGCTTCCCGATAAAATTCTGCTCCTGCCAGGAGTGGTTCTCCACCGTGGAAAGTGAAAGTTACAGCATCTCCTCTAAAAGTTTTAAGCCACTCAACCACTTCTTTTATAGTTTCAATACTCATTATCGGGGACTTTTCTTCGGAACTCCAGCAGTAGCTGCAGTTAGCAGGACAACCAAGGGTCGGGATAAGCATCACATGAAAAGGCATTTTAAAGCACCTTTTTTTTAAGCTTCTTTAAATTATTAGTATTTTTCTAAGTTTTACGAGAAAACTAAGATCGAATAACTTTATTATATACTATAGTTATCTAGTTTCTTAGAGCGTGTATTGAAATTAAACTTGATCCTACAACTGGGAGCGGACTCATACATTTGACTAAGAAACGGTAGCATTAAACCGTTAAATGCTTAATATGTAAGTTTAAACCATGATTCTACTTTCGGCGGGTAACATTAAAAATTAAAATATTTTTCCGATGCCATTATTAGGATATGAATCACTATTTATAAAATTTAAAATTTTTAACTTGCGGCTTGACTCTCACTAAATCTATAACCACTAAAATATTATTTTAAAATCTATCCCAAAACCAACTTTACTCTCAAATTAGTAAAACTTCAAAACTATTTTCGTGATTAGAAAATCGGGATCCGACATTAAGAGAAATAATTTTGAGTTTTGGGATCAGCTATTATTAAAGTTTAGTACAAGAAATTAATATTTGGTCATTGTAAGCCTTAAAACTCCACACAATTATTAGATCTTATTTTAAAATCGCCATCATCAAAAATTACTAAAAATTAAATGTCGACCTGCTGAATATAGAATGATGTTTAAAAAGTAGATCTATAGAATTTGTACACTTGATATACAAAAACAATAGCAGCAAACTCATAATTTTCTAAAATTAAAATTACAACAATGACGTTTAACGCACTTGATTTTGCATTATAACAGTGATGTCTGATATAACATTTCAATCGAAAATCCATACTGAGCAGAAAAATCACTGAGCTTTTTAATAATATCTTTAGGAATTATCCCTTTATTAGTGCCTCTGTAGTAAATGGATATATGGCCTCTAAGATTTGAATCTCCCTTATTCAGATACCATTTGATTATCGACGCTCCATATTTTAAAAGTAATTTTTGTGCATAGTCTACAGTAATCTCTGCGTCTTCAAATTCTTCTAAAGCAACGTTTTGAGGTCTTCCTTCATAAAGAGTATAAGCCGTTTCTCTAGGTAATTCGTAAATTGGTTTAATTGATGATTCATTTAATTGTTTCCTCATTGCATCAATTTGCATAATTAAATACTCAAGTTTTTCAGAATCGCCGCTTAATCTTTCTGGTGGTGTTGCAAACGACTTAAAACCAAGGTATTTCCATAATGAATTGCAGTTGCCACTTTTACTGAAACTTTCGTTAATGTGGTTTACTAATCTTTCAATCTCCTGCTTTACAATCCAACTTGATAGATCGTGCGAATATGTATGGTAGTTTATAACAGCAGTATCGAAAGGTACTTTCTCTGTAATGTCATCCTTGACTAAGCAGACAGGCTTATTTAAAGCAGTTCTAATTCCTAATTCAAAAAAGACATTTGGATTATGGATAGACATGTCACATAAGACTAGGTCTGAAGATTCAATGTTAGAAATAATATGACCTTGAATAATTTCTGAACCTTGAGTAATTGGTAAAATTGGTTCAAATCCAGCTTTTTCGATTGCAGGCATAAATAAACACTCCATGACATGTAAGAAATGTTTACTATCATCTTTAAAGTTGGAAACTAATTCTAGAGGAGTGGTAATTGGCATAATAATAAAACATTTTTTATCTGGCATGAAATTGGTTATGACATTAAGTGATATTTAAGCTTACGAAATAATATTTATAAAGGCATGGATTGAGCTATAAACATTATAACCTATTTTGATGTTTGAGTAAACATTACAAAGGTTTGACAGAATCAAGTCAAGTTTTCTTTAGACAATTCAAATTTATCTTTTGCGTGTATTGATTTTTGACATTTTTCATTTTACTTCTAAATAATGTGTCAATGCAATGTGTTTTTTGTAAGAACATAATGTATTAATTAACAGAATCTGTTGAATTAGGTTCTTTTGTAAATGAAGAGTTGATATTGCATTCCATCAAATCTCACATAAGATATTATTTCAATAAGCAATCTCAAATATATTATGAGCTCATCCCAAAACTCGAAATTTGCTTCCTGGGCCTTGTATCTCGAATAATCAATCGAGCTCATGATCATGAAAACAATTCTGAAAATTCCCAACGATTAAGTACTCGTAGCGAAATAACTTAGACACGTTTTTATACTGTACTCAAGTATTTTCGCAAACAAGCTTAACTATTTATTTCAAACATAATTTTATGTTGCATAGGTTATTTCGTTGCGGGCACTAAGAATAAAGTAGCTTTGGGATAGGCTCTATAAAAAGTAAGGATTAGCTAAGTCAAGATTCGCCAGGGGTCCGAGAAGTTCAGCGCAATTTTCGGAATTCAATTCCTTCAAACCTGCACGTTGCAATTCTTCTCTCACGGAAAGCATACAGGAAGATCTTAAAAAGAGCATAAAGCCTGAAGTAATAAGCAAGCAGGACAGGAGAGTGAAATCCGCTGATGTATACGATTTTCTTATCGTCCCTTATCGAATCATCCAGAAATTTTACAATACCGTCAAAAGTGTCCCTTTTAAGTGTACTTCCTCTCGGCATGTGGGGCCCCAGCACTACCACATCTTCTTCCATGCCGTCCGCGCTTTTCGTTCCCTCTACAAAGCCGTAATTGAAAATTGTGAGCAATGGGGAAAAGAAAGCCTTTTCATAGCCTTTTTCGGTTTTATTATATTTCCAGAAACTGTATTTTGGGGTCTCTATAACAATTTTCATGAGAAATAGTCCTGCCAGTGGTTGGAAACGATCTTTTAAGAACTTCCTGTATTTTATCTTTTTCTATATATTCGAGCTTTGATTTTATTCTCCTTTTATACATTTCTACTTATAGTACCCTCTACTTTAATGCAACATTAATATATAAAGTAGATATATTTATATAGTAATATGTTTGAAAATATTTACTACTTCTGATATTGCCACAGCTATATGTCATTCTTGCAACAAAAATGAGCAGATGGACTTCAAGCCGTATTACTGGTTAAAAATAGTTTGAATCCCGCTAAAGTCGCAGGAGATTTTTTAGTTCACCTTTCAATAGTTCATTGTTGGATAAAAAAACTGAAAAATAAGGTTTGTTTAGCCGTAAATGTAAATCTGGTCGAAGATTAAATCCTTTTTTAACAGCAGAAAGTTGGGACTTGCAGTTAAACTGAAAAATCAACAGCATCAGACCATTATATTTGAACATAAACACACTCAATAGCTGAAATTGTTAAGAGTAAACATATTCACTGCACCAACTTTTTTTATATTTACTAAATTTACTCTATAAAACAAATCGACGAACCTCTTAACGCTGCCGGATGAGATCTCAAGTTCATGGGCAAGCTCATTTATGTTCACCGGAGCAGTAGGATGAGAAAGAAACCATCCCAGGATTTTGTTTCCAACAACTTTACTGAATTCGTTGATCATTCAATAGAATGAATGATTATTCAATGTATTAAATGATTATGGACATGATTCTGAGAATAAAATTGCTGGCTGGATTTTTTAATATCTTAGAAATTCTGGCAACCGGAGTTTAAAAAAAATTTAATTTTTAGTTTTTGAACCGCAGAGATGTATAGTTTTTTGGATCCCCGAGTACTCAACGACCGCAAAGCGGGCGGCCTTTCCGAAGAAAAAAAGAAAAAAATTAAATCCAGAAAAGAACCGACCTTCCGCAAATGTCTTCAAAAAAATAACATTTTTCTTGTTATCGTTTTTGGAGAATTATTAGAAAAATCTGCAGTTATCATCTCAACTGAAGCTTCGGAAATGTGTGCTGGAAATTTTCAATGAAGGCAAAAGGTCGAAAATTGTAGGAGATTTCAAAAATATATGTTCAAGCAACTGAAAAGTTTTCAGAAAAAACGATAGCAGAAAAAATTGTGAAAATTAATAGAACATCTGCGGAAAGTGGGAAGAAACAATAGTATCGTTTTTTCTCTATTTTCCCTTTCTCTGCTTTTATTCTCTCAAGTAAAACCTCCGCCGTCTACTAATCCCTACCTTTCCTTCTTGCAATCTTAGTTTCTATCTCAACAGACTTACCGGAAAAACTTATTTAGAATTTGAGATTGAATTCACATATCAAGATCTTCGGCTCTTTTTTCACTTGTTCTACGTATTAATAATAACCTGTAGCACCTTTTATAAATTCTATTCGATTCAATCTCAAAGTTATGAAAAAATACAATCCTAAATTAAAGCAAATGTAAAATAATATTATAAAAGAAATCTGTATCATAAAGACTAATTTTATATTATATTTTAAAAAAATTAAAAATTTAGTAGAAGCTATTGAGGAAAATAAGAAAGAAAGTGATAAATTAAACATACATTCTTGATAACAATAATAATTTTCATCTATATATTTAAACTTATCAAGAGATAGAAATCCCATGTAATAAAACCAACTAGCTTTATTATTTTTCTTATCTTTGAAAAAACATTTTTCCTTCCTCTCAATTTCCTGGCACTTATTTTTTGCCCATCCATAAAAAGGTAACGTAACCACAAATACAATTATGTTTAAAGCAAGTTTTAGGAACCACATTAATATATTTATCAGTTCTTCTATTGAACCTAGTGCATTTTCAATTTGAACCTTCGATTGGTTGTCCGGACAGAAGTTATAATATAATAATTTTATGATCACATGAGATAGAGCATCTATGATGATTCCTGTAATGGTTCCAAAGAAAATAAGACTACCAACTGCCCCTATGAAAGATGCCCAAATGTTATCCTTTTCTTGCAATAAAGAAAATAAGTTACTTATAGGGTCTGAAAACTGTGTATAAAGCATCAAAAAAATACCAATAGAGGCAAATACGCCAGGAAAAGTGTGAGAAATAAGCGTCGAAAAAGATATTTGGGAAGGAATCTCCGCCATTGAAAAAAACTCCTATTTCTATTGCGCATCGAACCCTTATAAGATATCTTCGTACTTTTGATGAATGTATGTCTACTGGCTTTTATATAAGGAAATTAGATATATTTAGATATAAATGTATCATTGGTCAAATTTTAATATATTTAGTAAAGTTATTAAATAAATACTCTTTATTTATAATTTTTAATTCTGGTTCAGAGTATAACTGAGTTGAATTGGATTATATTTAATTAAAAAAGTATTAAAAAAGACAGGACGCAAAAAAGACATTAATATTATCGTTTCTTCCCGCTTTTATCTCTTTTTCTTTATCCTTTCAAGTAAAACCCGACTCAGTACCAAAATCTAGTGATGAATGTAAAATTCAAAATCACTAGATTTTGTAATTGGTCACAATCCTTGTAATACAACTTTGGGGTTGAGGTCTTTAGATATCGAATATTGATTTTAATGAAAACCAGATTTTTCTTGCTAATTCAGATTTTCAATCAAAAAATACAAAAATCACTGGATTTTGGACCAGAGTCCAAAACCCCGCGTTTTCATAATCTCTGCCTTCCTTTCTGGCAATCTCAACCTCTGTTTCTATAAGCTCCCCAGAAAAAACCTTTTTAAGAATGGACTGACATAGTTTTTCTTTTTTCTCTACCGCTTATATCTAAAAAGTAATTTCATAGAGTTACCACTTTTATATGACAAATCAGCAAATATATCGATAAGTTTAGTGCTTCGATTCTCACGTAGATCCATTATTTTGTGAGTAATTTGTTAATCGTATACGGATTTTGAAGTTTGGGTTTATGGATGTAATCTGGAATCGATGCACCAGAAAGTAATAAAAGGAGCATCGGGAAGAAGCATATTATGGACAAAAAAGTCATAATCCTATCAATTGCTTTTGCGGCCATAGCCTGTATTCAGCACTTAATTACAAAAGGCAATATTAATAGGGAAACATTCACGATTGCTATATTAAGTTCAATAATTCTCGCATTTTACTTTACATGGTTTATACCTAAACTCAACCTCAGGAAAAGGGACGCGTACTTTCTGACATGCATTACGCTGTTTGTTGTCGCGAGCCTTAACAACTTCATTGAGGCATACTTCTTCACAGATGTATTCAATACAACTTTTACTCTGGTAGCCGCCATCATAGTTTCGTTATTGACCACCTTAATCCAAACGGCTCTTGCAATCTATATTCTCAAACCTGAAGGCAACATAACTCTGATAAATGACATCCGTGAACACGTAAAAACAAATGACCATTATGTACTGCGTATTATAGCCGCATCCCTTGTCTATTTTCCAGTGTACCTAACATTCGGTCTCATCATATCACCTTTCGTAATCCCCATATACACAAACCCTCAGAATGGCCTTTCAGTCCCCTCTTTCTCACTTATGTTCCCGCTTGAGCTAGTGAGAGGCGCAATATATGCCATTGTCCTTGCAGCAGTTTTTGCCAGCCTGAAAAAGCAGAAGAACCTGAATTTCAAAGTGGCTGCAACTCTACTATTTATTCCAGGCGCCTTCATACCGCTCCTTTCAAGCCTCACACAGGCAAATGCATTCAGCCAGGTCGCTCCATACCACATGTTCGAAATTCTCGGTGATTCCATAGTTTATGGTTATATAATATCCCGAATTTTTCATAAGGTGTAAGCCAGAAATTTGTAATCTCAGCCTCTGTCTCTACAAGTAAATGATTCTGAACATGATTATGAATATGAGTCTGAGCATAAAATTACTGGCTGTATTTTTTAATATCTTAGAAACTCTGGCAACCAGAGTTTAGAAAACATTTAATTTTGAGTTTTTGAACCGCAGATATGTATAGCTTTTTAGGTCCCCGAATACTCAACGACCGCGAAGCGGGCGGCCTTTCCGAAGAAAAAAGGAAGAAATAAATTAAATCCGAAAAAGCAGCAATATTATCGTTTTTTCTTTTTATTCCCTTTCTCTGCTTTTATCCTCTCAAGCAAAACCTCCGCCGTCTCATAATCCCTGCCTTCTCTTCTTGCAATTTCAGCCTCTGTCTCAACAAGTTGACCGGAAAATGCTTTTTCAAGAATGGACTGCCTTAGTTTTTCCGTTTTTTCTCTTGCCGCTGTGACTTTTGCTTCAATCGAATCCGCAAAAGCAAACAGAGCACCAACACACCAGATCATTTCTTGTTTTGTTCGTTTTTCACTAAGAAAAGCCGCTTCGCTCCGCGAGCGGGACAAGAACGACCAGGATACAATAGTAAGGTTGTACTTTTTAAATTCAAATTTATTTTTTCAAACGTACACCTTTATATAACTCCAGATTTACCTTCTGCCATGAACAACGGTACTGTCAGAGCAAATATTAAAGAAGGGCTGAATGTAGGAATTGTTTTAAAAGCAGACCAGAGAACCGGAAAAATTACCCGAGGTATTGTGAAAAGAATTTTAACCAACTCTTCAACTCATCCACACGGAATAAAAGTGCAGTTAACAGATGGTCAGGTTGGAAGAGTCAAGGAAATTTATTGAAAACTACAGGACAAATTATAAGTCTTTGCTTCCCGATATCGAGCTTTCCAATCTCGATATAGAAGTCTCATTTTATAATTTTCTAAGTGCCTTTTTCAAATCGACTTATTGAAGGAGTATATAATGAGTTATTTTATAAGATAATGAGTATAAAAAGTATAGAAAAAATGTAAAAATCTAACTTATGAATTTCTACAAAACATACAAAAACTCATCTAATAGGGATTAACTTTCCAGAACAGTGCAATTTATGCTTAAATCTAGTGGGGGAGATTTAAATGGTATTATTCGGAACAAACGGCGTACGAGGTATCGCCAATGAATATATAACTCCTGAACTGGCAGTCAATTTAGCCAGATGCCTTGGTACATATATGAAGTCTAAAGGCACTGTTGCCATAGGGTGTGACACTCGAATATCGGGCCAGATGCTGAAGTCTGCCGCAATTGCCGGAGCTCTTTCGACAGGCCTGAGTGTAATCGATGTAGGGATAGTCCCTACTCCTGCTATCCTGTATTATGTACGCGACTTCGCAGATGCCGGAATCATTGTAACTGCGTCCCATAATCCCAGACAATATAACGGGATCAAGTTTATTGCAGGAGATGGCTCGGAGTTTTCAAGAGACGCAGAAAAAGATATAGAGAAAATCTATCGTTCCGGAAAATATTCCATTGTATCCTGGGAAAAAACCGGCAGCTTCAGAATCGATCCTGGAGTCAATGAATATTACGTAAGAAATATTATTAAATCTGTAAATGCCGAAGCTATCCGCAGCCATAAGTTCAAAGTGGTTACAGACACAGGCTGTGGAGCAGGTTCCCTTACTCTTCCTTTCCTACTCAAGGAACTGGGCTGTCAGGTCTTAACCCTTGAAGCCCAGCTTGATGGAACATTCCCATGGAGAAATCCCGAACCCTTACCTGAAGCCCTGACCGAACTTACTAATCTTGTAAAAATGACAGGCTCTGATTTGGGAGTAGCTCAAGATGGAGATGCGGATAGAGTAGTATTCGTGGACGAAAATGGGCAGTTCGTAAACGATGACGTTCTGCTTGCTATGATAGCAAAATATATGGTTAAACATGAAAAAGGTCCTTTAGTGACCCCCGTTAGTTCTTCTCAGCGAATGGTCGATGTCGCAGAAGAGGAAGGTGTCGAACTATACTGGACTGCTGTAGGCTCCATAAACGTTGTCCGAAAGATGATGGAAGTAAATGCAGTCTTCGGAGGCGAGGGTAATGGAGGTCTTATCTTCCCCAAACACCAATACTGCAGAGACGGAGCAATGGGTTGTGCCAAGGTCCTTGAAATCCTGGCAAGTGGAAAAAAGCTTTCCGATCTTGAAAAAAGTGTACCTCACTACTTTAACGAAAAGACCAAAGTGCCTGCTAAAAATGAGCATGCTATTATGGAAATCGTGAAAAATAAAGCGTCAGGACTTGGGCACAAAATCGACACATCTGATGGAGTTAAAATATGGTATAAAGACGGCTGGGTTCTGATGCGTCCCTCTGGCACAGAACCAATCTTCCGAATCTTTGCCGAAGCAAAAAATCAGAAAAGAGCAGAGGAACTTATGCAGGAAGGCCTGGACATGATAATAAGAGCAGAGAAAAGGTCTCGACTCGCAAATAAACTTTCTCCAAGCTAATAAGTAATATTTAACGAAACTCTTTCCAAGCTAATAAGTAATGTTTAATGAAATAAAGAAGTATTAAAAACGTAGGCCTAACGGAATAAAGAAAGTGTTAAAACCATAGGCACAACTGATCTTCAGTTCTCAAACTTAGAGTTACTCTTAGAGTTACTCTTATTTTTTGAATTTCAGAGCTTCTTCAACGGTTACATCCTCGATGGTTACGGCATAGATAGCATTACACATGCGGATAGCTTCGTCAAGGGGCTTCTGGTAGATATTTCTTCCTGTTGCCCTTCCCAGTGCTCCAGAGATGTGGATCTGATCATGAAGCTTTTTCAAGAAATCATCAACTTCGTCACTGGCACCGCCTGCACAAACGACTTTAGTACGCCCTGCTGCTTTAATAGCTTCCTTAAAAACCTCAGCAGAATTTACTCCTTCCTTTTCTGGATAGTTAACCTTTGCAAAGTCGGTGCCAAGGCAGGCTCCAACACCCGTTGCGCCAGCGATTAAGTGAGGATCTTTTTCATCTATTACAGCAATGCCACGAGGATAAAGCCAGAGTACTGAGACCATTCCATGCTGGTGGGCATTATAAACCACCTGGACAGCCTGCATAAGCATCTCAGCTTCGAATTCACTGCCAAGATAGACAGTGTAACCTACTCCAAGGATCTTGAGCCCACTACTCTCTTTAAATTTGACTACCTGATCTACATCGTACCAGAGATTGCTAAAAGGATCAGCTTGGGAAGTTTTTACGAGATTGGTTTTCGAATTTATTTTCACAAGATAGGGCACATTTTTGTAGTCCATACCATAACGTGCAATTAACCCGAGCTGGGTTGCAAAAACCCCTATCTTTGCTTTTGATGCTATTTCGAAAAAATGTTCTGGATTGGCAGCGTCTTTAGGTATTCCTTCCCCATAAAAATCATTATTTAAATGTTCTACTTTCTGGTCTCCTGCAAATAGCATTAATTTCCCACTTTCTCGAGTAATCTACATATAGTTTTTCAGGTATGTGCTCTCTCTGTTTTCGGGACATCTAACGGTACTTTTTCGAGATCCATATGCATAAAACCCCAGCTTTTGTGCTCTGGATTTTCTCGTTAACCAGGCAAATCCAATTATATAAATAACAGTATTTTAATGTAATTTTTAGAATAATTATTCAATTGCATTACTTAATTGTATAAATCTTATAACGGGGCAAAATGGGGGTTCATATGAAGGCATCACCGGAAATCAGAAGTTAATGGGTATACCCGCCACTAGTCCTATCCAGAAAAATTTTATAACCTGCTACAACTTTTCGCAGGCAGTAAGAATAACCTGAACGGAATAGGACACTATGATAGACTATTGTAACTTTTAAACATGCCACATTGACTTTTGTATTATTCAAATCAGAACAGGCTGAATAGGAGAAATTCATTTTTATCATCGACGCATAAATTGCAAATGGAGCCTCTTGATTCAAGAATATCATATACGTTTTGGGGGAACGTTCCAAATAAGGTATGAGATCTTAGACACGTTTTGTAATTATTATGAAAATCAAATACTTTTAAGGGGATTTCGGGGAAATGTCTGAGAACAAAAGTAAGTACATACGCTGGTTTGATGAGACTTCGATTGAAGATGTTCCGCTTGTAGGCGGAAAAAATGCCTCTCTTGGAGAGATGTACAGGGAACTCACTCCAAAGGGAGGAAAGATCCCGAATGGTTTTTCAGTTACTGCTGAAGCTTACTGGCATGTCCTCAAAGCCGGCGGGATTCTGGAGAAACTCAAACAAACAATGGAAGGGCTTGACACCTCAGATGTGTCAGAGCTTGCAAAAAGGGGAAAAGCTGCAAGGGACCTGATCCTTGAGGCCGGAATTCCGGATGACCTCTGGCAGGAAATTAAATCCGGGTATGACCGCCTATGTGAGCAGTATGGAGAAAATACCGATGTAGCCGTGCGGAGTTCAGCAACGGCTGAAGACCTTCCAACTGCTTCTTTTGCCGGCCAGCAGGAATCTTTCCTGAACATAAGGGGTTATCCCGCGCTTCGAGATGCCTGCGTACGCTGTATTGCCTCGCTTTTTACTGACAGAGCCATCTCCTATCGGGTAATAAATCATTTTGATCACTTTAAAGTGGCACTATCGATAGGGATAATGAAAATGGTCAGATCTGATCTGGCTTCCAGCGGAGTTATATTTACTCTTGATACGGAAACCGGATTCAGGGACGTAGTTTTCATTACAGGTTCTTACGGGCTTGGAGAAAATATCGTGCAGGGACAGGTTAATCCGGATGAGTTCTACGTTTTCAAGCCAACTTTCAGGAAAGGATATAAGCCGATTATCGAGAAGAATTTAGGTGATAAAGAAATTAAGATGATCTATGGGCAAGGCGGCTCCAAAATGCTTACCCGAAATGTAAACGTTCCTGAGACTGATAGACGTCGTTTCTGTCTCAGTGACGAAGAAGTGCTTAAACTTGCATGGTATGCTATTACCATTGAAGATTATTACTCAAATAAATATAAGAAATTCATGCCCATGGATATCGAATGGGCAAAGGATGGGGCTACAGGTGAACTCTTTGTAGTGCAGGCAAGACCAGAAACTGTACAATCTCAGAAAAGCAGAGACATTCTGGAAACTTATGTGCTCGAAAAGAAATCTAATGTCCTTGCAAAAGGTAAGAGCATAGGAGACAAAATTGCTGCTGGAAAAGCGCATGTAATCCCTAATGTTTCAGATCTGCCTTCTTTTAAACAGGGAGAAATTCTGATTGCTGATTCCACAACTCCGGACTGGGAGCCTGTGATGAAAATAGCGGCTGCAATTGTTACGAACCAGGGAGGTAGAACTTCCCATGCTGCAATTGTTAGCCGGGAACTTGGAATTCCGGCAGTTGTAGGGACAGTAAACGCAACAGAAGTTCTCAAGGCAGGTAAGGAAATTACCGTAAGTTGTGCGGAAGGTGAAGATGGACTTGTGTATGAGGGAATTCTTCCTTTCCACAAAGATACATTGAGCCTTAAAGACACAAGACGCCCTAAAACCGCAATTATGATGAACCTTGGAAATCCTGATGAGGCGTTTAGCCTTTCCATGATCCCAAACGATGGAATCGGGCTTGCAAGGCAGGAATTCATCATCTCAAACTATATCAAGATCCATCCAATGGCTCTAGTGCATCCTGAAAAGGTCAAAGACTCTAAAGTCCTTCAGGAAATCGAGGAACTTACCCAAAACTCCGATAACAAAGAAGAATATTTCGTAGATAAGCTTGCTCAGGGCGTCGGAACCATTGCTGCTTCTTTTTATCCCAAGGATGTTGTAGTCCGTACAAGTGACTTCAAAAGCAATGAGTATGCAAGCCTGCTTGGGGGCAGCTACTTTGAGATAGATGAAAATAATCCAATGCTGGGTTTCAGGGGAGCTTCCAGGTACTTTAATGAGCGTTACAGGGAAGGTTTTGCCCTTGAATGCAGGGCTCTGAAAAAAGTCAGGGAAGAGATGGGGCTTAAAAACCTCATTATTATGATTCCCTTCTGCAGGACAGTTGAAGAAGCTAAAAAAGTAATTGCCGAAATGGAGAAAAACGGGCTAAAGCGAGGAGAAAATGAGTTGCAGATCTATGTTATGTGTGAGATTCCAAATAATGTCCTTCAAATTGACGAATTCAGTGAATATTTCGATGGTTTCTCCATAGGCTCAAATGACCTGACCCAGCTAACCCTCGGAGTTGACAGAGACTCTGAAATTCTTACTGCAGAATTCGATGAAAGGGACCCAGGTGTTATAAAAATAATGGCAATGGCCGTACAGGGGGCAAAGCAGAATAGAAGGCATAGCGGGATCTGTGGACAGGCACCCAGTGACTATCCAGAAATTGCAGAGTTCCTGGTAAAACAGGGGATAGATTCTATTTCACTTAATCCGGATTCGGTTATGAAAGTCACCCTTAAAGTTCTGGAAACGGAAAAGTGGCTGGGAGGTAAAAAAGAAGCGGAAAAAATAACTAGTGCCCATTAAGGAGAAGGTCTGTCCAAAAAGTGTTATGGTCTACTTAATTTTTACAACAGGCATCATGCAAAATAGGAAGTTGCTTGAGCATGCAGACCTGTTGTAATATCACAACACGCATCAAAAAAGCCTTTATTGATAGGACTTATATGGTTGAATTGAAAAACAGCAAAGTATACTTTGGGGAGTTTCGCGGTATGACTCAGGCAAGAAGACCTCTTATGCTCATTATTTTTGATGGGTGGGGTTACAGGGAAGCAAAAGAAGGAAATGCTGTCATGACAGCACGAACTCCAAACCTTGACCGGCTGGAAAAGGAGTATCCCTGGTGTTTTTTAAAAGCCTCCGGAAAGGCTGTCGGTCTTCCGAAAGGTATGATGGGGAATTCGGAAGTTGGGCATCTGAATATAGGGGCAGGACGAATTGTAAATCAGGACCTTACCCGAATAAATATTTATATCAAGGACGGAGATTTTTTCAAAAATGCGGTTTTTTTGAATGCAATTTCAAATGTCAAAGCTAATGATTCCAGCCTGCACCTCATGGGCCTTGCTTCCTGCGGAGGCATTCACAGTTATATGCCTCACCTACATGCTCTTATCAAACTTGCACAGAATAAAGGTTTAAAAAATGTCTATATACATGCTTTTCTGGACGGGAGAGACGAACCTCCAAAAGCTGCTCTAGGAGATATAAAGAAACTGGAAGCATTTTGTAAAGAGCACGGTAATGCTAAAATAGCAACCGTTTCAGGCCGTTATTATGCAATGGATAGAGATAAGCGATGGGATAGGACGAAACTTGCCTATGATGCCCTGACAAGAGGAGTAGCTCTATATACTGCTCCAAATGCAGAAACTGCAGTTTCTAATGCCTACGCAAGAGGAGAAACTGATGAGTTTGTAAAGCCCACTATAATTACTGATCAAGTAATTACTGATCAAGTAATTACTGACCAAATAATTACTGACCAAATAATTACTGATCAAATAATTACTGATCAAGCAGAAAAACCTGTGGCGACAGTACAGGATAATGATTCTGTTATTTTCTTCAATTTCCGGGCTGATAGGGCACGGCAGATAACCTGGGCTTTTGTAAAAGATGACTTTGACGGGTTTGTGAGAGAAAAACGTCCTGAGGTTTACTTTGTCTGCATGACCCAGTACGACGAAACTCTTGACGTACCCATTGCTTTTCCTCCAATAAAGCTGGAAAATGTATTTGGAGAAGTACTGAGCAAGCATGGACTCATCCAGATGCGCATAGCTGAAACCGAAAAATATGCCCATGTGACCTATTTCCTTAACGGCGGCGAAGAAAAACGTTATAAGAATGAAGACCGCTGCCTTATTCCCTCGCCGAAAATCGCTACTTATGACCTTAAACCAGAAATGAGTGCATATGAAATTACGGATGAGGTTATTAGAAGAATTGAGTCCGGAAAGTATGATGTCATTGTCCTTAACTTTGCAAACATGGATATGGTCGGGCATACCGGGATTTTTGAAGCTGCAGTTAAAGCAGTAGAAGCCGTGGATAAATGTATTGGCAAGATTGTTGAGGTTCTAAAAGAAAAAAGCGGTGTGGCACTTATTACTGCAGATCACGGAAATGCCGAGGAGATGATAGATCCAAAAACAGGAAAGCCACATACTGCACATACCTCAAATCCGGTAAAATGCATTTACTTCGGAAACAGTGAGATAAAAGCTCTCAGGAATGGAAAATTGTGTGACGTTGCACCGACGATTCTTGCGCTTCTTGGAATCTCTAAACCGCAAGAGATGACAGAAAAGTCACTTTTGGTAAAAAAGTGATTACTCATTGTAAAAAAGTAATTAAGAGTTGTATGAAAATTAGGTTTGATTCTACAATTAATATGATTTTGCAATTAATATAGGAATAATTGAGATAAAACTTATACATTTAAACTGAAGAACAGTAACATTAAGCCATAAAAACGTTAAAGAATAATTTAAATTATTATATTTATTGTATTTAGATTACCTTCGAGTACGCAAATCTATGGGTTTTATGAAATCCTCGGTTGATGAAATAAATTGGATTTATCCAGTTTTTCTCTTAAAATAGAGTTGAGACTGATATTTTATTTTTAACAGTTGCCCTGTTTTCTGTGGATAGTGTATTATTAACCGATTAACCGAAGCCTTCATAGAGCTTCAATTATTAACCGAAGTCTTCACAGAGCTTCAATAACCCAGCATTTCACGACCGGATTTGTTTCTGCTGAAGAAGTATTTAAAGTATAAAAGCTCCATGAGGCACGAACATTGGAAGTTAATACAAATTCCAAATTTAAAAACCATAGTTTGTTCAATTATTCCAATATAAGGAAATATATCACTCGAAGATTCGATATAGAATCAGCAAAAATTAACTCGATTGCTATCCTGATTGGTCTTCTCACAGGGCTTGTAATAGGCATATATGACCGTGCCCTTCTGTATTTCAGCACTCTTTTCGGAATGCAACGCGGATTTTCAGTACACGAATTTCCACCCTATTACATAATGTTCATGCCTGCTCTGGGAGGGCTGATAGTTGGGATGATCTCGCATTTCCTGATGAAAAGGCGCTATGGGGTTGATGGGCTTATTGAGACAGTAGCCATTCGTGGAGCAAGGCTTAACCTTACCGATTCTCTTCTTGAAGTTTTTGCGTCAATAATTTCAATCAGCTCAGGAGGTGCACTGGGAAAAGAAGCACCAGGCATTGTAGGCGGTGCCTGGACAGGAGCTCTGGTGGGGCGAGTTATGAAGAGTCCAGAAAAACGGCTCCAGACTCTTCTAGGCTGCGGGGCCGCTGGAGGTATCGCAGCAGTATTCAGTGCCCCGCTTGCAGGTGTGGTTTTTGTCGTTGAAGTGATTTACGGAGAACTTGAAACAAGTACCTTTATTCCCATAGTTATTTCTTCAGTTTTCGCAACACTTGTATCAAACTCGATTATTGGAATTGAACTTCTCCAGATCCCTTCCTATGCACTTGTCAGTCCATACCGGGAATTAGGGCTTTACCTTGTTTTTGGGCTTCTTGCGGGCATAGTTTCAACAGTACTTATCCGAGCCCTTTACTACACAAAAGATCTGTTTTCGGGAATACCTGTTCATCCCATATTTAAACCTGCTCTGGGAGGACTGGTAGTAGGCGTGATTGGTCTTTTTTATCCCCGGGTTCTTGGGATGGGCTATGGTGTGATTACGGATGCCCTGAATAACCAGTTTACCTTCAAGCTTTTACTAATCCTGCTTATCCTCAAAATTATCGTCTTTTCTCTAAGCCTTGGATCGGGAGGCTTTGGAGGGACAATTATCCCATCTCTGTTTGTGGGGACAATGCTTGGAGGAGCTTTTGGGACAGTTGTAGACATGTTATATCCTGGAATGACAGCAGGACCAGGGGCTTATGCCCTTGTAGGTATGGGCGCAGTTTTTGCTGGAAGTACAAGAGCTCCTCTTACTGCTATTCTGATCCTTTTTGAGCTGACCAGGGATTACAACTTAATCCTCCCTCTCATGTTTGCCTGTGTTCTCAGTAATGTAATGTCAAGTGCTCTGTACCCTGAATCAATCTTTACGGAAGGGCTGCGCAGGAATGGCATCAAGATTCGAAAAGGCAGGGAAATAGACATCATGACCTCCATTCCTGTAAAAGCTGCAATGATCACAAGTGTCCAGACTGTCTCAGAGGATAAAAGTGTCGAAATCCTCGAAGCTCTCATGAAAGCGAGTCGTCACATTGGTTTTCCTGTCGTTGATTCAAAAGGCAAACTTTCTGGAATTGTAACACTCTCAGACCTCAGGAACAAGGTAAAGCCTGGAGATGTTGGTAAAAAAATAGGGGAGATCGCCACCAGAGAAGTTGAAGTTGCCTACCCTGATGAAACTCTTGATACTGCCCTCAAACGTCTTGCTTCAAAGCAAATAGGCAGGCTCCCTGTCGTTGACAGAGAAGATAAAACAAAACTTCTTGGAATCATCACTCGGAGTGACATCGTGAACGCATACAACAAGAAAGTCGTTGAAAAGTTCCGGAACACTACCTGACCAGAAACACAGATATAAAATTCCTAGAGGCAGAAATACGGACTTTGAAATTGTATCGTCAAGTTGTATCTTCAGTTCGTCAAACTCATCTGCTTGCTCTGCAGATGGAGAACTTCCGTCTAGAAATAAGGGCCTATCCAAAGAGTGTTGTGACTTACAATATTTACAACTGTCAATATGTAAAATCGGAACGGATACTGATATTATATGAGTTCATCCTAAAACCAGTTTTATACTCAAAATTGATACGAATTTCAGAACTATTTCCCGTGATCAGAAACTCATTGATTATTTAATTCCATATTTGGAGAAGCAGTTTTGAGTTATGGAATAGGCTCTATACCTACTATAATATTTAATATGTGATAAATCTTTAATATGTAATAAGTTAAAAAATCTCATCTTTTTGCGGTGGTAGGAGTGAGCAAAATTAAAGGGAAAATGCTGCTGTTTTTATCTTTTTTCTGACTCTTGTAGTACTATTAGGACTAGCTATAAAAACTTCAATTGATATGATAAAAGAAACTCAAACTCCTAAAGCAGGTGGTTTAGGTATCCAATTTGAAAATGGAACTACCGAGTCGGAAGTTGAAACCATCCTTGAAAATTGCAACATGACTGTGAACTATACTATAGATTACGATTCTATATGTTAAAAAGGGATTACATAACCGTAGATCAAGATAAAAGAATGGATATAATGAATGAATTGAGGAAAGATGAAAATTTTACTTATCATGACGAAATCAAAAAAGGAAATTATACCATAATTATGTTACCTGAAATATAATATGCTGTCAAGGAAAGGTACACTCCCGGTAGTCCTACAAGAGGGTACATTGACAAAAGAAATATAAGTGAAGCAAGAACACCCGGGTAAGGCACATCAAGCAGATAACGGCCAAGCAGGGCAATAACTCCTATTATTGCACTTGTGACAAAATGCTGTCTGAATAGGCTGGAATAGATCACATCCAGCTCTTTTAAGAATAATTTTATTTCTTTTTCGTTTTTGTCAGGTACAAAGTTTAGCTGATCGATTAATTTATTTCCGGTAAGTAAAAAATAATAAGAAAAGATAAGCGCTACTATAACAGTTACTATATCAAATGGCAATGTAGTTGTTAAAAAAATCACTAAAGATTTTGTTGGTGGAAAGTACGTATCTGTTAAACTTAAAATAAACTGGTCAACCTGATTTGTGACCTAAGAAGAATTAAAATGTACATTTACTTTTATAACTTTTATTATTCTGCTTGTTATGCTTCTGGTGAGTGTCTGTAGATCTTCAGGCGAGTTCAAAAGAGTTAAAACTTCATTGGCAACAACGTAAATTATCCTTATACCAATCCAGGACAAAAATAGTTAACGCTAAAAGAACTGAAGCTGCAACTGCTATCCTTCTGTATTTTACTCGGTGCTCTAAAAAGGAATATAAAGGAATAAGAAGGTACGCGATAAAAAAGCTAAAAAGTATCACGGAGAAAAAGGCTTTCGTTATATATATTGCAATGGCAATAACAAATATAGTAACCACTATTGTGAACTTATTGAAATTATCCCCGCTACCCATATAGTGTAATAAGCGTAGTTTGGGTGATAAGTTTTCTTACCATTTTATTTCTGACAATTCCTGACATCATAGTTCTTGATATCTTTTTTGTTTTCTCGCAGGTTCATTTCAGATTCTAAAAGTTACTAAAGTAAATATTGGATAAAGTTAAATCCGGATGAGCTCAAACATAAAAATGAGCTCAAACATAAAAATGAGCTCAAACATAAAAGATACTTTAGTTAATTCCGATTATGGAACTAATTATGAAAGCTTCTGAGACATATGTTTCAAAGCGAGAGCCAGGAGAAAGTCAAAGTGGAGATTCACTGAAAAATATAAAATGAATAATATAATTATTTGAAATACGAAGGACATGGGAAATACCACATCAGTTTCCATATTTCACTTTTCTTATGCTCTCATATTTCACTTTTCTTATGCTCTCACAGAATCTTAATAGGGAACATTTGAAGTTAATTCAATATTTTCTATAACGATGCCTTAAAAGTTTAATAAATAACAAATTCGCCAAGTCACTAGATAAAAATACAAAAAGCTTTATCATGAACAGGTACAAAAAATGGCTTATCGCATCGCTGTTTATCAGTGTGGCATCAATTACACTCGTTACCTTCCTGAATTTTAACTCAGACACTATTGAAGCTCTGAGAAAGATCAAAATAGAATATATTCTGGTAGCCGGTCTTTTCCATGTTTTTTCATACTTTATCTGGGGAGCTCGGACTCGAGCGATGTGCAATGCACTGGGCTACAAAGTAAATTATCTTAAAATAGTAGAGATAATTCTCTCAGGCGTTTTTGTAGCTGGAGTTACTCCTTCTTCTGCAGGTGGAGAGCCTGTCAGGTTGAGTATGCTACATATGAACAGGATCCCTCTTGGGAAAGCTACAGCCGTAATTGTAGGAGAACGTCTGCTTGATGCTTTTCTCGTCTCTTCTTCTCTACCTTTTGCCCTTTATATTATGAAGGATACGCTTCCAAGCTCTAAATTCAATGTAGCATTGTTGATAGCTAGTCTCCTGGCACTTATGGCTCTGAGTTTTTTTATTTACGGATTATGGAAACCCGAGAAAGTAAAAAACATAATACGTAGGATCACAGGCAGAATTGCGCCTCTTTTAGGGAAACATACGGATGCTTCAATTTCCCATTTAATGGAAAAGGTAGATCGAGAAGTAGACCTTTTTCATGAAAGTATATGGATTTTTATTTCAGTAGGGAAAAAAGGACTGTTATGGGGCATGTTTTTTACCTACCTCTTTTGGGCGGTTGAGTTTTTCCTGCTTGTCCTGATTCTAGCTGGCCTTTCACAAACGACTTCGATATTAACCGCTTTTGCAGCCCAGGTGTTCCTGGCACTAGTCATGGTCATACCCGCAACTCCGGGAGCAAGCAGAGTTGCTGAATTAGGAGCAGCTCCTATATTTTCGGTATTCATAAATGCATCCATTATCGGAGTTACAATTATCGCATGGAGAGCCCTAACATACTATATGAACCTTTTATTAGGAGGCCTCATGAGTCTGAAGGTAATTAAAGACATGGATCTAATTAAAAAATTGACAGGGGATTCTACCGAGCCTTAATGATTACCTGAAAGTGAAAAAGATATTTGAGGTCAAAACTATTTGAGGTCAAAACTGCCCCTGCAAGGCTCTAAACCCATTATTTCTACCCGGTTCCTTACAAACCGGACTGCGGTTAAGAAAACAAATATTTTGGTCAGGTGTACACAGTTTTCCCTGAGAAAAATGTTCACATAATCTCAACCCCGATCATGCTCATGTCTCAATCCTGACCGCACATAGTCTTATCCTGATCGTGCTCGTTATACAAGCTCCCAGGAAAAGAAGCGGTTCTCTGAGTATTTGTGCTCTTACTTTGCCGCTATTCTTTTCCTGGACTATTCCTGACTGGAACCAGCTTGAAAATATCCCTTTTTCCAAACATGCACCGAACAGGAAGCAAATTGATTAATAAAATTTATCAATTTCGTGCTTTACGTCCTCAATAGAGAACTTTTGCCTTACAAGAGGTTTTTCCTGAATTGTCGGTATCCCTTCTTCAAGCGTCTCCCGTTCATTTTTATAGAAAATGCCGTTAGGAATTTTATCTCCCCATTCCAGAGACCTTTCAAACGCTTTTAAGCGGTTATATGGGTCATATTCTTCTTCGAGTTTATAGACCCTGTCTCGGTACCATCTGAAAGTGTTTATCTTGTTAAATGTAACACAGGGCTGAAGGATATCAAGAAGGGAAAAACCTTTGTGTGATATGGCAGCCTTCATAAGCTCTTTCAGATAACCTGGATCTCCTGCAAAACCTCTGGCTACGAAACTGCAGTCCTGCGAAATTGCCAGGGCAAGTGGGTTTAATGGCTCTTCAAGGACACCATAAGGCTGGATTTTGGTGTGAGTTCCCTGAGCTGTGGTAGGAGATGCCTGTCCTTTTGTCAGTCCGTAAATCTGGTTGTCGTGCACTAGCAGGGTAATATTCGGGTTACGGCGAATTGCATGAAGGAAATGATTTCCGCCTTCTCCATAACAGTCCCCATCCCCTGCAACTGCTATTACGTGCAAAGAATGGTTGGCAAGTTTTGCAGCCGTAGCTACGGGCAGGGTCCTTCCATGCAGCCCATTAAATGTGTGGCACTTAGTATAGTGGGGCAGTTTTCCAGACTGCCCTATCCCAGAAACCATAAGCACTTCCCGGGGTTCAATTCCAAGCTCTACAAGTGCCTCTTCAACAGTCGAAAGGATATTGAAATTTCCGCACCCCGGACACCAGGCAGGAACTTGTCCCTTATAATCTTCAGATGTAGGCATGCAATTCCTCCTTCAGATTTTCAATTGTAAAAGGTCTCCCATCATACCTGAGAATCTGATGGGAAAATTCAAACCCTGTTTCGGCTCTCATTAGTTTTGCAAACTGCCCGGTAGCAGTATTTTCTATACAGATGGTAAGATCAGCATTCTCAAGAAGTTCAATATAATCAAACTTATCCCGTTCCGGAAGAGGATAGACCTGGCTAAAATGCATCATCGCAACCTTGTGATCCTTAGAAATAGTATCGACCACCTCTTTTATCACACCATAAGTAGAGCCACGCCCTACAAGCACGATTTTTGGAGAAGAATCGCCATAAAGAAGTGGGGGTTCAATCTCTTTCTTTATAAGAGGAAGTTTCTTCAACATCCTTTTCTGGACCATCTTGATCCGGGTCTCGGAATCTTCTATGATGTGTCCCTCCTCGTCATGTTCATCGCTATCCGCTACAACGAGGTGTTTTCCGGCTTCTCCGGGGACTGCAAGTAGAGAGATTCCTGTACTGGAATATTTAAAACGTTTATAAACCTCAACGCCTTCAAGGTCTTTTTCTCTCAGCCGATAATCATTGTAAATTATATTTTCAAGGCCAAATTTTTCATACGTCCACTCGGTATCCCCAAGATACTGGTCTGACTGAATAAACACAGGGATCTGGTACTTTTCCGCAAGTTCGAAAGCCCTGTTAGTGAGATAGAAAGCCTGTTTTGGGTCTCCCGGTTCAAAAATCACCCTTGGAAACTCTCCATGTGCTGCGTAAAGGACAAAAAGCAAGTCTGCTTGTTCCGTGCGTGTAGGTAAACCGGTTGCAGGTCCGGGACGCTGCATTTCAGCAATAACGATAGGAGTTTCAGTCATTCCTGCAAGAGAAAGGCCTTCTACCATCAGGGCAAATCCTCCACCTGACGTTCCGGTCATTGCTCTTACGCCTGCAAAAGAAGCCCCTATAGCCATATTAATAGCTGAAATCTCGTCTTCAACCTGTTCAACGACCAGGTTGTACTCTTCTGCTCTGGAAGCCATATAGTTTAGAATCCCTGTTGAAGGCGTCATAGGATAACCGGAATAAAACTTACAGCCTGACATTAGGGCTCCCATTCCGATTGCATTAACCCCGTCAATAAGCATGAGTCTTCTGTTTTCAGGTTCACGGATTTCGGGAGCTTCACAACGGGGACAATTTTTACGAGCATAATTATATCCCGCTTCTGCACAGGCTATATTTCCCTGGATTACCTCGTCCCCTTTTTTCTCGAAGGCTTTTCTTAGAACATTCCTGAAGGTTTCAAGCCCAAGATCAAGAATTCCAAGTGCTGCTCCGGTAGCTACAGTATTTGCCATCACACTTTTTTTTCCAACATCAAGGGCTATTTTTTTGAACGGGATATCTATGAACTCAGGTTCTTCAAATTTCTTTTTGGTAATTTCGGAATCATAAAGAATAAATCCGTCATCTCGTACGCTTTTTCTATGAATTTCTATAGTGTCCAGGTCAAGAGCCAGGAGGATATCGACCATATCTCTTGAGGCAGAGATCTCCTTTTCAGAAAAGCGAATTTGATAAAAATTGTGCCCACCACGTACCCTGGACATATAATCCTGGTGAGTAAATACGTGAAATCCTATCTTGGAAAAGACCTGTGCAAGAGCTCCACCTATGGTCTGCAGTCCCTGTCCGGCCTCTCCTCCTACTCGAAGTGTGTACTCCAAATATTTTACCCCCAAATATTTTTTATTTTTCAATTTTGGTTCGATTGTTCGAATAAGTTCAAGTCACTAATACGAACTCTAATATAAAACTTGTTTGAGCAGTTTTACAATGATTGCAGCAAAACAGAGATTATTTACCCACTTCCTTTTTATGTCGTTATTAACCCTGTTTAACCGCCTTCTCTTTTCAGCTCCCTGAGTAATAGTTATTATTCAGTATTAAATATTATTGCAACTTGACTATTTTCGAAAAGAATACGCCTTTAAAGTAGTATCAAAATTGACAGAAGGTTATAATAAATACAATCAAGGTGAACGGCTGGTTCCCTGACCAATAGGTAAAAGACTGGTTTCCTGATCGGTTAGGAAGGCATAAGGTCTATGTTCTTACAGAATCCGTCTGGATACTCCAATATTATAGACCTATTGTGATTTTTCAACATGAATTACTGACTTTTCGGATAGCTCTCTGGGATGAGGACCTATTCCATCTCATATGCCTTCTGTCAATTTTTGTGTAGATAACACGAACGATTTCCGATGATAAAAAAGATATTTTATAGATGTAAGAGTTACGCAGCGCCTTATTGACTCTGAAAAAGTTGTCAAATTTCTTTTTAAAATGCATATGATAACTTCCCTCCACGCCCGCATGCTCACGAAGTGAGCAGATATCGGGTGGTCACTGGCAAAAAAGAAGAAAAGAAAAATAAGCAGTTTGTAAAAATTACGGATATGTTTTTGGAGTATTTGCTTTCCTATTTTCATGATCTATCGGTTTCAACAACCTTCATAACGTTTAGCCTTTGTTCCTTCCTCTATTATGGTTTGAAGGCTCACATCTCTTACTCACATCTCTTATTCTGATTTGCTATCGTCGCTAGTTCCGCTGCATTGTTATGCAGCGGAAGCTCTGGCAAAACCAGTACCTTTAACAGCAATTTACTGGTTAGTTTTATCACGGCTTCGAAGAACCAAAATAAGTAAAACTTTAATGCCCAGGATGATGAAGAGATCAATAGTCAAAAGAGATAGGGTAAAATCTCATATCTTTGTGCCTACTATTTCGAAGAATTTCGTGTTCGTTTTATTTAACGTATTATTTCTTATTTATTATTTTATTTTTTAATTAGTACTTATCACCTCTTTGTCAAAATTAGCCTACAATTTTTAATCCCTTTTTATAGGTTTAATATCACTCCCATATTGCTGAAACGTGACTACTAATTCAAGCCTTTATACTAACTTTTTTCAATTAAAACAGCGATGTAAGGCCCGGAATATTTTATTTCATTTGTAAACTTTTATTGTTAGAATCCCCAATTCTTTGCAGATATATTTATATACGATAAGAGCTTGGGCTATATTGGCAGTAAAAATAAAGAGTCATATAATCTGTTATTAAAAACTTCACTTTTGTTTTTAATAAAAGAATGTATAGATCTTATTTTTATAGCAACCTAAACTATATCCGCTATAAGCGGAGGTGAAATGAAAATGAGTTTTAATGACAGAGGGAACTCTTTCAGGGGAAGAGATAGCAACCGGGGAAACAGAGACAACAATCGCGGAGGTTATAGAGGTGGCAACAGCGGCCCCAAAGAAATGTACCCCGCAGTTTGTTCTGACTGTGGTGCAGAGACCCAGGTTCCATTCAAACCAGCTGAAGGAAGACCGGTTTACTGCAGAGACTGCCTACCAAACCACAGGAAGTTCTAAATTCATAAATTCCAGAATTTTCTTATTTTAATATTATCACTGGAAACTCTCCTGTAATAGGGGTTTCCAAACTCCTTTTATTCTTCAAATTCCTTTTATTCTTCAAATTCCTTTTATTCTTCAAATTCCTTTTATTCTTCAAACTCTTTTATATAATATTCAGAACAGGATCTTTTCTCTTTGAGGAACTCGCTTCTATTTTTTCCGATTAGTATTGGATTAATCTTATATAACATGGAAGTGGTTATATATTCAGTAAAAATAATGAGACATATAATCTGTTATTAAAAACTCCATTTTTGTTTTTAAATAATAAGTTATATCTGATCATGTTTTTATCGAACATACGTATCACTACAAGTGGAGGTGAACGAAAATGGGTTTTAATGACAGAGGAAATTCCTACCGTGGTGGCAACCGAAATAGCGGCCGCGGTGGTTTCAGAGGCGGCAACAGCGGCCCCAGAGAAATGCACAAGGTTATCTGTTCTGACTGCGGGGTTGAGACTGAGGTTCCATTCAAGCCGACCGAAGGGCGGCCGGTTTATTGCAGGGATTGCCTTCCTAAACACCGAAAGTTTTAAAATAGTTTCATAAGTAATACTCAATTTAAGTGTTGACTTGAAAAACTCAACACATGTTCCATTTTTAAGCTGTGTCTTTACCTTATGGCTGGTGAAGGATATTGGAACCCTGAATTTTATAAATTTTCATAATTTAGTAATAAAATGTTGCATAAAAATTATTGCATGTGTTTTTTATAAATAAAGATATATAAAAGTACCCAAAAGGATGTTTGAAGCAAACTCTTAGTCTCTCTCATTCTAGACGAAAGAGTAACACTAAAGAACAAATAAAGGATCTTTAATAATCTTTGAAATAGAATGTTTCCTGAGGTTCAGGGTTTTTCTGAGATTCCAGATCTTTAAAAGGTTCTTTAATCCCTATCCATTTATGAACCTTAACATCAAAGTACATGAAGCATCCGTAGATACAGAAGCTTTGAAAAATATGACATAATAAAATATGACATAATCAGATAGTTAAACTAATAATAAGAGGAATTAACCTGGCGAACTACAGAAGCAATATTAGAAAGAGAAAAGCAGGGACTAGAAGCTCAGTGCCCACTACTCAGGAAGTAACAAGAGTACGCACACCGCGTAGGGAAAATCACGAAGTTCTGGCAACAGTATCAAGTTTACTTGGTTCAAAAAGAGTCACATTGCAGTGTATGGACGGTGTAGTCCGAATGGGCCGGATTCCCGGGTCCAAAAATAAGAAAATGTGGATCCACGAAGGAGACGTAGTAATCGTTACTCCGTGGGAAATTCAGGATTCTAAGGCCGATGTGATCTGGAAGTACACAAGACCCCAGGTCGAGTGGCTCGAGAGAAAAGGGTACCTCAAATAAGTACCGAAATAGTACCGTAAAACTTGATAAAACCAGCTTACTCTTATTATATTCAGGTTTTAACCAGTTTTCGGTTAACTTCTTCCCCTCTTACATATTCCCTCTTCAAACACTTGCCTTTTAATCTCTTCAACTTACCTTTATCTTATTAACTCAACTTTACCTTTTTAACTTGTTTATAACTCATCCAGAAGCCCTTAATTTTTTACCTATTTCACTCAATCTCACTAACATTAGTGTTTAATTTTTTAGTTTTTCTCACCGGGATGATGGAATTTAACTTGTAATTGTATAGTTTCTGTCAATTGTAGTCTCTATCCGTAAGAAACTATCTAATGAAGGTTTTAAAATTAGGTTAAGTAAAGATAACTCTAAAGCGGTAAGCACTTTAGGCGGGATTTAGATTTTTATGAGTAAAACTTATATAATTTGACTGTATACTAAGAACATTAAAAATAAAGAGATGTATAATCTGTTATTAAAAACTAGTTTCTGTTTTTAATCAAAGAGCAATATACAACCTTATTTTTAAGCTATGTACTATCCGCTGTAAGCGGAGGTGAAAAGAAAATGGCTTTTAATGACAGAGGAAATTCCTTCAGGGGAAGAGACAGCAACCGTGGAGGTTTCGGAGCTCCCAGGGAAATGTACAACGCAATCTGTTCTGACTGCGGTGCTGAAACTCAGGTACCTTTCAAGCCTGACCCTGACAGACCAGTCTACTGCAGAGACTGTCTTCCTAACCACAGGAAACCCAGAGAAAACAGATATTAATATCAGGTTCACTCAAAAAAACTCTATTTTACAAATTATGTCCGTTTCGTTTAGCTTGAGCGGATCAAACGGACTCTCTTTTTTTATAATGATATATTGAACAATATTTTTATTTGAACGATTATGATCATCTCCATAACTGATATATAGATTTTAGATTCTTTTGTTTGGTTCTTTTGTAATTTTTTTAAGTTAAGACAACAATTTTCCATGTATATTGATGCCTCTTCCGCATATATTCAGGTTTATTTCTTGAAAAAATCTTTATTTCTTTTAATTTATATTGGATTTTTGGACTTTTCTGGCCATTTATTCGCAGAAAGATTTATATAAGCAAATAACTACGTAGAAGCGGTTGAAAATAAAGAGATGTATAATCTGCTATTAATAACTCCATTTTTGTTTTATCGATAATTATATCCGATCATGTTTTTATCGAATACAGGTACCCGCTATATGGGGATAAAATAATAATGGGTTTTAATGACAAGGAAAATGGGTTTTTATGATGGAAGAAATTCTTCCGCGAAAGCAAACCGAAACATTCACCGAAGAGGTTTCAGAGGCGGTAACAGCGGTTCCCAGCGGCCCCCAGCGAAACTCATATTCAAACAGGCCAAAAGACGACCGGTTTATTGAAAGAGAGGACTTTTTAATCACGGGAAGCCCTAAATATGATATTAGCTGCGTGTCAATATAAAGTCTCTAAAGGATGAGCCATTTTAAGACATGGTCCTAATTGATACTCAGTTCACTTTCATTGATTATTCTCTTTGTTTTTACCTTTATTGTGGGAGATTTCTTGGGAAACAAAAAACGGAAAAAATAACAACTTAATCAGAAAATGTACCCAAGTGTCTCTAAAAATGTGGAAGATCTCTAAGGTAGAGATCTATAAAGATAGTCAGGAAGACGGAAAAACAAGCAGAACTGAGAATAAAATCAGGGAAAGCCTGTTCAAAATTGAAATACTTAAAATAAAAATAAACATTGGAGGAATTAATTTGGCTAATTACAGAAGCATTATCAGACGCCGAAACTCAAAATCAAGTAAATCGGTTGCAGGAGATACTCATGAAGTAATAAGGGTACGTACTCCTCAAAAGGACAGAAACGAAGTTCTGGCAACAGTATTAAATTTACTTGGTTCTAAAAGAGTCACACTACAGTGTATGGACGGTGTGGTCAGAATGGGACGAATTCCCGGATCTAAAAACAAGAGACTGTGGATTCGTGAAGGCGATATAGTCATAGCGAACCCATGGGAAATTCAGGACTCTAAAGCCGACGTTATCTGGAAATATACAAGGCCCCAGATTGAATGGCTTGAAAAAAAAGGATACCTTAACTGATGAGGATGCCTGAAACACTTTATTCACTTAAATAGATAATATTAATTTGCGATTCAATTAACCTGTGGCCAACCTCTGGTTTTGGAAAATCAGGTTTTAAATCAGAAGGATATTAAACCACAAGCTCAAGAACCGCTTAAAATTTATAAGACTAAATAAGCACTTTTATTTCATTTTAACGTTTTATTTCACCTTAACGCTTTTCTCCTCGTTTGTCGGGCCATAACAAGTGTTTACTGAACTTCAACTTTCTTAGGAAATGTTTCTTTTACTCGGTTCAGAATGCTTGGTTCAGAATACCTGATTCAGAATACCCAGGTCGGAGTAATAAGTTCACTTCAGAGGATTCCTTATGAAATATCAGGATTTTTACTTCGGGTCTTTTTTGGGTATTTTAATCTGCCCCTGGTCTTTTCGATGTCTCAATTGGTGGATTTCTGAAAAATGTATTCCAATCAGAACTTACATGTAAGCTTTCCCAATTCTATCGAAAAAGTTTCATAGTTTACGGAATAGTCAATAGGACACTCAATAACTGCCACTTTATTCAAGGCAAAAGCTTTCTCCAGAACTTCAGCAAGGTCATCGTCTTCCTTGATCCTGATACCCACAGCACCGAAGCTCCTGGCAAAGAGAGAAAAATCAGGATTTCCATAGTCCAGCCCGAAATCCTCAAAATGCATTTTTTTCTGCTTCCACTTAATAAAGCCGAAACCATTGTCATTGAGGATAAGGACAACAATAGGAATTTCATAGCGGATTGCAGTCTCAAGTTCCTGGCAGTTCATCATAAAACCTCCGTCCCCACAGATTGCAAGCACGCGGCGCTCCGGATGAAGAAGCTTTGCAGTAATCCCTGAAGGAAGACCTGCACCCATAGTCGCAAGGGCGTTGTCAAGGAGCACGGTATTTGGAGCATAGGTCTTGTAAAGGCGAGCGAACCAGAGTTTATAAATCCCATTATCCAGTGTGATTATGTCTTCTCTTCCCAGCACCTTTCTGACACTCTGAACTACGGCCTGTGGAACAGGAGGATAGCTTTTCCTGGCAGAACCATTTATTTTTTCCTTAATGAAATTCCTGGTATGTTCAAAGATCGGAAATTCCCGTTTCTCTGGAATGCTTGCGGCAAGTTCCCGGATTGAAGAAGCAATATCCCCTATGACTTCTACTGTTGGGTTAAAGTATCTGTCAGGCACGAATTCCACGAAATCAATATTTATGATCTGTTTGTCCAGCGTACTGTTCCACAGGTAAGGGGGATATTCGACGATATCGTAACCAATAGTGATAATAAGGTCAGCCCCGTCAATTCCACAGTTAACATAATCCCTTGCATGAATCCCTGTGGCAAAGAGACTGTAACTGCAGTCATCAGGGACGACTCCTTTTCCCATTTGAGTATGCACCAGGTAGATGCCTGTCCGCTCGACAAAATTTTCGAGTTCCTCAGTGATCGCTTTTCGGTTTGCTCCTGAGGAAACTATGATCAGGGGATTTTTAGCCTCACAGATCATAGCCGCAGCTCTTTTTACAGCGTCAGGATCAGGGTAAGGAATTTTAATTTCGCTTCGCTTCTGCACCGTCGCTTCAGTTTCTTCTTCAGCTATGTCTTCCGGAAGTTCGATGTGTATAGCTCCTGGCCTATCAGCTTCAGCATGTTTGAAGGCATTACGGATCACCGTAGGGATCATTCCCGGATCGGTAATGGATACAGCCTTTTTGCAGAGAGGCTCCATCATTCTGACAGTGTTTACAAGCTGGAAACGAGCCTGCCAGTTGTCAGTCAAAGCCTTCTGTCCAGATATAGATATGAGAGGTGCTCCTATAAGCTGTGCCTGAGCAACGCCTGTAACAAGATTTGTGGCTCCGGGTCCAAGTGTTGAAAAGCAGACCCCTGGCTTTCCGGTCAGCCTTCCATATGTTGCAGCCATAAACGCCGCAGCCTGTTCGTGTCTTGTTACGATTAGTTTGATTCTGGAAGTTCTCAGGGACTCAAGCAGGTCAAGGTTTTCCTCTCCTGGCAATCCAAATATATATTCAACGCCTTCTTCTTCAAGCTGGGCAACAAAAAGATCCGAAGCTTTCATGAAAAAACTCCAATATAGCTATATGGCTATTTAAGCCGAATTTGCCTTAACGCAGGTTTGTTTATTAAGCCTTGATTATGTTATTTATTAAGCTTAATTGAGTTTACTATTTAGGCGTGAACAGATCAGCTGGAATTTCTTTCGGTTCTTTTCACCAGATATCGACCTTTATTGCTCGTCTGTTATTTTCTATATGCTATGCTCATAGACTCAGATTTCAAGAAATTTACTAAAATCAAGAAATTTTCGGTATATAGTGCACGTGAAGAATTAATTTTCGGTATTATAGTGCATTTGAAGCATTTTATATTTATAAGAAGGATTTAATTTATATACGAGATTCAAACTTTACCTGTAGAAATAAACATCAAAATTAGCATCGGAGCAGATATTATATAAAATGATAAATAAAAATAGCGCAGAGTTTATATAGAAAGGAAAGGGGTACATTTTTAACACAATTATGATTATTGAATAACGATTATTTTTTTTAAGTTAGATTATTAATAAACAAAATTTATAGAGGTCAATTCATATTTACATGAAATTTCATTTATAGGATTGAGACTATGAAAAACAAAATAATTGCATTTGATTTTTTAAGGGCTTTAGCAATAGCAATGATTATTCCGGCTCACTTAAGTAATTTTTTATCTTTCACTTATATCAAGTTAGCCCTTTATGCCGTTGATCCTTTTGTTGCAAATATGGGACTGGGACTTTTTATATTTATGAGTGGATATTTGTTATATTATAACAACCATTCAATAAACTCTTTCCAGAGCATATTGTCTTTCTACAAAAAACGACTCCTGAGGATTTTTCCCCTTTACTGGGCAGCTCTCGCTGCTTTTACACTTGTGTTCTTTATATTTGCTCCAAGGCTAAACTCAGGTTTTGAATTTCCCAATGCTGAACAGGTGTTTAGTTTTCATAATCTAATCATGCATATACTAGGATTACAAATTTTCCTTGCTCCTGCATATGTATCCCCGATGCTGACATTATATTTTATAGGTTTAATTATTGTATTCTATACAATTTACCCGTTCATCATTATGCTTTCAAAAAGTTCAAAACAGATCTTACTTTATTCTTCTCTCATATTTCTCGGATGCTTGCTAGTCTCAAGAACTTTTAACATTATTGAGTACCGCTTTTATACGTTTTTCCCGATATTTGTTTTTGGGATTCTTACCTGTAAAGAAAGCCTATTTGAAAAGACAACGATAATTAACAGGAAAAATCCTTTTGTCAAGATACTGCTGGCTGCCCTTCCTGTTATGCTTGTACTGGTTATTGTTTTGGGCTCAAGAACAACCCTTTTCCTAGATCAAAATGCTTCATTCAGTATTAAATCTGCAAGTAGCGGCACGATAGGGTCTTCTATGGTAATATCGATGCTAGAAAGTATGGCAAATTCACTGGGCCTGAGTTACATTACCTTAAAATTCATTATTGATTCTGTGCTTCTTAACTTATTTGTAATAATATTCTGTGTTCTAGAATACAGGTTTGCAATGAAATTTATCAACAATGAATTTTCAAGTTACCTGAGCTCTGTGTTTACATATGTTGCTACAGCTTCATATTGTATCTATTTGTTCCACAGACCATTTCTAGCACTCTGGAACTCAGGGACACACTTTATAAGTAGTCCAATCCTGCATGATGTCATCCTTATTTTCATAGCACTACCTATCCTGGTCATCATCTCGTATCACTTGCAGATTCTTGAATTAAATTTAAAAAAGCATATTTTTCATAAGAAAGCGCCTCACAAAGACTTTCCCTTTATAGGCTCTTCAAATAGTTCAAGCAAGTGAGTGTCTGGTAGAAAAATTTCTATGAAAAAAATCGAAGTTTTAAATTCAAGACTGGAACCTTTTGTGTTCGAACTCCGTCATCCGAGTCCCATCTTGGAAGGACGGAGCTTTTTTCATTCACTTCGTTCATTCAAGAGGGTTGAATTAGATAGGACTTACGCACTTGAAGACCAAAATCAATTACGTCAAAGACTGCAGATTAAAGTCATATTTTAGACATTTAATGGTTTATGCTGCTGATTCTTCATTTCAACTGCGTAAGTCCTATTATAATAAAGATACTTGAGATAGGTTTGCAGGTTGTCCCAGGCCCATAATCCCAGAACTCCGGGGAGACACTATTGTCAAGCCAACAACAAAATGTCGTATAAAATCGATTGTAATTATTTTGAATTATTGAATCCTTGATGATTGACTCGACACTAGATTTTGTAATTGGTTCCATCCGTCTTCGGTTAAGTAAGGAATCATGATAAATTGCGTCAATTTCCTCAACATTTATCAAATATTTTGAGAAATTATGAGCTGGAGCAGAATATCTATTTCATATAAACAGGCCAAAATTTAAAGTCGGCTTCTAATGCAAAATCAATAGCTTTCAGGCAAAAAAATTCCTTAACCAATGACTAATAAATTGGTTTCAATCCTTGAAATACAATTTTGGGATTGAAGTCTTTAGATACCAAATATTGATTTTGATAAAAACCGGATTTTTCTTGCGGATTCAGACTTTCAATCAAGAAATACAAAAATCGCTAGATTTTGGAACAGAGTCAAAAACTCTCAAATTAAAATGAAAAGAAAAAAATAAGCTGAAAAAGAGAAAATGATTCGAGAATATGGGCAGTGTGCCAATTTTTCTGTAAAATCACAAATCTCAATAAGTTATTGGGTAGAAAAATTCCGTATCGACAGATCAATTTTCTCCATACTATGCAAAAACTTGACTTCAAATTTTCAGCAAATTTGAGACACTACCAGAATATGTATAAAAAATTCTGAAAATAAGCAAAAAATCTGTAAAAACGCTCTTCCACAAAAATACATAAAAAGCAATATATATGAGCGGTTCCTTTCCTAAATGAATTCTGGCATAGAATAATTGAAAATAATTAAATTATATCTGTTTGTCAGATTTCAGCTTTTCAGATTATTTTCAGGTAATTGGCAGAAAAAAGGATTCAAATGACAATCAAATGCAAAAAATGCAATCATGAAGCCATCGTTTTTCAGAAATATTCCGGGATGCACCTTTGCAAGAAACATTTTGTAGAAGATGTCGAAAGGAAAATCAAACTGACAATACGAAAAGAGTATAGTATCCGTAAAAATGATGTGATAGCTGTTGCTCTAAGCGGGGGTAAGGACAGCTCAGTTGCCCTCTATATAATGCACAAAATTCTGGGGAACAGGCCAGACATTGAAATCGTTGCAATTTCAGTGGACGAAGGAATAAACGGATATCGCCCTCATTCCCTCGAAGTTGCAAAAAGCCTCACAAAGATGCTTGGGGTGAGGCATATCATAAAGTCCTTCAAAGAGGTACACGGAGTAACTATGGACGAACTGGCTGCAATGGACCGGGAAAAAGGCGCATGCAGCTACTGCGGCGTCCTTAGAAAGAATATTCTCAATAGAACCGCGCTTGAAATCGGAGCAACAAAACTCGTTACAGGACATAACCTGGATGATGAAGCCCAGACAATTCTTCTCAACCACTTAAGGGGAGATGTGGAGCGCATGGTCAGACTTGCTCCGCCTGCAGCTATTGAAGGCCTGGTCTTGCGAGCAAAACCCCTGAGGAATATCCCTGAAAAAGAAGTGGCACTTTATGCTCTTGTAAACTCCCTCCCTGTGGACTTCAGCGAATGCCCGTATGCAGGAGAAGCTTTACGAGGAGAGATAAGGGAGCTTCTGAACAACTTTGAGGCAAAGCACCCTGGAACCAAATATTCTCTGCTAAGGGGCTTTGACAAGCTTGTAGGAGCACTTTGTAAAGAAATGCCACCTGCAAAAATCGGGAAGTGCAGGATTTGCGGGGAAACTTGCACTGAAGAGGTATGTCAGGCCTGCAAGTTGCTAGGTCGGGCTTAAATTCAGAATTAACCTTGCAATAGCCTTTCAGAAATTATCCTTCAGAAAGGCCTTTCACTCCTGTTTCACAGTTAGAAATCCTGTTGTTTTTGACAGTAGCACTGAAATAACATTCCCCAACAGAAACTTCGAGAAAGATCTTCGAGAAACTACAATCTCGGAAAGATCTTTCAAAAACTAACTTTTCAGAAGCTATCCGGGACGGAGAGCAGATCTGAAGGGTCATAGAGCTTTCTTCCTTTTCTTGTCAGGTAGAGGCGTGTCCACAGGACAGTTGTGAGAGGCTGCAGAATCACAATAGGAACCAGAGATATAATTGCTGTAAACAGGATGTTTCCCGAGTCTACAAATTCGCTGACATAACCATTGATTAGAGCTAATCCGATAGTGATTATCCAGATAATGGAAACGTCCAGTTTATTATTTCTAAAGAAACGAAAACCTTCACCCAAAGCCTCAAGGGGTCCAAGCTCGTCGATCACAAGAGCATAACTGCTGAGGGCAAGTACGAGATTGAGAAATATAATATAAGCGATCCAGAGAATAAATCCTATACCTAGCGCTATCATGCCGTTTACTGAAGCTTCTGGATTTTGGATAAACGTATTCAGGTTCCCTACTGCAAAGGCTCCTGGCACTATAAATATGATTCCTACAAGCAGGAGTAGGGTAGTTAGCAGGATTGTAAGGAAAAGCCTGATGGTGTTTTTTGAACTTGAAACCAGCATATCAAAGATCCCGGTATCTCCTGTCTCAGAGGCTTTTTTTGCCATCCCTATTGCTCCTGCTGTGAAGAAGGACTGCACGAACAATGAAAACAGAAAAAACGCGATAATCACAAATAAGAACAGTCCGAAGTTCTCAGAAAAACCGTTCCATAATATGGAAAGAATTTCCTTATTGGAAAGGGTTGCAGGATCGATAATACTTCCTGTATTTGAGGTAAAGAACAAAATGCCCATCAAGCTAACGAAAAGGACATAAATAATCATATTGATAAGAAAATTAAGGATGAATGGAATACAGATATTTAAATTTCTAAACCAGCTGTAAAATCCTCTGTTAAGTATTGTTCCAAAATCTTCATACATGTGCCGTAACCTTCCAATTATAAGGGCAGTGCTCCTGCATTTCTCTTGCAAACATACCCAAACAGATCGCAAAAGTATAGCTGGCATGCAGGTTCACAGAGACCATTTTTGAATACATATGCAGAAGATAAATATATAATCTCTTATTTTCGTACAAAGGTAATACAGGTGGAGGCTAAGTGAAAAACAGGTGAAAGCCAAGTGAAAAAAAGGTGAAAAAAAGGTGAAAAAAAGGTGAAAAAAAGGTGAAAGCCAAGTGAAAGCCAAGTGAAAGCCAAGTGAAAGCCAAGTGAAAGCCAAGTGAAAGCCAAGTGAAAGCCAAGTGAAAGCCAAGTGAAAGCCAAGTGAAAGCCAAGTGAAAGCCAAGTGAAGACCAGGTAAAGGCTAATTGAAAGACATAGTATTGAATCAATTATCAAGGACTCAATTATACGATACTTAGTGGATGACTCGACAATAGTTGATCTGTCTGTTAATTAACGACTTTCCCGCCAAAAAAGAGATTTATTTTGGAATCAGTACACTTGGATTCATGTAGGTAGTGAAGTCACCATCAATTCCGATTCTTTCAGATCTCCTAAATCTCCTAAATCTCCGAATCATCAAACTGGAACCCCGAAAGTCACCCCATCTTTCGTTTAAAACTCCCATTTAATCAATTGTTTTCGTTAGTAGGAGAATGATTTTCAAGCAATTTCACTATATGTGCTTGTTTTAAAATAAAAAATATTTTTTCATTGTTTTTGAAGACCTGTAAACTTATTAAGATTCAAGATGTACCTTATAATATAACTTATATATCAAAAATAATAAAGTGACTTTAAATTGGAGATGTAGGAAATGAAAAATCGCTTTATTGCATTATTATTAGCAATTTTTATATTTATAACAGCGTCTGGAATAGGTGCTGCAGCTGAAATAATAGTGCACAATGGTGAATCAATACAGTCAGCTGTGAATAATGCAACGCACGGAGACACTATAATTGTAGAACCTGGTACTTATTATGAGAATGTTACTCTCAGTACATATGATATGGTTATTATGTCTCAATCAGGCAATCCTGAAGACACGATAATTCAAGGAAATGGTTTTTACCTAACAGGTGATGCACAGGAGATAACCATTAAAGGTTTTACCCTAAAAGGTACTGATACTTCTTATGGAATAAATCTCGGTCAGTTCTCTAACTGCATAATTGAAAAAAATAAAATCCTGAATTATGGTACAGGCATTGACACAAATCTGTACTCTACTTTTACTATAGATAATAATGAAATTTCAAATTGTGAATCAGGAGTTTCTGTTGGGGAATGTTATTACGGTGCTACTGTCAAAAACAACAGGATTTCTAACTGTGAAATAGGAGTCGTTGTGGGAGATTCAGGAAATTCCCAAATTGAGAATAACACAATTACAGAAAATGATCAGGGTATAGCCCTGCTGTACGAAGGCCGCGCTGATATTGCCGGTAATACTATAAGTTTTAACAAGAAATGTGGGCTTTACGATAAAGCAGATGCTAGTAGCAAAATCTATAACAATTATTTCAATAACACAGTAAATGTAATTTTTGATGGCTATTATGGCTACCCTAACATATGGAACACTACCAGAACAACAGGAAAAAACATTATAGGTGGCCCCTATATTGCAGGAAACTATTGGGCTAAACCTGATGGAACAGGCTTTTCTCAAACACATTACGATGTAGACGGAGACGGCATAGCAGAGGAGACAGCAACCCTTAGCGAAAATGAAATCGACTATGCAGCTCTTGCAACGTCGAATTCTTCAACGCCTGAGCAACCTCCGGCATCAACTAATTCAACAGTTACTCCTTCCGATAACGTAACAGAGCCTCCTTCAGAAGAAGTCGTAGGTAATAATAGCAGCAGTTCTGATGGTAATTCAGATAGCAATTCAGATGGCAATTCAGATGGCAATTCAGATGGCACTTCTGGCGACAGTTCAGATAGCGGTTCAGATGGCACTTCTGGTGGAAGCAGCCACAGCAGTGGAAGTAGCGGTGGCGGCGGTGGTTCCCCTGAACCTCAAACTAACGTTCAAGTCAAGGAACTTTCGCAGGCACAGGTTTTAAACGGAAAGTCTGTAATGTTTGATTTCCCAAATAACGCAACCTGTGTTGTGTATGTCAGCTTTGATGCAAAGAAGACTGCAGGTAAGATTACAGCCATTGCCGAACAACTCAAAGGAAAATCAACTCTGGTTTCAGAACTGAACTCGGGTGAGGTCTATAAGTACTTCAACCTCTGGGTCGGAAACTCAGGATTTGCTACCTCAAAGAATATTGAAAACCCTGAACTATGCTTCAAGATTGAAAAGTCCTGGCTGCAGGATAAGAAGATCAACCAGAATTCAATCATGCTCAATAGCTACAGTGACAAAAAATGGTCACAACTACCAGCGACCCTGTTAAAAGAAGACGGCCAATATCTGTATTTCACGGCACACCCCTCGGAATTCTCATTCTTTGCAATAACCGGAGCAACACCAGAGGAAGCCGGAAATGAAACACAGACTGAACCTGATACTGAAAACCTCAGTACTAATACTGGAGGCAATATTGGAAACAACACTGGAAACGCAACAACAGGTGTTGAGCAACCTTCTGAGCAAGAAGAAAATAAAGGTATTCCAGGCTTTGAAATGATTTACGGAGTAATCGGGCTTACTGGAGTGTACCTGCTTAGAAGAAGGTGATCATCTGGAGAGTTTCAAAGCTACTCTTGACAGGATTGAGTCTTAGCAGGATTAACTCTTGACGGAATGAAAGACGAAACTGCAGTACTACTTAAGGGGTGAGGAAATGATTTTAAAAACACTCACCCCTTTTACTGCCTCCTGAAAGCAGAGAAAGAATATTCTGTGACCCATTGTCAAAGCTGTAGAAGAAACAGAAGACGCGAGAAAAATGTTATTAAGCGAAATACAGGTGAGGATATGAAAAAGCTGGAAAATTACGAGTGCTCCCACGTTTCTGAAAAACCCTCTGACGGCGGCGAAACCGAAGAAGTCCTGGTCATAGGCCACTGCCTGCTCAACCCCCTTGCAAGAGTAAAAGGAGTAAAACCAGCCCAGCCTATTGATACGCGAGGCGCAAACGTTATCCAGCTCCCCTGCCCGGAAGCGACGTTTTTCGGAATGAAGCGCCGGGAAATTACTAAAGATCAGCTTGACCATCCTGCTTACCGGCGGTTTTGCAGAGAAATCTTTACCCATTTTGCAGACCTGCTCGAAGACCTTGCAGCAAGCGGCGTAAAAATAAAAATTCTAGGCGTCCCGAAAAGCCCTTCATGCGGCGTGGAAATAACCAGCGTTGGCGGAGAGCCAGGCAAAGTCAAGGAATTCCACCATAGACATGCGCCGGGTCCTGGGGTATTTATGGAAGAGATTATAAAAGAGCTTGCAAAACGAGATGTAAAGTTTGAGATAGAGGATGCGGGAAGGTAAAGAAAGGTCGAAGATGCCAGAATGTAAAGAAATTAGGTAAAAATCATTGGTTCCTGATTAACTGTTTCTGATTAGTTATTTGATTTATTTAAGGGTTAAAAGAAGGAATCTTCATATTTCTTTCTACAGGTAGGTTTTTACAGGTGTCCACAATGGCTTTTATTCATTAGTTTCCCCTATATTTTGTATTTTTTGCGGGAAAAGCCGCTCTCCTACGTCGAACGGGAAAAAACGGTTCAGGATAGCGAATATGGCTATACTGGTCAGAGTTTGAGATTTTGAACTGATAATCTTTTTTCAAAAACATTAACTAACAAATGAAATAATGTTTAAAAGTTCTGCACAAAAAAGATTCACTTTTTACTTAATTATACTAGAACCGCCAGAGAAAATCGGTTCTTATAGCCTCAGGCTCTCACCGGTCGTCGCAGGCGACCGGCCTTTTCCTAAATAAGAATATAGACAAAGACATAAAAAATGAATATACAGGCTTTTCAAATGATCTAAATCATATCACGCAAGAGCATATCTGAATATAGATTAATTACCACTTTTTTGATTTTTTACTTTTCAAGTAGATTTTCATTATTTCATTTAACCTAAGCCCAACGCCATAAAAGTTGGGTTCAGCCATAACAATTTTGTTTAATTTTTCCAGCAGAGTATCTTCAGTATCAGATTCTTCTTCTATTTCTTGTAATTTTCGAAGTATTTTCAGTATTTCATTCCCATTGCTTCCATTCATTTCTGCTATTCGCAGTATTTCTTCCAGTAGTGCTCTCTCGTTACTTCTATTAATTACTGTTCCAAGAAGATCACTTACATTATATTCATCATCAGAGCCATCGGGCATATAAGTTTCACGTCCTTTTAACTCCAGTTTGATTAAGTGATCATAGCTTACAGTCACTTCTGGATTATCAGGCAATGGAATTTTTTCTATTGCTTTTAATTTTTCGAAACTATTGTTTATTTCCCGAAACATCTGTAGGATAACTGAGAAATAGTCCCTTCTTTGGTTCCCATTTACGTAAATGCTTATTCTCTTTGCTTCAATGTCTGCTCTGATCACCGCAGTAGAATGGTAACCTTTGTTCTCCAGAACCACACCTGTGCGCCAGCGCAGATCATCTTTTATATCCCTATTCATCTTTACGATGAAACGTGGCATTACCGAAGGAGGAAGAAAATCATAGTCTATTACAAACCTTAGAGTTCCTTCGTAATCAAATTCAAAATCAGGTTCCTGAATTTCCAGCGAGGCAGGAAGGAGAACAGTGTTATCATCAAGATCGTAAGATAATTCAAATTTTTTCATCAAACTAACAAAAAAACCATATTGATAGGGAGGATAACAAAAATCTGCTTCAGTATTCTTCTTTAATATCTCAGGAAGCATGCTGTCAGGTTTTAGAATTCCTTTAGATTCGGCAATTTCCCTTGAGTTAACGATTTTATATACAGCATTAGTAACCCATTGAGGTTCTAAAACATATGTATTTAATAGAGGTATGTCTCTGAAATGAAGTATTACACCTAAGTCATGAAGGAAATCAACAAGGGTGTTCTGTGCTGATTCACTTTTTATTCCTTCTTCATCACACATTGTTTCATATTGTTTATATTCGATGAAATTACAGTGCTCACAGTCTCCATTGACTTTAGTCGAAGGACAGCTCGGGCATATTTCTTCAAGCCTACTCTTTACATTAAACCAGCTTATAGGCCACTTAATTTCAAGATGTTTAACCGTCTTTAATTCATCTTCAAGAATTTTTAGAAATTCCTCAATTCCTTCTCCTGATTTGCAGGATAGCCTGTAAAATCCCCTTATTGACGAATATTTTTCTCCCAGGAACTTTCTGTTTAGTTCAAAAGCTGGATTTTGATCTATTTTATTAATCACAACTAAAACAGGGGAATCTCCACCGAAATTTTCTATGAGTTTAAGCCAGTATTCAGGCTTCTCATCTTTTCTTCCATCCAACACCAGAATGTAAAGACTCCTTTTTGACAAAAAGAACTGGTGAGTGGCGTGCATGATTTCTTGCCCACCAAAATCCCAGAAATTAGCCTTGATTTCTCGATCTCCATTATTTATTGCCAACTTCCTGATATTGATTCCCTGAGTTTGTGACTCATTACCATCAACTTCTTCCCCAAAAATTCTCTTCACCAGTGAGGTTTTGCCCGCCTCTCCATCTCCTACCAGCAAAACTTTAACTTCATTTAACGGTTTCTTTTCACCTTCAAATGACTTGAAATAATTGATAACTGCCTCACGGCCCTGTTTTACAATCTCTATTGGAGGATTTTCAAGAGGATTTCCTTCTAAGAATATTCCTTTTTCTGCCGAATTACCTTCCCACTCAATATCTATACCTAATTCTAATATTTCTGGCGGCAGCGAACTTAATTGATTATCAGAGAGGATAAGTGTAGTAAGATTTTTCAGTTCTGTGATTTCCGGAGGAAACGAAGTCAATTTATTACGAGATATGTCAAGTCTAGTAAGATTTTTCAGTTCTGTGATTTCCGAAGGCAACGAAGTCAATTCATTACGAGATATGTCAAGTCTAGTAAGATTTTTCAGTTCTGTGATTTCCAGCGGTAACGAAGTCAATTGATTCCAAAACATGTAAAGTGTAGTAAGACTTTTCAACTCTGTGATTCCCGGCGGCAACGAAGTCAATTGATTCCAAGCCATGTTAAGTGTGATAAGATTTTTCAACTCTGCGATTCCAAGCGGTAGCGAAATCAATTGATTCCAAGATATATCTAGTGTAGTAAGATTTTTCAACTCTGCGATTCCCGGTGGCAGTGAAGTTAATTGATTTGAAGATATGTTAAGTATAGTAAGATTTTTCAACTCTGTGATTTCCGATGGCAGTGAAGTTAATTCATTACTAGATATGTTAAGTGTAGTAAGATTTTTCAACTCTGCAATTTCCGACGGCAATGAAGTTAATCGATTCGAAGAGATGTTAAGTGTAGTAAGATTTTTCAGTTTTGTGATTTCTGGAGGCAACGAAGTCAATTTATTAACGGATATTTCAAGTGTAGTAAGATTTTTCAGTTTTGTGATTTCCGGAGGCATCGAAGTCAATTTATTACCAGATACGTTAAGCTTAGTAAGATTTTTCAACTCTGCGATTTCTGGTGGCAGCAAACTCAATTGATTTGCTGAGATGTCAAGTCTAGTAAGATTTTTGAGTTCTGCGATTTCCGGCGGCAACGAAGTTAGTCTTTTGGACGAAAGATCAAGTGTAGTCGCGTTACTTTCTTTAGCTTTTAAAATTAGATCTTTGATTTCATTCAGTTCCATCTGAAGTCCCTGCCTAAAGAAAAACAATCAAAAGTTCAATAAGTCTTTGAAACCGCAATTATTGAAAATGTATTACATAAAAGGAAAACTGATTCAAAAAATAAAAGTGATTGTCATCTAAATAACTTTCGATTTTAATTAATGGTGGAGGAATAGTCGAAAACGATGATGTAAAAAACAGAAAACGGAATTTTGTTAATTTATTATTCCAAAAATTATCCACAGCGTGTAATCTAATTTAATGATTTTTCTTTTTTGCCCGAAAGCTCTATAATACGTTGCATCTCATCAGCAGTATTTATATTCGCAAAACTCCTCAATTCAGGATCAATTTCCCGAATTTCCGAAACCTCAACAAAAACAACATACTTCATTTCAAAAACCGGCGTAAGAACTGAACACCTTCCGTTCTCAAAAGCTTTTTCAATTTCAGGAATCATTTTTTTTGAATAAACTGCATGTAGAGGCTCAAATTTTCCATCTTCCCGTTTTGGAAGGGCAGCATCATGTCCGCTTGCTTTCTCAAAAAGCAGGTATACAACCCTGGAATCTACAAAAGGCATATCCCCCGCGCAGACAAAAGAATACTCTGCTCTGGATTCAAGCAGCCCCGCCCGGATGCCTTCAAGGGGACCGGCGTCTTCCAGAGTATCAAAACAGAAACGGATTTCATGGGCAGAGAATTTTTCAATCACAGATCTGAACTTTTCTTCCTGCTTTTTGTCCCGGAACGAGATAATAACCTCGTCCACAACCCGGAAAAGGCTTTCCAGCAGGCGCTCAATAATTGTTTTTCCTTCGAATTCGAGAAGGGCTTTTTCGACCGTGCCCATCCGCCTGCCCCTGCCGCCTGCCAGCACGACGGCACTTCTGAATTTTGTTTTATCTTCTTCGGGATCCGCTTCTTTAATTTCAGCTTTTATTACTTCTGTTTTCCCTGTATCTGTTTTTTTAAAGTTTGTTTTTCCGCCCATTGAATCATTTCCGGGTTTCTCTATAATTTTTATTTTCCTTTCTGCTCAGATCTGTTTTTTAATTTTCGTGATGTTCTCTGTCGTGGACCCAGAATTCTTCTTTTTCCGTGAATTCCTTCTTCCAGATAGGAGCTTCGGCTTTTATGCGGTCTATGGCTTCGCTGAGGGCGGAAAAAAGCTCTCCCCTGTGGGCGGCTGCGACAACAATGTATACTATGTCTTCTCCGGCTTTGATAACGCCTGTTTTATGGTGTATCAGGACTTCAAGGATGCCTTCTTTTTGTTTGAGTTCTTCCCGGATCTGGTCAAGAACTTTTGAAGCTTCCGGTTCGTATTTTTCGAATTCAAGCTTTGAAGTTATCTCGTTTCCGGCCAGTTCGCGGACAATGCCGGTAAATGTACCGATTGCACCTGCTTTTCGGGTTACCGGGTTTTTTCTGACTTTCTTTATAAGGGCTTCCAGGGTGTACCGGTCAGGCTGTGCAAGGACTATTCCTACAAGAGAGGCTGTAAGTTCTTCGTGCATATCGATGTCCGACGGCAGCCTGAAAACTACGTTGGAAACGCCCTGAAGGTCGCCAATTGCAATTTTCGGAAGATTGCTTCCCTTGAACCCCTCTACCACGGCAAAATCAAGCCCCTGGTCGCAAAGCAGGTCAAGAGCGTCTTCAAGGTTCTGGCCTCTGGAAAAACTGACAAGTTCAGTACCTGTTGCTTCTGTGCCTGTTATTCCTATTACCGTGTCAGCCCCGGCATCAAAATGCCTGCCTGTATCAGTCTCTGCCGGATTGAGACTCTGCTCACCCATGTGTTTTATTGTGCCCACAGTTCCGAACCCGGAAAGATTCCGGACAAGGGCTGAAACTACGGATGTCTTACCCGATTTTTTATACCCGACAACTGAAATGACTTTCATCAAAGAACGTTATGCACTTTCCTGTATAAGTAAAGGCTGGCATTTTATTCTTTGTTTAATTTTATAGAGCGTTTTGTGAAGATTCAAATATTGAAACTTTGATATTATCTATAAAGAGTTTGATTAACTGTTTGACTAACTTGCTTGACTAACTTGTTTGACTAACTTGCTTGACTAACTGTTTGACTAACTTGCTTGACTAACTGTTTGACTAAATTGTTTGACTAACTTAAAATTTGGATTTATACAGAAATTTTCCGTTAATTGGAAATAGGGGGTTGATTATGGAAATAAACAAGGTCAGAATTCAGGATATTCCTGAACAGGAACGCCCAAGGGAAAGGCTTATTCGAAACGGGCCGGAATCGCTTTCGAACGCAGAACTGCTTGGAGTTGTCCTGAGGACAGGATCAAATAAAGAGAATGTTGTCAGCCTGTCCAGCCGAATATTTTCAGAATACAGCATCAAGCAGCTCAGTCTTGCAAATGTTTCAAGGCTTATGAAGGTTCATGGAGTAGGAAAGGCCAAAGCTGCCCAGATAGCTGCAGTTTTCGAACTTGCCCGCCGGCTTGAGACCTTTGTGGAAGAGCCCAAAAGAAAAATCTGCTCCCCAAAGGATGTATATACCTTTATGTACCCTAAGATGCGCGAACAAAAAAAAGAAAAATTTATAACACTTTGCCTTGATACAAAAAATCAAATCCTGAAAGAAGAAGTTGTATCCATCGGCAGCTTGAACGCGAGCATTGTTCATCCGCGTGAGGTTTTCAAGTCCGCCCTTATGGAATCGTCAGCGTCAGTAATCATGGTCCATAATCATCCTTCAGGGGACCCAAGCCCTAGCCGAGAAGACATAATGGTCACTGAGAAAATGATAGAAGGAGGAAAACTCCTTGGAATTGATGTGCTTGACCATATTATTATCGGGGAAGGCAGATACGTGAGCCTCAAAGATGAAGGCTTTGTAAGATAAAGTAACTTAAAGACATAAACTCTGAATGTAGAGACTTTCAATGTAGAAGAGTTCAATGTAGCTAATTCAATGAACTCTCAGTGTAGAAACTCTCAGTGTAGAAGAGTTTAATGTAGAGAATTCGATGAACTCTCAGCGCAGAAACTCTCGGTGCAGAAACTCTAAGTGCAGAAACTCTCAGTATAGAAGCGTTCAATATAAAAGGTCTCAACATAGTCACTTTCTGATCACTTTCCGTAATTGAACAAGAATAAAATAACAGGTTGAGAAATACGAAAAAATAGTTGAAAAAAGTTGTTGAAGACTATGAAAGTTATAGGCATTAATGGAAGCCCACGAAAAGACGGCAATACTGCAATCCTGATTCAAACCGTATTTGAGGAATTAACAAAAGAAGGCATTGAAACCGAACTTATTCAACTATCTGGAAAAAGCATAGAAGGATGCAAAGCTTGTCGGGCTTGCCACAAAAACAAAAATAAGCAATGTGTCATTACGGATGATTTTTTTAATGAGTGTTTTGCAAAAATGCTTGCTTCAGACGGAATTATTCTAGGATCGCCGGTATATTCAGCTGGTGTGACCTCTCAAATGAAAGCCTTAATTGACAGGGCGAGTATGGTACTTGCAGGAAATCGAGGGCTTTTCAAGCATAAAGTAGGAGCTTCAGTTGTAGCTGCTCGCCGAGGCGGTGCTATAAGTGCCTTTGATACCCTGAACAATTTTTTACATAGCAAAGAAATGTTTCTGGTAGGGTCAAGTTACTGGAATATGGCTTACGGAAATGCTATCGGAGAGGTAGAACAGGATCAAGAAGGCATTGATAATATGAAAAATCTTGGCCAAAATATGGCGTGGATATTGAAAAAAATTCATAATAGTTGAGCCTAATTGAGCATCTCAAGTGGATTAAATAAGGTTTCAAGGTCTCCTTTAAATTTCCCCATTAAATATCCTAGACAAAAGAAGCAAGTAAACCTACCGATAAAAAGATAAATAGTCATTTTATAAAAGTTAGCTCGTATCGAGCGCGAGTGATTTATTAGATTAGAACCTGTGGACATCTGTTATCAGGAACTATAATCGAATATCAAAATTAAGTTGTTTACATACGATTTATTCTCCAACCAAACCATACTATCGAACTTCACTTATATCGAACTTTACTTATATCGAACTTTACTTATATCGAACTTTACTTATATCGAGCTTTACTTATATCGAACTTTACTTATATCGAGCTTTACTTATATCGAACTTTACTTATATCGAACTTTACTTATATCGAACTTTACTTATATCGAACTTTACTTATCGAATTTCATCTCATCGAATTACTAAGATTACGATATCTATATATATCTTAAGAGATGGGCATTTCGATTAAACAAATTTCCCTCCCAGTTTCTTATTCCCTAAAAAGGAGGTTTTCTGAATTACAAAACATATAAACGCTTGTGCACTGGACAGCAGGGATATTGAGGAAGTAATCCTGGATGATCCTTATACTGTGCCTTATAGAGGCATTTATGCTATCTGTGACGCAGCAAATGAGTATGCAGAGATAATTGAGCACTCCAATTGTTATAGTGGGGCCTGCTGGTCCCTTTACCATTATGCAAAAGCGCCCCTTGTCCTGAAAGCCCGTTCAACCGGAAATATGATCCGCTATTTCATGAAAACCGGAACCTCAAACCTGGAACTCAAACCTTCCATCGCTGCCGCAGGTATCGAATCAGTGGTCGTGAAAGGGAATGAGGTGGAGATCACCTATGCCGGATTAGGAGGCGGAGGTGTTGGCGCAACCCGTTGCAGGGCATTTGCAGACGGAATTCTTCATTATAAGATCTCAGAATCAGGAGGCGAAAAATGCGCAAAGGGGACGATTGCAGTTCCGCGCAGAGACCGTGTCCTTATAGGCATAGACGACACGGACTCAAAAGACGTAGGAGCCACCTGGACCCTGACCCACAACATTGCAAGAAAACTGGACTGCCATGAAGCCGTTTATCTTTCACATTCTCTTGTCCAGCTTTTCCCTGTTCCGGAAAAAACCCAGAACTGCATGTCTACAGTTCTTGAATTCGGCTGTGTGAATGAAAAAGCGAAATCAAGGCTGGTAGAGACTTTCAAAAAAGCGATTAAGAAATACACCGCTTCATCCCAAACCGGACTGGTTGTCCTTTCAGATTTCTATGCAAAAGGATTATATAAATACAGCAACCGCTGCCGGACTGAAAGGATCTTGAAAGCCGAAGCTTTGCAGTGCGCTAGAGAAAACGGTGTGGAAGTCCTGCTTGATGGCAACGGAGTAATAGGTGCACTTGCCTCTCTCCCCTGGTTCGGAAGACCTGATGAGTCCATAATTCCAGGCACTCCGATCAAGCCTCTTGATATCGAGGGGCTTAAAAACAACGTTTAAGAAATCTAAAAAAACAGGTAAAAAGCAAGGACGCCGAAATAAAAACCTCAAACCGGATTTGAATTGCTTGAACACTGAGTTCGATGGAACTCAAGTTTCAAACCGGTTTTACGAAACTTTGAGTTCGGCATCTTCTGAATTCCACAGCGTGGGATCAATTTGAAAGAAAAAAAAGAAGCACCAGAATACACCGGGTTTGAAGCCCTTTACCTTGCAGCCCTTGATAGTGATGTCAGCTTCATAACAGGTGTCCCCGGCTATCCTGTTACCTCCCTTATGGAACTTTTTTTGAGAATACCCGTGGGAAAAGGGCTTTTAAATACCTCAGAAGAAAAAAACCTGGATTCCAGGAAGGCAGCAGCTTTCGAGATAATGCGAAATGCCTCCAAAATACAGGATTATAATGCCAGATGGCTCACAAACGAGAAAGTTGCCCTTGAAAACGCTTTAGGAGCATCAGTTTCTGGCAGAAGGACGCTTGTGCTTGTAAAGCATGTGGGGATGAACCTGCTTTCTGACCCTCTTATAACCTCTGTCACCCACACCATAGGAGCCGGCCTTGTCATAATTGCAGGAGATGATCCCGGTGCAAAGGGCTCTCAGAATGAACAGGATTCTCGCTGGTATGGCCGGATAGCAGAGATAGCAGTATTTGACCCGGCTTCGCCAGATATGGCATACAGGACACTTAGACGAGCTTACGAGCTTTCGGAAGAGACAAGGACGCCTGTTCTTCTGAGGGTCATTGCAAGCCTGGAAAAAACTAAAGGAAAAATAAACCGCCTTCGGAAGTCTTCCTCTCCTCATCCTGAATTTGACCGTGCAATCTGGAAAAAACGAATGGTAGAAAAACACAGGCTTTTTCACTCAAGAACCTACCCTCTACTGGAAAAGGAAGCTGAAAACACCGACCTTAATGAGATACGAAAAAGGACAGCCGGAAATACCGGAAACGGATCAGGTTCGGAGCATGGATATCTGGGGATCATTTCCTCAGGTTTCATGTCTTCAATCGTGGAAGAATTATTGAAAAAGCAGAACGAGTTTCATGCTGAGGTTTCTCACCCTGAAATTTCTCACCTGGCTCTTGGCCTTGTAAACCCTCTTCCCCTCGAAAAGATAAAGGCTTTTCTGGATAGCAATCAGAAGATACTCGTTGTCGAAGAGTCCGAGCCCTTTATAGAGGAGCAGATCCGGGTTACTGGCAAGGTTTATGGGAAAAAGACAGGACATCTTCCATACGGGCAGGTCAGACCTGAAGACCTTGAATTTGCCCTTGAGCACATCGAAAAAGAAATTGTAAAACCTGCAGATACTACTCTCAAAGCCAAAAAGAAAAACAGGGTTGGAATCTGTGACGACTGCGCGTATCTTCCCCTTTACCGCTTTCTCAGCACTCTTGACGTGCGGATTGCCGGTGATATGGGCTGTTCCGTCCGGAGTGCACCCGAGCCCCTTGCGGCAGTTGATGTTAGTTTTGCGCTTGGCTCGGCAATCTCGGTTGCATGTGGCTTTGAGAAAAAGAGTATAGCCGTTATCGGAGATTTCGCTCTGGCGCATTCGGGCATTCTCGGACTCCTGAGTGCCGCGACTACAGGCTGCAATGTGCTTGTGCTTGTACTCCAGAATGAGGTTGCAGCGATGACCGGCGGGCAGGCTGTTCCCGATCTCAGGAAAGTAGTTAAGGCAATAACCCCTGATGTTTCTGTCTTCAATATCGATGCCAGTGAAGAGGAAGCAGTGAATGGAACTTCGAAAGCGATAGATGAGACTGATAAACGGGCTGATAAAACAGAAAAAGTTATGGATAAAGCTGAGAATGAGGTCGAATCAGGGAAAGAAATCGAAAAGACGATCTTGAATCCCAAACTTTCCGAACTGATCCTGGCAAAACTTGCACTTCCCGGACTTTCTGTAATATTTATAGAAGGGAAGTGCAGAAAGTATTGTTCTGGAGTATTTTGTTAATTTCCAGAGCTTAGAGTCCCAAAAAGTTATGAGCAGAACAACTAAAAAACGTAAGCATAAGAATGATTCTTGAGCAGAATGGTTCTTGAGCAGAATGGTTCTTGAGCAGAAGTCTGAGCGTCAGGCTCAGGTGGAATTTCAGCCAAAATTTCTTTTTTTGTCGTCTTACCCGTTATTACGAAAGGAGAAATCCAGGGAGTTCGGCTATGATACAGATATGTATCATCTTCCCCTGAAAGGCTGGTTGATTGAAAGCGGTTCCATTTTGTATCATTGTACCTGTTCAGGATAATTTAAGCCTGGTCGAGATTGTTATCCTCAATCCAGGATTTTTCAACTTTGAAACATACAACCGGATTTTCTAGATTCTTCGAGTTTCCATATCCACCGTTTCCAACCCAGAGATTAAAGAATATATAAACCTCATCCGAAGGCAGGTCCGAAACCAGAGCGGATTTAGTTTTCAGCATTTTTACATTTGGTGCTTTATTTAACAGTTATATCACCCATAAATTATCTTGCAGCTTGAATCCATATTCTACTGCTTCCTCAGTTCAAGTGTACAAATCCTGAAAAAGTCCAGATATAAACTGGAGATCCGATTTTAAAATAATTAGAAAATATTTGTAAGAATGGCTCTCAAATGAACCTTAAATGAACCTTAAATGAATCTTGAATATCAAATATTTCTCACTCGTTTACGTGATTAAGCATAAAAGTTAGTAAGTGTAAAGTGATTAAGTATAAAAGTGATTAAGTGTAAAAATTTTATTTTCTTAAACAAACTGCTCTAATTTTTATGGTTTTACCAATTGTAACTTTTTTACGCTTTTATCCAATAACTCAGCCTTAGAGAAACGACTTTCATAATCTTTTTTAATAAAGCTTAACGGACATATTTTTCTGAACCAGTTTCTATTAATTGTTGACTACAACTGCTTTTTATGATTCTATCGATTGGTAACATACTTATCTTTGGTATCAAAAGCAATCAACTTACTCATGTAGCCTGAATAGTTGCGTTAGTCTGAATATTTATGCTTTACTTTAATACAACTAGTATACACTTAGTATAAATAGTGATATAGTAATCGCCCCCATAAACACAGGTGTCATGCAAAAAACAACGTGGAAGTATGTTAATAGAAGGAAAAAGATTTTTAATATGATATCTTTTGTTGAGACTATCTTCCCTTGCCAGCCAGCAGATAACCATTAGATTGCCTGGATTTTGAAGCTGTGTATATTTAGACAAATTTTATTAAGTTTAAACTGAATTTTTCGTTTTCCATCCTGTGGTACAGTGTTCCTATGGCTTTATTTATCAAACAAATACCCGTAGTGTTATTTCCTGTATGAGCATTTCTTTCTAATTATATTAACCTCAATTATTACTGGACTTTTAACCAGATGATCTATGTCAAAAAATAGATAATGTAGGAAAACCAATTATCTACAAGGAATAATTATTGGACGTCTTTCAGCGCCTGATACCGATACTTAAGAATTTAATACTCAAAAGGGAAATGGGGGAAAAAATTGGAGAGAAAATTTAAGATTTTACTGACTATTGGGACTTTATTGCTGGTAATGGGCATGCTCCTGAATTTTACCAGAGACCCACTTTTATGGGGGACAGGGACTGTAACTGCACTATTCATGATTCTGCTTTTCAGGATAGACCCTCTAAGTCCGAATGAGTAATGGGAAATAGAAAAAGAGGAAAAAGAGGAAAGGAAAAAGAGGAAAGGAAAAAGAGGAAAGGAAAAAGAGGAAAGGAAAAAGAGGAAAGGAAAAAGAGGAAAGGAAAAAGAATATACTTTCTTCTTTTAAATGTCAAAAAACTTAACCACTATGGTTTAAATTTTTTATTAACCGGATTTTTAATTTTTACTCTCAACTATTTTCTAATTTTTCCATTTTTTATCTCTTTCAATGTACTATTTTCTAATTTTCCTATTCTTATTTCTTTCAGTATATGGTTTTCTAATTTTTCTACTTTTTATATTTTCTAGTGTACTATTTAGCATATTCTTTAGCTGGATTTTATTTAACAGAATTTCAGATAGTTTGAAATATTAAATTCAACAAACATAAAAAAATTAATATTTGAAAATTTTTGACCCCTCTCTACAGGTCTTAGGTTGCAAAACAGGACATCTGGACTATGAGACTGAGAAGGCAGAAACCCCACCTCTGAGCGAGAAATCTCGAATCAGATATTGAGCCAAAGTGACCGAGATGAAAGAATGAAGTACGGGACCAAGCTAATTGAAATTTATTTAGTTCTTTTAATCCTTATAGTTTCTCTTTTTACAGGAGGATGTCTGGATCAAAGTTCCGGTTTAAACGGAAAGAACGGCAATGAAACAACCAAAGAAATGAACAACGACAGTTTACCGAATCTTTATAACGATGTTCAAGAAAAGAATGCAACGACAGAGGAGGTAGACAATAACCAAGACTCTTTAACTGGTCGGCTGAAAACCGAGGCATTAGACCTCTCCGATTATGAAGCCGGAAATTCGTCTCTTGCGGGAAACTACAGACTTGAAGCTGTTGATCTCGAGTTAAAAGCGCCTTCTTATAAATTACCTCTTAAAAAAGAGGAAATTTCCAATTATGGAAATTTTTCCGGTAAAATTTCTCTGAACGAGTCTGATCTTAAGCTTCTGGAGAATAATGGCTTTGTTGTGATAAAGGATCCTTACAACCCCGGAGAAGAAGATATAACTTCAATGTATTCTTCCCTCCAGGAAGAGGAGATTCCTGTTTTTATTACTACGGATACCCTGCTGCATCTTTACCACATTCAGTTTGATGAAACTCTTAGACTGATAGAAGAAAGGGAATTTTACGATACTCTCTGGAAGACAGACCTTTCTCTGCTAAATGCCTCTATCGAGAAGTATAACAGCGCTTCCGGAGACGAAAAGGAAGCTGCACGAAGAAATGCAGCCTACTTCTCAGTTGCTTTAAGTCTTCTCCAGCCGAAACCTGAGCAGATACAGAAAGAAGATGACTACGATTCTGATTATATGTCCCTTTTCCCTGAGGATACAGCAAAACAGTACCAGTTCAAAACTCCCGATTTCGTAAAAAAAGAGGTTGAAGCTGAACTCACTTTGATAGAAACTCACAAAGGCTTTGCTATTTCTCCAATTTTCCAGTATGAGGAGGATTATTCTCAATATGTACCGCGAGGCCACTATACTCGCACCGAGCAATTAGAAAACTACTTCAGGGCTTTTATGTGGCATGGGAGAATGAGCATGCTCTTGAAAGGTGAATTGATCAAATCAAAAGACCCAGCAAAGGATGCTCGCATCCAAACTATCCAGGCCAGTTTAATTGCTTCTGAACTCCAAAGAGAGCCTGAACTCCTTAAGAACTGGGACAGGATCTATACAATTACAGCTTTTTACGTAGGTTTTTCCGATGACCTTGGGCCTTATGAGTATATGGAAGCTCTGGATTCAGTCTTTGGTAGTGGAAAAAGGCAATTTAACGAAACGGCGGTCAACGAACTAAAAACCAAACTTGTCGAATACCAGGGCCCAAAGATCTATGGTGGTACTGGAAACTGTGTCCTGGAGCCGCCCTTTACTTCCGAGCAGGCTGACGAATGCCTCGAAAACACCACGGGCTTCCGCTTTATGGGGCAGCGTTTTATTCCGGATTCTTATGTATTCTCAAACATTGTCGATCCCTATACAGGAGAATATAAAGGAGAACTTATAGAAGGAGATAAAGCTCCGTTTACGCTGGTAACCTCAGGAGCAGGAAAGCAAATTCGCGGCTTTCCACGCGGGCTTGATGTGATGGCTCTACTGGGCTCGGGAAGAGCTGTTTACTGGCTTGACGAACTGAACGATTCCAGCTACAAAAATTACAGCGCAAGGTATGGAGAGCTGGATTCGGAGTTTTCGAACTTCAGCGCAGCCGATTGGAACATGAACCTTTACTGGTCCTGGCTTTATTCTCTTCAGCCCCTCCTGAAAGACTACGGCTCAGGCTACCCGACTTTTATGCAGACCGATGCCTGGCAGGACAAAGAACTGAGTACGTCGCTGGCTTCCTGGACCGAACTCAGGCACGATACGATTCTCTATGCAAAACAGAGCGAAACCATGGTTGGTAGCGCAGCACCAGGTGAACCTGAAGAAAAAACTGCTGTGGGTTATGTTGAACCTGTTCCGGATTTTTACGCCAAGCTGCTTGCCTTGACAAAGATGACAAAACAGGGTTTGAGTGAAATGGAAGTACTTAACCCCTATTCAGAGGGCAAACTTGCAAGACTTGAAGAGATCCTGACAAAACTTCAAAAAATTTCGGAAAAAGAACTGGAAAATGAGGAATTGACAAACGAAGAATACGAGTTCATCAAGAATTTTGGTGACCAGCTTGAAGGTACAAATGGAGCCGATGATGATGTTAAGAAAACTACAGTAATCGCTGATGTTCATACCGACGGAAACTCAGGAGACGTACTTGAAGAAGGAGTCGGGTATGTTGACATGCTGGTAGTTGCATATAAGCTTCCGGATGGCAGGATACTTCTAGGAGCCGGACCCGTGATGAGCCATTACGAGTTTAAGCAGCCCATGTCTGAACGCCTGACCGATGAAAAATGGAAAGAAATGCTTGAGGCAAACCCACCTAAAAGACCGGAGTGGTCTGCAACATACATTTCTTAATTTTTACTCTCAACTATTTTTTACTTATTTCAATGTACTCTTTTCTAATTTTCCCATTTTTATTTTTTCCAGTATATTGTTTTATAATTTTTCTACTTTTTTTACTTTTTATCTTTTTTAGTGTACTACTTAGCATATTTTTTAGCTGTATTTAACTTAACAGAATTTCGGATAGTTTGAAATATTTAGTCCAACAAACATAAAAAAGTTAATATTTGAAAATGTTTGACCCCATATACAGATCTTCGGTTGCAAAACAAGACGTCTGACCAAAAATCTGAACCTATGTATTTAGAAGGCAAACCCCACCCCCTCTGAGCGAGCAAAGCTCGAATAAGATACTGATCCAGAGCGACCGAGATGAAAGAATGAAGAATCTAACTCAGACAGTTATAACTCTTATGATATTTCTTATTCTTCTGGTTTCCATTTTTACAGGAGGATGCCTGGAGCAAAGTTCCAGATTAAACGAAAAGGACGGAACTGAAATGATAGAAGAAGTGGACAGTGATAGAAATACTTCAACGGGCTATCTGAAAACCGAAGCAGTAAATCTTTCCGGTTTTGAGGCCGAGAATTCATCGCTTGCAGAGAATTACAGACTTGACGCTCTTGATATAGAACTAAAATCTCCCCAATACGAACTTCCCCTACAAGAATCCGATATTACGAATTATGGAAAGTTTTCTCATAAATTTCTGACCGATGAAACAGCTCTGGAGAAGCTGAAAGAAAATGGGTTTGTTGTAATTTCCAATCCTTACGATTCGAAAGAAGATGACATTACTGCTATGTATAACAGCCTTGAAAACGAAGGGCAGTTGATATTCATAACTTCAGATACTCTTCTCCACCTCTACCACGTCCAGTTTGATGACAGTATGAGCCAGCTCGAGCAAAATAAGTTATACGATCTTTTGTGGGAACTTGATAAATCCTTGCTTAATGCATCTGTAGAGGATTATAATAGAGCTTCAGGAGAAGAAAAGGAAGCCGCAAGAAGAAACGCAGCCTACTTTTCAGTTGCTTTGAGCCTGCTCCAACCCAAAGAGGAACAAATAAAGGAGATAACGGATCCTTACGGTCCTGAGGCAGGAGTATACTTTGACCCTTCAGCAAAGGAAAAATATCAGTTTGAGATCCCTGAGTTTGTAAAAAAAGATGTTGAAGCCGAACTTGCCCTGATTGAAGCTCACCAGGGTTTTGAACTTTCTCCGATTTTCAAATATAAGGAAGATTATTCCCAGTACGTGCCGCGAGGTCACTATACTCACTCCGAAATACTGCAAAATTATTTCAGGGCGTTTATGTGGCACGGCAGGATGAGCATGCTACTGAAAGAGAAATTAATTAAATCGGAAGATCCTGCAAAAGATGCCCGCATCCAGACTATCCAGGCAGGCCTGATAAGTTCCCAGCTTAAAGACGATCCCGATCTCTTCAAGAAATGGGACCGGATCTACAAGATTACGGCTTTTTATGTGGGCATCTCTGACGATCTCGGACATTACGAATATATGGAAGCAATAGAATCAGTATTTGGAAATGGGTCAAGGAACTTTAACGCAACAACAGTGGAAAAACTGAAAGTAAAGCTTGCAGGATATCGGAGCCCGGAGATTTATGGCGGTACTGGAAGTGGAGCCCACGAGCTTATTCTAACGGCTGAACAGGCAGATCAACTCCTTGAGGATACGAAAGGTTTCAGGTTCATAGGGCAGCGTTTTATCCCTGATTCTTATCTTTTCTCCAGGCTCACTGGTCCCTATACTAAAGAGTACACTGGAAATCAGGAGCACGTACCTTTCACCTATACAGCTTCCGAATACGGGAACAACAGGGGCTTCCCTCGAGGGCTTGATGCGATGGCTCTGATGGGATCGGAAAGGGCTGTTTACTGGCTTGGCGAACTGAATGATTCCAGTTATAAAAATTACAGTCTTAGGTACGGGGAACTGGATTCGGAGTTTTCGAACTTCAGCGCAGCCGACTGGAACAGAAACCTCTACTGGTCCTGGCTTTATTCCCTTCAACCCCTCCTGAAAGACTACGGCTCAGGATACCCGACTTTTATGCAAACCGACGCCTGGAAGGACAAGGAACTGAGTACGTCGCTGGCTTCCTGGACCGAACTCAGGCACGATACGATTCTTTATTCAAAACAGCTCTATGGAATGGATGTATCACTTCCTGTATTTGGGGACAAACCCGTGGGATATGTGGAACCGGTACCTGAATTTTATAACAGGCTGTTAGCCCTTACCAGGATGACTGAAGATGGGCTTGAAGAACTGGATGTGCTTGATGAAGATACAGAAGGAAGATTCGAAAGCCTTGAGATTATGCTGGAAAGGCTTATCGAGATTTCCGAAAAGGAACTTGAAAACGAGGAACTGACAGAGGAAGATAAAGTTTACATCTCCAAGTTTGGAGAAATGATTCTAATGAGTGCAAGTGTTGACGAAGAAGCCAGGAAAACTACCCTTGTTGCAGATGTTTACACTGAACCAAATGACGGACTCGTACTTGAGGAAGGAACAGGATACGTGGATATGGCGATTGTGGCTTACAAGGTTCCTGACGGCAGGATTTTCCTGGCTGTAGGGCCTGTTATGAGCTATTACGAGTTCAAGCAGCCGATCGAAGCTCGCCTGAACGATGAAAAATGGAGAGAAATGCTTGAGGCAAACCCACCGAAAAGGTCAGAGTGGGGTTTGACATACAGGGCTTAAGCCCTAAAAACATTTTTTAAATTTATTATATTTCAATTTAAATTTTTCACTTTTATTTAAAGTTGCCTCTGACTGGTTAGAGCCGGGGATATATAATATGGGTTCGAAAATATACATTTTGATTGAGAAGAAAAAAAGGATATTATTTCAACTTACTCTTTCACTGATATTACTTTTTGCATTGATGAGTCCTGCTATAGCAGACAAAGATCCTGAAGAGACAGCAGGTCCTCAAAATCCCGTTCAGGTCGTTGGACCGGTTTCCGATTACGGGCTAGATCTGGATGGAGATGGGCTGTATGATTACCTGGTAGTTAAGTTTAATGCTCAGAGTGACGCGCCTTCTACTTATTTTTTCACGGGAGACCTGAGTGTAGACCTGGGTTATCATGAGAGTAAAGGTTCAACAGTTCATGAGTTTCGTGCGATTAACCTAGCAAAAAATTCCACCTACTTGGATGGAAATACCAGTAAGGTTCTCCTCAATTTTGAAGGCGGAAGAATCCGCGAGAATGAATTAAACGGCCCATATCAAGTGGAAATAAGTTTGAGTAACGGAAGCTGGGGGTTTGGAAGGGGTCTCAAATATACAACAGAAGCATATGAATTTGTGAAATTCGAACAGCCGGAACTCTTGCTTTCGGGCCCAGTCCGCTCAAAAACTCAAGCACTTGAACTTGCCAGGCAAAGTGCTGCTGAAGCAGGGTTAAACCCTGGAGAATTAAAGGATATAGAAATTTCTTTTAAAAGAAACGAAGACATCTGGATCTTCGATTTTGAACAAAACGGCACACATGAATGTTTTGCTATTGAAGGAAATACGGTTGGAGATGTCAGGCACTGGACTCTAAATGAAACAGCAACAAAGAAAACTTCAGCTATTCATTTCCTGCCTGTGAGTTTCACAGTTACACTGCTTGCAGTTGCATGTCTATTTTCAAGGAGATTTTCTGCCAAAACCACAGGTCAAAAAGCTTCTGCACCAGATAAAAAGCTCAGATCAGAAAAATAACTAAAAATGGAAAGGTAGCTGAAAATGGGAAGGTAACTGGAAATCGAATAATAAATAGAAATCGAAAAATAACTGGAAATCAAAAAATTAACCAGAAATAGAAAAATTAACCGAAAATCAAAAAATTAACCGAAAATCAAAAAATTAACCGAAAATCAAAAAATAAATGAAACAAGTTTTAAATGAGGAAAAAAGCAAATGAATCTATGTGAAAGTTCAGAGTTTTCAAATAGAAAACTTCTCCTCTCCCTTTTCTGTTGTTTTACTTTCCTGCCTGACCTGAGTAATCAGCCTTTCGAGCTGATCCCGTGAGATGCTTTTATGTTTTTCTTCGGTGCAGACCTTGACTTTATCGATCAGGGCGCAGAGTTCCTCCCGCTCAAGGCAGAAGCCTATGCTGTTAATAATGCCTTTTAAGGCTTTTGTGCCGGTATGCTTTCCTACGACAAGATTGCGCTTCCCACCAACCATTTCCGGGAGGAAGAGTTCATAAGTACGCGGTTCTTCCAGGATTGCTGCAACATGGATTCCGGATTCATGAGTAAAGGCGTTTTGCCCAACAACCGCTTTATTTACCGGGGGCGTGATACCTGAATATTCCGAAACCATTCTGGAAAGCGAAGTTAGCTTCGTGGTGTCATAGCGGTCAATACCGTACTGAACCCTTAGGGCTACCATTACTTCTTCAAGGGAAGCATTTCCTGCACGTTCTCCGATCGCATTAACTGTGGTATGGAGCTGTTTTGCCCCGGCCTCAGCAGCTGCAAGGGTATTTGCGGTGGCCATTCCTAGGTCGTCATGGCAGTGGATACAGATTGAGGTATTAACTTCCTTGAAAATTTCACTAACAAGATAGTGTGTCGTTGTAGGGTTAAGGATACCGATCGTATCTGCAAGGCTTAAGTACTGCACCTTATATTCATTTTCGACTTCCTTGAAAGCCTTTTTCAGGCGGTCAATCGGGGTCCGGCTAGCATCTTCGGCTGCAAAACGTACTTTTAACCCGTGATCGGTCGCATATTCAATGGTTTCCTTGGCACAGCCAAGCATCTCCTCCAGGCTTCGATGATACTTGTATTTGAGGTGCATGTCCGACATTGCAATAAAAATACTCACAATATCGACATCACATTCAAGTGCAGCGTCCACGTCCCCTTTTACTGCTCTTGAGAGGCAGCAGATCCTTGAATTAAAGCCCTGATTTGCAATTTCCTTAACGGTTTCCTTTTCATTTGCGGAAACTACCGGAAATCCGGCTTCTATAACCTCGACACCCATAGAATCAAGTTCACTGGCCATTGCCAGCTTCTGTTCCTTTGTGAACACAACGCCTGGAGTCTGTTCCCCATCGCGCAGGGTCACGTCACAGATTTCGATATCTAGGGGGCGATATTCGATAAAATCCATAAGTTCGTTTCTGGAATACTGCTCGCTCTCTGACATTACTACTACTTCCTGTGATTTTTAATTACTGTGATGAATTTTTAATTATTTTTAATGATATATAGATGATTCATCTGAAAAATAACTCAAAGGCTGAATAAGGAGGTACGAGGGTTCAAACGCCCCTAAAAGTCAGAAAATCCTGTATCTCGTAAAAATTAAGCATAGCTTTACCTGCATATGTATAAATGTTTTCCTTGGAGGAATAGAATTTCCGGCAACGGCTTCTCGAAAAACTGGGTAAAAATAAGCTCAAGTTTGACAAATTAGATTATATCTGTAGATTTTCAGTTAAAGATTCATGAGAAGATTAAAAGATCTCCAGGACAGAGAAAAAAACTGAAATTAATAAGAAAGCATAATTATTGAGTAAAACCATTTTTCTGGTTTAAACCTCTATTCCACAGTATTTTTTTGAAAATCAATATTTTTTTCGATAGCGTTTTTTGAAACCCCTCAAATAACAAAGCCAAATTGAAATTTTGCTGAAAATTGGATACAATCTTTTTTTGGTCTCTGAACATACCATCTAGCCATTTTTAACTCCTGTACAGAAAGCTAATAAATTGACGTTAAGATTAAAATCGATAGCGGAAAAACAATGACTATCCGGAAAAATACTGCGGAAAGTAAGTTTAGAAAGTGGGTTCAAAAAGTGAGTTTAAAGATACTTCTCTAGTTATATGCAAAGACTTTTTCTCAATACTTAATGAAGCATCTTTAAAATTAAGAAGTTAAGGGGTCTCTCAGAGTAACAAGTAAAAGTTTACTCAGAGTAACAAGTAAAGACTTGCTCTAAGGTGAACGTAAAAGCTTATTCTCAGATAAAAATCAAAGCTTGCTCTCAGGTAAGTTTTCTCTGGACCCTTTCATAAAAGCAGGTATCTGAAATCCTTACAAAGCGCGCAGGAAATCTGGATTTCTTAAGTTTAACAACATCAGCAGGCTTGATCCTGTATGATTTTTGTCCGTCAATCGCAATAACAGCCTCTTTTTTTGGAGCCGACAGCCTTATAGTAATCTCGCTGTCTGACGGGATAACCCAGGGCCTTGAGGAGAGTTTAAAAGGAGCGACAGGAACAACCACGATAGCATTTACCCTTGGACTTATGATAGGACCGCCTGCGCTCATCGCATAAGCAGTAGAGCCTGTAGGGGTCGCAAAAACCACACCATCCGCACGCATCGAGTCCAGAAGGCAATCTCCAACATAAACCTCAAACTGAATGATCTTCGCAGGCTTTGCAGACATTATTGCAATCTCGTTCGTTGCAGTCTCAAGCATTTCCCCGTTAAGGAAAACATCGACTCGCATTCTGTCGCTGTAAGAAAAACCGTAAAGCACCTCTTCTATAGTTTCAAGGGCGTCTTCGGGCTCAACATCTACAAGAAAGCCAAGCGTACCCATATTGATTCCAAGTATGGGAAGAGGGTCTTTCATCTTAGCAATATTCCGGAGGACTGTGCCATCCCCTCCTACGCTAATAATGAGTTCCACTCCTTCATCTCTCATTTTTTCAACCGGAGTACCTTCTATTCCTAGTACCTCAGCCGTGGGAGTGGCGACAAAAATTTGAACCTTTGAACTGAAATGAGCAAGAATTTCTCTTACCTTTTCAATTATTTCAGGCCTGTCGCAGCGCGCAGATATTCCTATTTTTTTTATCGCCAACTTATCCTCCAAAGAGTAATTCTAAAAGCTTTTCGTGTACATGTCCGTTGGACGCAACCATTTCCACTCTTGAAGTAACATTATCAGGAAGTCTTAAAGAATTTCCGTATCCGTCCGTAACAAGCCCGCCTGCTTCGGCCAGAATCAACTGCCCTGCTGCCACGTCAGTCACGCGCAAAGCATTTCGGACGTCAACAAAAGCATCAAGCCTGCCTGAGGCTACATAACACAGCTCAAGGGCTACACTTCCGAATAACCTCACCCTTCTGACGCTACTGCATATCTTTCGGGTCCTTTCTATATTTTGCCGGTAGCCGTAAACACTGACGCACAATTTATTCAGCTCCGAGTTAACGGAAGCTTTTATTCTTTTTCCGTTAAGGTAAGCCCCTTTTCCAGCTTCTGCATAGTATTCCTCGCGTAATGCAAGGTTACTCACATACCCGAACCTGAGGTCTGAAAGGTCGTGAGAAGAAACGGCTAGAGAAACACTGTAAAATGGAATTCCTACTGAGGAATTATATGTCCCATCAAGCGGATCTAGAACAACAGAAAACTCAGGTGAATCCCCTAAAACACGTTCGCCAAGCTCTTCGCTGATAATTCTCATTGACCTGCCGTCTTCTTTAAGGACTTCGACGATAGCATCCTCTGCTGCGAGGTCTATTTTGGTAGTCGGAGTACCGTCGGCTCCCATACAAACAAAACTGCCTGCAGCATCAGTACCTGCAAGATCACAGATAGAATCTGATGCGGCTTTAAAAGCCTCTCGAGATAATTTCAAAAATCCTGAATTTGTTGAATTCATGTCTTAGCCATTTTTCCCAATTAAAAGTTCCAAATTCTATTTCCTTCATTCAAAAGATAAGGATTTCGAATTTTCGATCTTTGAGGTAGTAAGGAATACAATGCAAAATATATAATTTATGTATGAAATTTCTGGGTCCCAGAAATATAGTTCCAGATATTCAGGTTGAATATCCGGAAACAATCAAAGCCGGAGTCGATATAAACTTAGATTCCGGCACCTTTATTTGTATTACTCTTTAGACAGGCCAATAGCCTTATTTGTCTTTTCAATTGACTTTGCACCGTCGCTTTCAAGTTCCATCATGGCCCTTATAGCGTCCACATTTTCCGGAACTACAATCGATTCTTGATGGACAGCCTGGAAGAAATAAAGCTCCTTATCCCCTACGGTTATTGATTCAGGCCATATGCAGTTCTCCCACATATCGTTTCTGGGGCGCTTCATATCCCTGGCAAATTCCATAATTTCCGCTGTAGACGACATGCCCTGTCCCACGAAACGGATTCTTGGCTGGGAACCAAAGATGTTTTTAACATCATCTACAGTGCAATCCTTCTCGACTTCCATATTCACGGTGTGTACGTGCATCAGGGTTGTCGGGATCTTCAGGGCTGCACTTGTAATATTAATCTGTGGAAGCACACTTTTTACATCAGGCCCGTGGTGGGACGGAAGCTTAATAGGATCAGGTACGATTGCATTAATTGGCCCTTTCTTTACATCATTAGGATCGGTTGCTCTCCTTGCAAGAATTACCCTGGCCTTTTTTACCCCCAGTTCTTTATCTATCGGGTAAATAGCCCTGCAAAGTGCTGTTGTGTTGCATGAGACAACCCTTACAAGGTCACGGCCCACAGCCTTCTCGTAATTGCAAATCGCATTAAATGAAAAACCTGTAAGTGAATGCTTTTCGCCGCCCTGCCAGATTGCCTTTACCCCGGCCTTTTCATACATAGGCTTATTTTTTTCACCGATTCCCCCGGGCGTACAGTCTACAACCAGGTCAGCCTTTTCGACCATTTCTTCAACTGTCCCAGCTGCGGGCATTCCTGCCTTCTCAAAAGCTTCAAGATTTGCAGCTGGGGCATATATGTCATATCCTAGCTGGTGAGCCACTGCAGCTTCATAGTTCGGCTTTGTTTTGGAAATTCCAACAACTTCCATATCGTCCTGAGCCCTAACGGCATCTGCAACTCTTTTTCCAATAGTTCCGTAACCATTTACTGCGATTTTTGCTTTAACCATTTTATCCAATCCTTTATAATCCAATTCTACCCAACTTGATATATAGCCTAAATCACTAAAAATTTAAATTTAACCGAATATCGTAATTTCGGACAAAAGATTACATATTACATAAGTCTAGAATGCAGGCATAAATTTAAGGTTTATCCAGAAGTACAACTTTTTCTACAATCTTGACCTGTTCATTGCAAACTGCCCGACACATAATCCAAGATATCGCTTTAGCAGATCTTTTTCGAGTATCTCAACTTAAGTCTGAACCTGGTATCTTGGAACACATGGAGTTATTATAGATAAAGTCAGATAAATGCTTTTCCCGAGATATCTTATTAATTAAAGAAACTAGAAGACAGATTCCGAAATTCGGAAGCTTACAGATCCTTTTTCGATAGGTTATGCCTGAAAATTGAACAGGAAAGAAAAGAAAGAGACAAAGACAGGAAAACTGAGTAGGAAGGAAAAGAAAGAGATAAAGATAGGAAAAAGGAGATGGACCGGAAAAAAGAAGATAAAGACAGGAAAAAGGAGATAAAGATAGGAAAGAATGTCAGCTCTGAAAGAAGAAGTAAAACGAAAAAAATAAAAAGTTTAATTTGCAAGGATAAGGGCTTCTCCCCGTGAGAAGTTAATTTCCCTAATTGAGCCTTCAACAGTCATTTGATCTCCTAGAATTCCAGTAAGCTGGATTGATTTACCTTCAACCAGAATCCTTGCTACGGAATCCATAACTCTCTCACGCTCATCTCCACGAAGCAAGAACACATTGAGTTCACACATTTTTATATTTCTCCTTATAATTCATTTTATATTTTTCAATTTTGTTGGTCTAAATTCAGTATAATAATATTTTCTATGCCGTGGTATTAGCACTTTACTACATGCGCTAACTACATGCGCTACTGCATGCATTAAATTGTTTTTATGCCATCCATAGCTATAGCTATTAGTGAGCCTGATAGATAAGAAGCTTCCGAAAACTTCTCAGAGGAAAACTCAGGGACAGTAAAACTCAGGGATAGTTCATCAGTTTTGCAATGGACAAGTCCTTTTCAAGTCCCAGGTCTTCAGCAACACACTCACATTTAGTAAGAAGCATGTACGCAATTGCCCCAAAATTATGCTCGGATAGGGTTTCGTAATTGGCCATGCCCTTGCTAATAATAAGAGTCGCATCTTTCATTGCCTGAAGAAGTTCGGCCGGAGCCTCCTCAATCAGGACACCTACGGCATTTGAACCGGTTGTCAGGACTCTATCGACTTTTTTATCAATATCGAATTCTCTTACCTCTTCTAATGTCACGTCTGTCAGAATGGGTCCACCCCGAACTACGAGTGTGATCTTTCCACCGAGTTTTTTGATGATATCAAAAACGAGCGTATCAAAGAGAATTTCTCCGCAATTGTCGGCAATGTAAACAACGTCCTGCATGAGCCCGAGCATTTTGGGAGTGTCATCCACACCAAGTCCTTGTTCAAAGTATTTCTGAAAAGCAGCCTCAAATTTGTCTTCACTGGCATCAAACCCCATAATTCCGAAATCAAAGTAATTCGCAATCACAGATGCCAGTACTGCACGCCTGAAAAGTTCCCCATTATCAGGAGAATTTTTGTAAATATTTTCTTTCGCTACAGGCAGGACTTTCAGCGCAGCCTGGTCGATAAGTTTCTTTGTTACCGCATAAGGGTCATTGTCTTCCAGAACCTCGTAGCATTTTCTGTGAACTTTAGTGGCTACGGAAGCAGATACCACGTCTGGGCTGTAGTTTTTGGTCACAACTTTAAGGCATTCCTTAATGGTCTTGCTTATTAGGTCTTCATCGTCAGTAGAAAGTTTAGACTGAAAATGTACTCTTGAAAGCAGGCAATAGGTACAGCGTGGGTTCATCTTCATAGAAACATTTCCTGTTTTTGATCCGAAAATAGGTTTTGCCAGATTGCTATAGGTATTTGCGGCAAATATGATAAGAATTTACTCTTCTGATAGAGTGGATGTTTAAAAATATAACTGAAACTGAAGCATAGAAAAGTCTAGAAGAATGACTAAAAAGAAAATATAGTAAGGATGCCCTTTCCCACTTTTATAATCTGGTCTGGATTTGAGCGGATATTCCTACCCTGGATTATCTATTGTTCCTGCGTTCAAAGATCCTGCTTTTCAGAGAATTCAGGGCTATTTTATAGACTAATTTTCAGAATCATTGTTTCAAAAGCAGTTTGAACCTAAATTACATACTTTCCATATCAAGGATATTGAGGTGACACGAAAATGAACTGCGGAGACTTAAAAATGGGTCAGGTTCTTCGTTGCGAAGCATGTGGTTTTGAACTTCAGGTAGTAAAGGAGTGCGGAGATGTATCCTGCTCTACCGACGCATGCTGTACCGGCAATGTAACATGCTGTGGAGAACCAATGAAATTAAAACAATAAGTCAAGTAAATAAAATAACAAACACATGAGTGAAAATTCCAAAATATTTGAATGAATATAAATCCCGGAAAAGTCCAGGAAAGTCCGTAGAAGGGTGGTAAAGATGAGCCCGGAAGAATTTCTTTGTTAAGGGCTTTTCTGGAATTTCAAAGCTCAATAGTGTGTTTTTTGCTGCCTTTTTTCTTTCATTTTTCCCAGGAAACTCTGGATCAACCTGGTTGATAAGCATGAGCTGACAAACCAGATTAAAAGAGCAATAATAATTGAAAAGCTCCACCTGTTAAGGTACTCCATACAGAGAGCAGCAGTGAGCACACATATAGTGCAACCTATCATCCCTGCACTAGCTCCAAGGGCAATGTCAGAAGCTTGCTCAGAGCTTCCGAAATGTCCTGCCATTATCACGGCAGCTACCATAACAGCTGGAAAAGCTGCAAAAACTCCAGCAAAAGATTTTGAAGGTATTATCTGCAGCATGATATAACAGGCAGCAACAGCAATTCCCCCGAAGACGAACCTGAGAGCAAGGTCTTTGAAATCTAATTTCATGATATAACTCCTTATTGCAACTTTTCTAAAAGAACTATTAAAATATATTAAATATTCCTGATCAATACTATTTTTATTCCTCTTATACAAGGAAACCGTTATAAATTCATTACTGGTCATATTGTTTGGTTTGAGACCCGATTTGATAGAACTCTATATTAATATCAGAGAGCATACAATCTAGCAAGACGTCACTGGTATGGAGGAGGAAATCAGAGGAAATCCTTGTCGGGTACATGCGGGAGATAATAATTGGTGATGACTATTTTTATTAAAAACTAAAACCATTAACCTACAGATATGACTATTTCCTTTTAAAAACTAAAACCAGCAACCTACATACATGACTATTTCCTTTTAAAAACTAAAACCAGTAACCTACATACACGACTATCTTTATTAAAAACTAAAATTAGTGACCTACATACACGACTATCTTTATTAAAAACTAAAATTAGTAACCTACATACGCGGCTATCTTTATTAAAAACTAATACCAGTAACCTACACACATGACTATTTCTTATTAAAAATTAAAACCAGCAACCTGCACACACGACTATCTTTATTAAAAATTAAAACCAGCAACCTGCACACAATTCTTTTTTTACATTTTACTTTTTTACATCACTCTAAATTTTATAGTAAATTCTGTCCCATTGTCTTTTTTTAGTTCAAGTTTGCCTTCTAACTGGTCTATGAGAGTGTTTACCAGTTGCATGCCAAGGCTAACAGGATTCTCCAGATCAAACTCTCCGGGTATACCTATTCCATTGTCTGAGACTATCAGGATGAAACTGGTACCTTGAGATTCCTCTTTTTTGCTTCCTGCTATATTGTCTTTATATCCACCTGATTTCCCTTTACAAAGTTTAATTTGAATCTGCCCGTTATCTCTGTCGACAAATGCATGTTTAAGAGAATTTGAAACGAGTTCGTTGACGATTAGCCCTAATGGAACTACAGTATCCATATCAAAAAAAATATTTTCTTCCAGATCCATGTTCAATCTGATATCGGCATTTCTAGATCTGTACGTCTGGAAAATGTTCTCAACAAGCCTTTCTAGATATTTAGAAGAGTTCAGTACCTCGCTTTCCCCGCCTTCGTGCAGCTCTTCGTGAATGAGAGCCATAGAAACTACTCGATTCTGGCTTTCCCTGAAAGCTTCAACAACTTTCGTATCATTGAACTTATCAGCCTGAAGATCGAGAAGAGAAGAAATTACCTGAAGGTTATTCTTAATCCTGTGGTGGATTTCCTTTTTACGGACAGTTTCTATACTCTTAAGGAAATGTTCTGTCTTTTTTCTTTCAGTAATGTCTTTTAATACTCCGATAGCCTCACAAGGCTGGCCATCATAACCCTTAAGCCAGACTCCGTTATTTTCTATATAAATACAACTTTCATCTTTTTTTCTCAACCTTAATTCTTCCTTAAATCTACCTCCGGTCTTTCTAGCACTCTGAAATTTTTCATCCCCACTACTCGTATCTGTCAGATGGATATTTTTAAGCCACACTTCCTTGCCAAACCTCTGGAACTCTTCAAGGCTATAACCTGTAACTTCTTCTATAGCACCTGCCCAACCGCTCTTGTCTGTTCTTAAATCATATTCATAAACCACCTGCCCTGTCTGCTCTGTAGCGATTCTGTATCTTTCTTCACTTTTCCGGAGTTTTTCTTCAACTCTTTTACTTCTAGTTATATCTCTGGAGATAACTGAAATAGAAATCAGATTTTTAGAGGCGTCAAAAATCGGAGAAAAGGTTACTGAAACGTTTATTACTCTACCATCTTCTCTTAACCGTAAAGTCTCATAATTGTGGATTTTATCTCCCTGTTTAAACAGTTCAATTAACTCTTCTGTTTCCTCAACTAAGATGGACGGTTCAAGGATGGATATGGGTTTCCCAATAATTTTTTTAGTTGAATAGCCATAAGTTTGCTCTGCACCTTTGTTCCAGCTGGTAATAGTGCCATCAAGCGATATAGTTAAAATAGCATCATTTGATAACTCCACAATATCTGCTAAACTCCGGATTCTTTCTTCTTCCTTCTCACGCCTGGAATTTTTTATCTGTTCCAATGTTCCTTCCCTTTTGATTAACACAAACTGGTGATTGATAGCCGCCTCGATGATTTTCGTTGCATCAAACCTATCGAGAGAATAGGTGCAGAGAGCTATCATCTGATAATTGCTTATGGCACTGTCCAGTTTTATCTCATAGTTAACAAAATCACTCCAATCCTTATTCTCCAGCCACAAAGCAGTTCCACTTAACCTCAATCCATCGTATCCATTTGCCAGAGCCTGATTGAGTTTTTCAACCAAGTTGTTTAAGATCCTCTTCGAATCAAAAACGCCCTCTTCTGCATAAAACCGACTGTCGGGAATAATTTGTATTTGTCCTTTTTTCAAGTAACTATCAATATCAGGAACAGTCATTCTCAGAGATTCTTTTGCATATTCTACTTCTAAGGGTCCCGATGTGATCCACATGCTAAACTCATTATTTTCCAGTCCTGTCTTGAAGTAAGGAACCAGCGTATCCATAAAATCTTCTTTTGTTTGATAGAATTGACAAATATGTGTACCCCAGGGCACATCTCCAATAATATCAATGCCAGATTTCCTCAGGCTTTTTTTCACTCCAAATTTCCTCCAAACTGAGAATGTAAAGGCAAATATTTCTTATCTCAATCTACGTGCCCCAATCCTCTTATTTTTCACAATTTTGGCTATAGTATTTTGAACCCGAAGTTAATTACTGAAAAATGTAAGCGCAAGAATAGATTTAATTCTCATAAACATATGTTCTGTTAGTTTTTTCAGATTTAATCAAGACTGACCCCAACAATTGTGTTTTTCACATATAAATTTTATAATGAAAATTAATACGTATATATTGAGCAAGGTGAGTCTGGTTTATACTTATAAAATAACTTAATTCATTAGTCTACTCTAATTACTCTAATATAATACTTTCTTCGATGACAGGAACTCAAGATTTTCTGATATCGAGTATTTTTATCAAGAGATCTTCCTTGAGCCTATACAAAAGTCATCATCTCAAGCTGTCTCAAAACTACCTATCTCAAAACTACAATTGACTCTAATTGGGATAGTATATTCAACTTCGAGGTGAATATATTCCTGAATTTCAGAATAATTTACGACCTAAATTCAAAATCAAAAATGACAATTATCCAATTGTAGAAATAAGTCGAGTTTTAAGACGGCCTGATCCGGAAAGTCTTTTTATTTTTTATTTTTCGTCTCATTACCTTCTAATTTGATTTCTCGCTCCGTGGTTGCAATAGCATACACTTCACCGGTTTCATTTACCAGTGAAGTGGCGGTCAGCCAGATATCAACTATCCTGCCATCTTTGGTAATTCTTTGGGTACGGTAAGGTTCAAGAACCTCAGCCCAGCTAAGCTTTTTCACTATAGACAACTCTTCCGTTTTCCGATCCTCCGGGATCATGCTGCTAACATTCATTGAGAGTGCTTCGGCTTCGCTCCAACCATAAATACTCTCTGCCTTTGGATTCCAAGCCAGGATATTGCCTTTCATATCCTGCAGCGTTATAGCATCGCTTGCATCGTGCACTACTGCAACCAGACGACGCATGGTTTCAGACTCCTTAATCCTCACCCGTTTCATCTCGGTAATATCCGTAAAAGTAATTACCGCTCCTTCAATGGTGTTTTCAAGAGTGCGATAAGGCCGGATGCCCAGTAAATACCAGGTATTTTCCCTAGTCTTGACTTCAATATCTTTGGGTATCAGGCTGTCCAGCACTTCCTTTATGTCCTCTACCAGGCGGTTGTAGCCCAGAAGGTTTGAGACAATATGTCCAACCGGCCTTCCAATATCTGATGGGATCAGGTTTATCAAACGTGTAGCCGGAGGAGTGAAGCGTATGATACGTAGTTGATGGTCCACAAAGATAGTGCCTATGCCTGTTCCAGCCAGCAGGTTATTCATGTCGTTATTGGCTTGAGACAGGTCAGCTACCCTGTTTTGCAGTTCGATATTGACCGTGCCCAATTCCTCATTTACTGATTGCAGTTCCTCTCTTGAGGTCTCCAGTTCCTCATTTGTGGACTGCAGTTCCTCGTTGACTGACTGCATCTCTTCGTTTGCAGATTTAAGTTCTTCATTGGAAGTCGCCAGTTCCTCATTGGAAGCTTTGAGGCTTTCTTCCTTGGCCTGTAACTCCTTTTTCAGCTTTAAGATTCGCACATCCACATCCGTTTTACAGGCATTTTCTCCAGCATTTATGTGGATGGACTTTTCGGTGTCGATCTGCTCTGACTCTGGAATTTCCTCAAAAGTTACCAGGAACAAGTTTAACCAGGTGGTTGTATCATGGTTTCGCTCTACAGGCCGTACTGCCAGATTAATTGTGGTGAAATCGCCGTTGGTTTTAACTCTCACTCTGGGATGAAACACTGGCGCTTTATTTATGACGGCTCTGTGCAGGGCCGTAGTCAATTCTGATCTTAATCCCTCTCTAGCCATACTCAATACGTTCATACCAACTTCACCCGAAGCTGGTTCAAGGTACATGCCAGTACGACCATAGATATACAGGATATTACCGTGTTCGTCAATCAGAACACTTACAGGGGCGTAATATTGCAGCATTGCTTGCTCGATCAGCTCGCGCAGCTTAGGTCTGATTTCTACAGGAACGTTGCCTGAAGGCTTTCTGGCTTCGCTTTTCGTTGATGGTGGGATAAAAGTCCCTATGGAAAGGAAATAATCACTGCTAGGACCTCCTTTTTTTATATACAGTTTTGACCTGCGATCCAGCGTGTCAAAAAGATTTGTGAACTCGCCCACATTTTCGGAGGGACCAAGAAAGAGAAATCCACCAGGGTTCAAAGCGTAGTGGAAGAGGGGAATTAGCTTCTTCTGCAGTTCTTTGTCCATATAGATCAGCAAGTTGCGACAACTGATGAGGTCAAGCTTAGAGAATGGAGGGTCCTTAATGATATCCTGCTCGGAAAAAATAACCATTTCACGAATATTGTGCTGAATATGGTAGTAGCCGTCTGAGTCTAGAGTAAAGAAGCGCTTAAGCCTTTCAGAGGACATATCGACGGCAATATTGGCTGGATAGAGGCCGCTACGGGCCTTTTCAATAGCCTTACTGTCAATATCAGTGGCGAAAATCTGCACCTTAAAATTTTGGTTCAAGTTATCCATTTGTTCCTGGAGTAAAATGGCTATGGAATATGCCTCTTCACCTGTGGAACATCCGGGCACCCAGACGCGTATTGATGACTCCGGGTACTTGCCAGCAAAGAGACACGGAATAACCTGTTCCTGGAGTGCTTCATAAGCTTCAGGATTACGGAGGAAACTGGTGACACCGATTAAAAGGTCATGAAAGAGAACTTCCACTTCAGCAGGCTTTTGCTCTAAATAACGCACATACTCATTTACATTCTCAATATTTAGGACAGCCATGCGCCGTTCAACGCGCCGATTGATGGTACCGTACTTGTAGTGAGAAAAGTCATGACCGGTCTTGATGTGAAGAAAATTGAATATATTTTTCATCAGACCTTCAAATTTTGAGGTTACCTGGTGTGTTTTTCCGAAGACGTAGGGAATATAGGCAATGAGCTGGGCAGGCATCTCTTCAGGCTTCAGGACATAATCCACCTGACCTGTGGCAATAGCACTAAGAGGCATATTGTTGTATTCACTGGACTCGGGAGTCTGTGCCATTACCATTCCTCCCTCAGCCTTAATAGCCTGCACCCCCTTTGTGCCGTCACTACCTGTACCTGAGAGTACAATACCAATAGCTTTCTCTTTCTTGTCCTGGGCCAGAGAGCTGAAAAATATATCAATAGGTAGGCGACGACCGTGCGGCTGGGATGGCTCCATCAACTGGAGCACGCCATCCCGAAGAACCATGTCGCGGTTAGGAGGGATGATGTAAACACAGTTAGGCTCAATATTTACCCAATTTGTAGCTTCGTATACAGGCATCCGGGTAAAGTTTCTGATTAGGTCGGAAAGAATGCTTTTATAATTCGGATCCAGGTGCTGTACCAGGACAAAAGCCGCTCCTGGGTCTTTGTTTGAAGGCATGGCTGAAAAGAAGGCTTCGAATGCAGCTAGCCCACCAGCCGATGCCCCGATGCCTACAATTGGAAATTCCTTTTTTGGAGACTCATCCAAAGATACATCCAGACCAGAATTTTCTCCAGTTGAGATTTTTTCTATAGCTTGCAGCTTTTCTTTTTTTGACCTTTCTATTTCCCCTTTACCTGTAGGCTCCTTTTCCTTATCCGTGTTATCACATCCCTCTTCAATCACAGGGTATTTTTCCTTACCAGAATATCCTAAGGTACGCATATTCTTTTAAAACGTTGTTCAGAAATATACTTGATCATCATCGGACATTATTAGCAACTACTAAATTGTGAAATATACATAAACCCAATAGAGACTCAGTTCCAAAATCTAATGATAAAAGTAAGTGTAACATCACTACATAGATTTATAATTTTATAATTATGTAATAATGTTACGGCACAACAATGGTAACTATAAATCTGACTCTTAATAACTTTTTGGAGCTCCCTTCTCTCTTATATCGTGTCTTAAAATTAAATTTGACTATACAATTGGGGTAAGATTCATGCATTTGAACCGGAAAACGGTAGCATTTAATGTTTACTGTACTTTATTTTATACTTCGAATGCATAAGTTCTATGGGAGAAAATAACGCCTTATGGTCAATGTGTATCTGAATTTCAGAGAATTTACGATCTGAATTTGAAATTAACGTTGCTCATTGTCTAACTGGGAAAATGGTTTGAATTTTAAGACAGCCTCTAAGTATTCCATTAAATATTAAAAGGAGAAAATATAGTGATAAAGTAAGAGGAACGTTTGGTCAGGTGGGATGACAAATAGGGGAAATTACATAAAAAGATAAAACTTCTAAAAATTGTAATATAGAATTTATAATTATAGTCCAAGGTTGTTACTAACAGCAAAAGTCGAAAACATTGAGCTGGCTTGCCATGTGCCTTCTTTTGCCATTTCCCAGAGCATTGCTCGGGCTTATTTTTTATATTGCAATCCGAGGCTGGTTCTTTCCCCGGGCAACGATTCAGCAAACAAGCTTTTTTGGCTTTGTAGCTATTTCTGCCTGGTGGGCCTGTTCTCTCAGTACAGGCTGTGATCGAACTTCAGGATGTAGCTGAGACAGATTACAAAAGTAGGTTAATGGCGGGAGTCAAAACCGCAGGTGAGTGAGGAAGATAAACACAAGAAAAATTGAAAATGAAATTTAACTTGATGGGGGGTTAATAATGTCAAATAAGCTGAATGAGAAGGATTGGGACCTCCTTCTTCGGAGAATCAAGGATGGGAAGTGTACTCCCTTTCTTGGAGCTGGTGCCTGTTCTCAAAAGATTCCTGTTGGTTCCCAGATTGCAAGTGAATGGGCAAAAGATTACGACTACCCAATGAAAGATTCTGATGACTTGACACGTGTGGCTCAGTTTGTGGCTGTAATCACAGACGTCATGACTCCAAAGGAAATGGTCTGTAAAAAAATCAAAGAAAAGTTAAAAGAAGTTGCACCAAGTTACTTCGATAATCCTGATGAACTTCATAGAGTGCTGGCCGATCTTCCACTGCCAGTTTATATTACCACAAATTACGATGACTTTATGGTGCAAGCTCTTAAAAATCGTGGCAAAACACCAATCCAAGAATATTGTCGGTGGAATAAAAACCTCAGGAAATCCAAACAGACGTCATCAGACTATGTTCCTACTCCAGAGAAACCTTTAGTATTTCACCTCCACGGCTGCTATAAAAAACCAGAGTCACTGGTTCTAACAGAGGACGACTATCTGGACTTCTTTGCTGCCAATTCAATGGAAAAAAGCCTGCTTCCACCGAGTATTCAGGAGGCACTTACAGGCACATCTCTTCTTTTTCTAGGCTACAGTATAACTGATTGGGATTTCCGTGTTCTTTTTCGGATTCTTGGTGAATACTTAGAAATAAGTAGTCGTAGAACGCACCTATCCGTGCAGCTCGTGCCAGGGGATGTTTCTGAGGCCCAAATAGAAAAAGCTCAGGAATATCTGGATCACTATTTTGGGAAGCTTGATATCCACGTATACTGGCAAGATTGCTGTGAATTTGCCAAAGAATTGAGAACACGATGGGAGGATTTCAATAGTGGTATCATAAGAAAAGATACCGAGAATAGGCGACCGTTTCCAATTAAAGAAAAAACCGATAAGGTTTCGATACTCTTCTTAGCAGCCGATCCCACTGATGCATCTCGCCTGCGGCTTGGTGAAGAATTTCGAGAGATTCAAGAGAAAATGAAATTGGCCAGGCTTCGGGATCAATTTACATTGGAATTGCCACAGTTGGCGGTTCGCCCATCAGATATATCCCAGGCTTTGCTTGATACACATCCGCAAATCGTCCATTTTTCTGGTCATGGCACACCTACCGGTGCTTTATGCTTTGAGAATCGAGTAGGGGGAACCCACCCTATCACACCTGATGCGTTGGCTGCGTTATTTAAACAATTTAGTGGTCAGGTGAATTGTGTAATATTGAACGCTTGTTACTCAGAGATTCAGGCAAAAGCCATCGCTAAACACATCAAATATGTCATTGGTATGAACCAAGAAATCGGTGATAAAGCTGCTATCGACTTCGCTATTGGCTTTTACCAGGCATTAGGAGGAGGGCTTAGCATTGAAGGTGCATATGAACTTGGGCGTGTACAAATCCAAATGAATATTCCAGAGCATCTAACGCCGACTTTAATAAAAGAAGGTTCAGTCGTAAATGTCGCCGCCCAACAAAATGAGGATTGAGACGATGTGGTTATTGTGCTTGATTTTATACATCGAGTGTGTAAGTCCTTAAGATAAAGTGCTATTCTTAAGGGCAGTGTATACCTGAATTTCGGGAAAATTTACGATCTGAGTTTGAAATTAACATTGCTTATTATCCAAATGGAGAAATGGTTTGAACTTTAAACTTTGTGGGGGATTTTAGTAATGTCAAATAAGCTGGAAGATGAGGATTGGGACCTCCTTCTTCGAAGAATCAAGGATGGAAAGTGTACTCCTTTTCTTGGAGCCGGAGTTTGTGCTGGAAAGATTCCTGTTTATTCTCAGATTGCAAGTAAATGGGCAAAAGATTACGACTACCCAATGAAAGATTCTGATGACTTAATACAGGTGGCTCAGTTTGTGGCGGTGACCGCAGACACTATGACTCCAAAGGAAGAAATATGTAAAAAAATAAGAGAAAAGTTAAAAGAAGTCGCACCAAGTTACTTCGATAATCCTTATGAACTTCATAGAGTGCTGGCCGATCTTCCACTGCCAGTTTATATCACCACAAATTACGATGACCTTATGGAGCAAGCTCTTAAAAGCCGTGACAAAACACCAATCCAGGAAATATGTCGGTGGAATAAATACGCCATGCAATTCAAACGAACATCATCAGATTATGTTCCTACTCGGGAAAAACCTTTGGTATTTCACCTCTATGGTACCTATGAAATAAAAGGGTCGCTGGTTCTAACAGAGTATGACTATCTGGATTTCCTTGCTGCCATATCAAGGACTGCCACATTAAGTAAGCAAAACATTCTTCCACTGCGTATTCAGGAAGCATTTACAGACACATCTCTTCTTTTTCTAGGCTACAGGATAGCTGATTGGGATTTTCATGTTCTATTCCGGATTCTTGCTGACTATTTAAAAGAAAGAGATAGAATGCACATATCCGTGCAGCTCGTGCCAGGGAATGTTTCTGAGGATCGAAAAGAAAAAGCTCAGAAATATCTGATAAAATATTTTTCGGATCTTAATATCCACGTATACTGGCAAGATTGCTGCGAATTTGTCAAAGAATTGAGAAAACGATGGACAGAGAAAGAAAGGGCAGAGAAAGAACAAGCAGAGAAAGAATGGGCAGAGAAGGAGGCTTTTAATCATGGTACCTGAATTCCAGGCTTATGTGGGCCCTCGACCTTTTGAAGAGAAAGATGAAGGTATTTTTTTCGGAAGAGCCCGTGAAGTTCGAGATCTTCTGTCCACAGTCATCGCACATCGTTTGGTTCTCGTCTATGCCCAGTCGGGTGCAGGTAAGACTTCCATTATCAATGCCGGACTTATTCCTCTTCTGAAGGGAAAACAGATTGAAGTTTTCCCGGTGGCGCGAGTCAAAGGCACAATTTTGGAAAATACAAAAACTGACGAGATTTCGAACATATATGTCTTTAATACACTCACAAGCTGGGTTGAAGACGAGTATAATGTTAAGCGCTTGGCTAAAATGAAACTTGTTGATTTTTTGAATGCACGAGAGCATAAGATGGATGACTATGGTATGCCATTACGCCGTGCCGTTATCTTCGATCAGTTTGAGGAAATCTTCTCTTTGTATCAGGACCGCTGGAAAGATAGAGAGGGCTTCTTTGAGCAAGTAAACACTGCTCTGGAAGCAGATCCCCTTTTAAGGGTGGTTTTTGTCATTCGGGAAGATTTTATAGCTCAGCTAGATCCTTATGAAGATCCTCTTCCCGAAAGGATGTGGACGCGTTTTCACATGGAGCGGCTGCACCGTGAGGATGCGCTGCTTGCGATCAAAGAACCGGTGAAAAAAGCTGATCGCTTTTTTGCAGAAGGTGTGGCAGAAAAACTTGTCGACGATTTGCTGAAGATTCGAGTTGAGACAATGCCAGGCAAGACCGCTGAAGTACCAGGCGAGTTCATAGAAGCTGTACAACTTCAGATAGTATGCCAGAAACTCTGGAAGGAATTACCTCCAGATGAAAAGCAAATTACATTTCAGCACCTGAAAACCTATGGCAATGTAGAAGAGGTACTTTCCAGGTTTTACGAAGAGGCTATAAGGACAGCGACAGAGAAAGCCGGCATTGATGAGGAGGGCCTGCGCAGATTATGCGATAAAAAGCTGATCACGGAGACAGGGACACGAGGAATGGTGTACCGGGCTCCAGAGTCAACCTGTGGTGTTCCCAATGCATCCATTGACGTGCTTGAAAGCATGCACCTCATTAGAGCAGAATGGCGGGCAGGTGCGCGCTGGTATGAACTCGCACACGACAGTTTTATCAAACCGATACAAGATTCTAATAAGGTTTTTAATGATGAACTGACAGAGAAAAAAAGGGTAGAGGAAAAGAGGGCAGAGAAAGAAAAGCTAGAGAAAGAATGGGCTGAAAAAGAAAGGGCAGAGAAAGAACGACTAGAGAAAGAGTGGGCAGAGAAAGAACGACTAGAGAAAGAAAGGAGAAGAAGCCGCATTATTAAAGTACTTGCAGTTTTTTCAATTGCCATTTTAATTCTAGCCGGATTTGCAGTATATCTGTGGATTAACGCTGAAGAAAAGAATAAAGAAGCTCGCGTTTCATACTTAAATTTACAATCTAATACTCTTCGGGGAGATCCCAAGAATTTAGATATAAGTGTTCTTCTCGCTATTGAATCATTTCAAATTAGTAGGAAGTTGAATGATGATTTCTTGACGCGCCTGTCAATTTTGGGGTTTACTAATAGGCTGGATGCTGAGCAGTTAATGTTGGAAGCTGAGCAGTTAATACGTCAGGAATTATTATTCATACCGCATCGTGGTGTGGTTCTGAGCCATGATGGTCCGGTATATAACGTTTAGGAGTTACGCAGTTGGCTCCTAGCATATTGTTTTTTCCAAACTTTCAAATATTTGAATTAATTTAACGTGTATTGGGGATTCCTTAAGTATTCTGTCACTGCCACTCTTCTAATTTTCATAGCACTTTCAAACCAGGATATTCCACTTTTGATTCTTTGTAATTCCAGTCTAAGAAAAGCTCTTAATGAGAACATTATATGTGCTCTTTGTGATTCTTCCTTTCTTGCCTGACATTTTTCGACACCACAGAACTGTTTTATTCCCCTATGATATTCCTCAATTTTCCATGACTTCTTTGCCAAATCTTCACGTTTTGCTTCATCCATCTCTTGCACATCTGTAACCCAGTGTTGCGTGTCTCCATTTTTTGAAACTATCCTAAACACCTTTACAAATCCATATGCTTTGAGGTGAACCACACGTCCTTTTGGAGGAATATCTACTGTTTCAAGTGGCACATTTCCCTTGTTGTCAGGATTTACCAAACGATTATTTTTCAATCTTGTAAGGAAATGCCACTCTTTCTGTCTAATGGCTTTAAGGTTTTTCACACTTGCATACCATGTATCAAATAAAACGAATTTGGGATTAAAACCACGTTCTTCGGCCTTGTCAAGCATATCACGGAAATGGTCATTCTTTGTTTTGTCGTCTACATCGATGTTATAAATTCGAAAATCGATAGGTATAACGGTTGTACCGTCAGTCCAAACTAAGGTAACCAGGCCTATTCCCTTTACAGTACGATGATGTTTTCCACTCCACATACGACGAACAAAAGCAATTTCTTCTGCGTATGGTTTATCTAATGTTGAATCATCAACAATTAGGTATCCTCCCTTAAGCTTGACATAACTTTTTACTTCCTCCCATAGTGCTTCCGTGTCTGGAGGTTGCCTTTGAAGGCAACGAGTAAAAGCATCATGAGAAGGAGCATTAGCTATGTCTGGATAACATCTAGCAGCTTCAGTACAGCTAAAAACGTTAGAAGCCGCAATGAGAAAATTAATGTAGTCAATGTCGGTACACTTAGGTGGATTTATGTCCATAACTCCGTACGTTTTTAGAGAAACACTAAGCCATAAGTATATTTATAAAGATATCAAGTTTTCGGCATTTTAACTGCGTAAGTCCTAACGTTGTGTTCAGCTCCAATGGGAAATACGTAGCTACGGCAAGTCGTGGCAATACGTCATGTATATGGGATGCAGCTACAGGTGAACAAATTTTTGTTCTGAGCCATGATGGTCAGGTAAATGATATTAATTTCAGTTCGGATGGAAAATATATCGCAACGGCGAGCAATGATAATACGTCATGCGTATGGGATGCAGTTACAGGTAAAAAAATTTTTGTTCTGAATCATACTGGTGCGGTAGCTGATGTTGTGTTCAGCCCTGATGGAAAATACATAGCTACGGTAAGTTATGACAATACAGCACGTTTATGGGATACAGCTACAGGTAAACAAATTTTTGTTCTGAGCCATGATGGTCCAGTAAATGACGTTGTGTTCAGTCCTGATGGGAAATACGTAGCTACGGCGAGTGATGACAACACAGCACGTTTATGGAACGCATATACAGGTGAACAAATTTTTGTTCTGAACCATGATGGTCTGGTATATAATGTTGTATTCAGTCCTGATGGAAAATACATTGCTACGGCGAGTTTTGACAGTACAGCATGCGTATGGAACGCATATACAGGTGAACAAATTTTTGCTCTTAAACATGACAGTTTAACGTATAATGGTGAGGTGAAGAGTGTTGTATTTAGTCCTGATGGAAAATACATCGCTACGGCGAGTAATGACAATACAGCACGTTTATGGAACGCATATACAGGTGAACAAATTTTTGTTCGGCAACATAGTAATTGGGTGAATGATGTTGTGTTCAGTCCCGATGGAAAGTACATTGCTACAGCGAGCGGTGACAATACATCACGCGTATATGACGCATTTAAAGGTAAACTAATTTTTGTTCTGAACCATGATGATTGGGTGAAGAATGTTGTATTCAGTCCTGATGGAAAATACATAGCTACAGCGAGTGGTGACAAAACTGCACGTTTATGGGATACAGCTACAGAAGTTCTAAACCATAATGATACAGTGAATAATGTTGTGTTCAGTCCTGATGGAAAATACATAGCTACAGCGAGTGATGACAACACAGCACGTTTATGGAACGCATATACAGATAAAGAAATTTTTGTTCTGAGCCATGATGCTCTGGTAGCTGATGTTGTGTTCAGTCCTGATGGAAAATACATCGCTACGGCGAGTTATGACAATACATCACGCGTATGGAATGCAGCTACAGGTAAACAAATTACTGTTCTGAACCATGATGGTTGGGTGACTAGTGTTGCATTCAGTTCTGATGGAAAATACGTAGCCACGGCGAGTTTAGACAACACAGCACGCATATGGAATGCATCTACAGATGAACAAATTTTTGTTCTGAACCATAGTAATTGGGTAAAGAAGGTTGCCTTCAGCCCTGACGGAAAATACATTGCTACGGCGAGTTGTGATAATACATCACGTTTATGGGATGTATCAACAGGTAAAGAAATTTTTGTTCTGAGCCATGATGATTGGGTGAATAATGTTGCTTTCAGTCCTGATGGAAAATACATCGTAACAGCGAGTGGTGACAACACATCATGCGTATGGAACGCATCTACAGGTAAACAAATTTTTGTTCTGAGCCATGATGGTCCAGTAAATGATGTTGTGTTCAGCCCTGATGGAAAATACATAGCTACAGCAAGCAAGGACAACACAGCACGCATATGGGATGCAGCTACAGGTAAAGCTTTTGTTCTGAGCCATGATGGTTGGGTGAATGACGTTGTGTTCAGTCCTGATGGAAAATATATCGCTACGGCTAGTAATGACCATAAAGCACGCATATGGGATGCAGCTACAGGTAAACAAGCTTTTGTTCTGAGCCATGATGGTTGGGTGAATGACGTTGTGTTCAGTCCTGATAGAAAATACATTGCTACGGCGAGTGCTGATAGTACTGCAAGGCTGTGGACGTGTAGCACTAAAGAAGATCTTATAAATGAAGCCAGCAATCGTTTAACCCGAAATCTCCTCCCCGAAGAATGGGAAGAATATATGGGTGATGAGCCTTATCACAAAACGTTTCCAAATTTACCATAAATGTTTCAAATATAGGACTTACGCACTTGAAGCACAAAATCAAGTACAACAGAAGTTATAGTTGAATTTATGCTTTAGACAGTTAAATTTTTAATGCTATTTATTTTTTCATTCAACCGCGTAAGTCATAATTAATATAAAAGTAGGGTAATAGGTCAGAAAGTAGTTCATTTTATACAAACGTCTTATTTTATAAAAGTATATTTATATATATAGTTTGTCATGTATTATATGTGTAATCTCTATCATGTATGTATAATCTTATCCTTTTTTATTACAAATATACAAGTCATATTGGGAGGCGTAAAATGAAAGAAATGATATGTGGTAAAACACGCAAAGGATATGCCCTCATAATGGTTTTAGGAATAACGACGCTGGCACTTTTAATACTGGAAAGTATCACAGGCGCAGCAGATACAGGAAATGATTCGGCTATTTCGCAGAATGCTACATTTTGGTATAACAAAGGAGTTGCCCTTGATAGTATGAGTAAATATAATGAGTCAATCCAAGCTTATGATAAAGCCATAGAGATAAACCCGAACTATTCCTTTGCCTGGAATAACAAAGGCGATGCCCTTTCTAATTTAGGTAAATATAATGAGTCAATCCAAGCTTATGATAAAGTTATAGAGATATACCCGAACTATTCCTTTGTCTGGAATAACAAAGGCGATGCCCTTTCTAATTTAGGTAAATATAATGAGTCAATCCAAGCTTATGATAAAGCTATAGAGATAGACCCGAAAGATTTACATGCCTGGAATAGCAAGGGCATAGCTTTTGATGAGATGGGTAAATATGAAGAAGCAATCCAAATTTATGATAAAGTTATAGAAATAGACCCAAACTATTTCTATGCCTGGTATAACAAAGGCATCGCCCTTTCTGATTTAGGTAGATATAATGAGTCAATCCAAGCTTATGATAAAGCCATAGAGATAAAACCAAACTATTCCTTTGCCTGGAATAACAAAGGTGTTGCTCTTGATAATTTGGGTAGATATGAGGAAGCAATCCAAGCTTATGATAAAGCCATAGAGATAAAACCAAACTATTCTTTTGCCTGGAATAACAAAGGTAATGTCCTTTCTGATTTAGGTAAATATAATGAGTCAATCCAAGCTTATGATAAAGCCATAGAAATAGACCCGAAAGATTCCGATACTTGGTATAACAAAGGTAATGCCCTTTCTGATTTAGGTAAATATAATGAGTCAATCCAAGCTTATGATAAGGTCATAGAGATAGACCCAAATTATTTCAACGCCTGGTATAACAAAGGTGTTGTTCTTGATAATTGGGGTAAATATGAAGAAGCAGTCCAAGTTTATGCTAAAGCCATAGAAATAAACCCAAAAGATTCTGATGCCTGGCATAACAAGGGTATTGCTCTTGATAAACTTGGCAGGCATGAAAAAGCGGTGGTATGCTACAACAAAGCTAAAGAGGTTAACACAACAACAATCTTCCCTCTAGAGAATAACACGACAACAATTGTCTGATGATGGACAGAGAGCAGAACATCTCACATAGGCAATATTATTATAATAATAGTTCTCAAAGTGTCTTTGCTTGGTTGTAATTTCAGAGTATTTCGAGAAAGTTCAATATTTGGCAGGTTGTTTAAATAAATATATAAACAATTTATTTTGTCAAATGCTTATCAAATATTTTACAAGATATGAATGATGGATCGTGAAGTCTGTTGCTGAAAATCGCAAGCTTAAAAGAAGATATCAAACCTGGACAAACAACATAAATCTGGAGACGTTTTAATATTTTCGAGTTTTTGACGATGGCGGTTAACTGCCAGCAGAATCAATGCCAATTTTTGATTATCTCAAAAATATTAAAAAATCTCGAATAGGAAGAAACAATAAGCGAAGGTCAATCCGTAATGACCGAATAAAGGTTCAAAATTTGCCTTATCGTGAAAGCGTGCTAACTTGTTTCATGGTGTCGACGTATCATAAAACGATAAACAAAAAAATGGAGGGACAAGAAATACGAAGAAAAATATTGGAGAGAGATATACTCTCTCCAATATAGGGTGTAGAGAACATGAGAAAAGATATAAAATTGATAGTGATAATGCTGTTAATCTGCGCCTTAATTGAGATAGCATCGGCCTCGATGTCTAATCCACAAGGTGGTTCCAACAATCGGCAAGTTTCCGAGTCCGCATCCCCACCTTCCGCTGATATAATGGCGAAAACCAGCATGCAAGGCGAAAACTTGCAGTTGAAAGCGGAAAAAGTTGCCGATATCAACTGGCAAAGCGCCTCCTCCAAAGCTAAAGGAGGTAAACATACCACAAAAACGGATTTCCGTTCCCGTGTGGAAGATAGCTCCAGCAAAACATCCAGAGACGAAGATGTAAAAACCTCTGCCTCAGGCAATACCAACAAACAACAGGGCACCTGATTAACGCATTAACAAAAACCCAGACAGCTCTAAATTGGAGAGAAAAACACTAACAGGCTATGAAGTAGTTTAGGACTCACGCATTTGAGGTACAAAATCAAATTCAATAGGCCTTATGGTTAGATTTGTGTTTTATACAGTTAAGGGCTTAATGCTATTGATTTCTCAGTTCAACCGCGTAAGTCCTAAAATATTTCAAACTCATCTCTATGAATTAAATTTTATTGGATAATAAGTATTTTTGTTGATATTTTATAGTGTTTTGATACTAAGGAATGAAGAAGATATAATTTCACGATTTCTGGTATCTATATTGCCTTGGGCAACGTATATAAAACCATTTCAAAAATGAATATTTGAAATTATATTTTTATCATTCCTAAAGTAAAAGCACCGCTAAAGATACAGTTTATGAACAAGAACAAAGAGTAACTCAATTCATAGAAATGGAGTTCTGGTTATGAAAAGATATCAACAAACCAGAACTCTGTACCAAATACTGTAAATCCAGAAAGATAATATTATTCAGATATTATAAAAGAAAATTTGACCACAACCTTTCTAAAAGAAAGCTTGGCCAAAGATTTTTTTCAGAATCTGAACCACACAAAGTAGATTGCAGGAGCAAGCATAGCCCAGAGGAGAAGCGAGTAAACCAGCCCTTTTTTCCACCCGGACCTGAGAATAAAATAACTTGCAGCAAGAGCGCAGCAAATGTCTGCCAGCATTCCCACAAGTGCACCTTTAGAAAGCTGTTCTGAGATCAGGAGCAGTTCACTTCCCTTATAATCTATGCTCAGGCCCAGAATTGCTGCCAGATATACTGCGGGAAAAGCTGCAAAAACTCCTCCCAACCTGCCTCCGAACTTCTTTGCAACAATTGCGGAAATCGCAACAGCGCTTCCTCCAAAAAGAAAGCGGAGGAGAACCGGAAGTAGCTCTATGTTCAGCATTGTATCCCTTTCTGTGTACTGGAGTGCTCCAGATACGCAGTAACACAATTTTTCTGGAGAATTGAACTTGTTATAAAGTTTGTTTTAATGTTAATTTTCATATTTTTCCCTGATCTCTGATTCTTTAAGGACACTGAGCCCCAGTTTCTCAAGGATTTTGGAAATCTTTTTCCTTTCTTCACTTTTCATGGATTTCCGGTCAAAATAAGCAAAATCAGCCTTTGATTTTTCAATTGCTTGCCTGATCAGGGCTTCATCCACAAATTCAAGCTTGTACTTGGGAAAATTGTGCCCAAAAGAGATTTTGGTTTCAAACAAAAGCTTTGTCTGGCGCATGGCATAATGTCCCCCTCCAAAACCAATGGCAACAGGCACTTTTTCAAGGGAGACTGCAAGGATAGCTTTTGCAGCAACCTCGCCTGCCTCAGGATCATTCCACTGCACTTCAGTGCTTCCTATTTCGGCATAAAGGGAAGGAACTGAAAGTTCAGTCGGCCCATGGTGGGTCACTTCAAGAGTAACATCGTATTTAAGGCCTTTTTGCTCAGCCAGGCGCTTCATTTCCGAAAGGATGGATTTCATAGCAGCCGGAGAAGAGACTGCAAGAGATTTTGGGCAACCTCCAAGCCTTACATCGTCTGAGGGGTTTCCTGTGCAGTGTACGGTAAGGGAAGAAATCTCCTCTTTGCTCCGGTGTTTGGATGCGAAAATTATAAGAGAAGCTGGCAACCCCGCATTTTCAAGTTTTCTGTCGAGTCCGTCCTGGAAGACATGCGTTTCCTCAATATCAACGAGTCTGAATTTTCCGTCCTGCGATTCCCTGGCTGCAGAGAATCCGGAATTTTCAGGAAGCTCTAAGAGTTTCCATTCTATGAGGTTTAAAAGTTGGGTCTTAATGTTCTGGCTGGCAAGATCGGGGGCAGAACAGATGATTGTTATTTTGGGGATCGGGGTTTCGGAGAGGTTTTTTTCCTGTCTATCGGGGTTTTCTGGATTGCTGTTTTCTGTCATTTCTGATCAATTCGAGTCCTTATCACTTTACGTTCCCTATAGATTTCGTTAAGATAGATAAAGCCAACCCCGTAACCGCACGGTCTGGTGTAAACCTGAATAGACTATGAAGTGTTACCTTGAAAAATTAGAATCGGATAAAACCCGAGAAAAAACGGGAAAAATAGAGAAAGCACGAAAAATCCGGAAAAGAAAGTCCCTATATTAAGAACCGAGGTAAAATCTGAGGTAAAAAGCTTAAGCGAAGAGTAAAAAGAGATCTGAAGTAAAAAACAGTGCGAACCGTAAGCGAAAAGTAACGGAATATCTGGTAAAAGCAGCAAGAAGCTTACTTTTTTCAGAAAACTTGACAGAATACTGCTTTTAGAAAATTTTCAGAAAAATATTATTGGCAGAACCCTGCTCCCTGAGAAGCAGGACTCTGCATTTTTCTGTGGAAAAAGATTTTTAATGTACTGAAACAGGATTATCCAATGTGGATGTAAGAGTCCACAAGTTTCCTGATTTCTTCGTTCTTACCGTAGAGTCTCTCACTAAGCTGGTTGTCGTCAAGGCTTTCAAGGTACTTTATGTTGTCATCGATCATACCTTCGGTGAAGACATCATACTCCATGAAGACGTCTTTCAGCTTCTTCAGGGCCTGAGCGGACTCGTAGCAGGATGCAGGCAGGTGCTCAAGCTGGGCAAGCCTGTCCTTGTGTTCATCCTTGAAAATGTTGACATCAATGTAGAGCTTCTTTGCAACATCAAGGGCATTGTCCATTTCAAAGCCGTGGCGGATACCTACAGCAAAGGATGCCATCAGGAGGTAAAGGTCAGCTGATGGGTCAGCGGCACGGAATTCAAAAGTAGACTTGTAGCTGTGGCTCTTGAACTCTTCGCTATAGTTCGGGTTGGCGAGAGCTACCATCTTGCTGGATTCTTCAGAGAACCAGCCAAGAGGCACGCGGATCAGAGCAGAGCGGTTCCTGTCTCCCCAGCAGATGTTGGTAGGAGCTTCCTGGTGAGGTACAAGACGCAGGTAGGATGTAGGAATTCTGTTTCCAAAAGCAGTAATTCCTGCTGCAATGTCAAGAATTCCGGCTATTGCAATTTTTGCAGTGTCGCTAACTCCACCGTTCTCGACCATGACGCTCTTTCCGTCCTTCAGGAGCTTCATGTGGACGTGCAGTCCGCTTCCAGCTTTTCCGACAGTAATCTTTGGAGCAAAGCTTACAATTACACCGTACTGGTCGGCAAGCATCCTGAGCATCCACTTTGCGATAAGCAGACGATCGACAGTGTTCTCAAGTGAATCAGTCTCAAATTCGATTTCGTTCTGCTCGTAGTAGTATTTATCGTCAGTAAAGTTTCCGACTTCTGAGTGCCCATATTTGATTTTTCCGCCAGCTTCGGAGATGTACATCATTGCTTCCTTTCTGAGCTGGTCGAATTTGGTGAAGGGATTGGATTCGTGGTATCCTTGTTGGTCAACGGCTGGGAAAGCCATATTGACGTCTTCTTTGTTGGCGATGATGTAGTATTCGAGTTCGCCCATTGACTGAAGTTCATAGCCTGTCTTCTCGGTCAGGACCTGGGCAGCTTTCTTCATGACGGTTTCGGAAGAGCTTGCGAGAGGATTTCCGTCTTTGTCGAAGTAGGAACAGAGGATATCCAGGGTTGGGATTTCTTCAAAAGGATTCACGAAGGCAGTCCTGTATTTAGGAAGGACATAGAGGTCGCTTGAGTCTGCTTCGATGTATGTAAAAAGGCTTGATCCATCGACTCTCTCACCAGCGGAAAGCAAGTTGTCAAGATGTTCTTCGTCTCTGATCACAAAGGCGAGAGCTTTGAGTCTTCCATCTCCACCAATATAACGGAAAGTCAGCATCTTAATGCCGTTTTCCTTTATGAACTTAATAATGTCGTCTTTGGTGAATTCGCTTGCTGGTTTGTTGAGGTACTGTACCAGTTTATTAGGATTTAATTCTACGGATGATGCTTTCATAATTATCCCTTCTTTTTTTTAACTGCAATGTTCTAGGTAACCGTAATATTTTAGGTATTAAAGCCTCATTTCAATACCGAATATTTTTCAGGCTCAAGGATTGCCACATTGGCCATAATTTTGTTAACTCTTGCCTGCTAGGAAGAAGATAACTTACTGCTGTCTATATAAAGTTTTTCTTTTTTTAATTTTTCCATAAAAATACTATAAAAAAAGAGAAGGCAATACAGCTTCATTTTAATTTATTAAAAGTTACCTTTTCCTTACCGAGTTAAAACGCCAGTTAAAATCTAAGGTTTTACCAGTTAAGGGTTTTGCCTAATAAATATATCGGACAAATACAATATAGTCATAAAATTAGTCGTTAAATAAATCCAGTTCTCGGATTGATAGATGCAGACAAACTTGCATGCTTCTTATTTCGAGCCGTTTTACTGCTTGGGGGAATGGAGGTAAAAATATGGAGATTTACAGTGTTCCTGAAATTGCTAAAGATGTATTCTGGGTTGGGGCAAAAGACTGGAGCCGCAGAATGTTTGATGCTCTGGTTCCGCTGCCTCAGGGGACAAGCTACAACGCGTATCTTGTAAAAGGAGAAGAAAAAACAGCACTTATTGATACCGTGAACCCTGGTTTTGAAGAGGAGTTCGAAGAGAAAATAAACCTGGTTTCCAGCCTGGAAAAACTGGACTACCTGATTATGAATCATGCCGAACCCGATCACGCCAGTGCAATTCGTTTTATTATGGACCGGACTCCTGACTCGGTGCTTGTTACCACAGAAAGAGGCGTGAAAATGGCAAGCCTTTACCATGACCTGCCAGACGATCGGGTTAAAGTCGTTGCCGATGGAAATACTATTGATTTGGGAGGAAAAAACCTGCACTTTATCGAAGCTCCCTGGCTCCACTGGCCTGAAACCATGTTCACATACCTACCTGAAGGCAGGGTCCTATTCCCATGTGATTTCTTTGGGGCTCACACAGCTCAGGGCGTTTATGATGAGGACCTAGAAGAACTTATTCCTCTTGCAAAAAGCTATTATGGGGAAATCATGATGCCTTTTGGAAAAATGGGGGCAAAAGCCCTTGAAAAAATTAAGGATCTTGATATCGCAATTATTGCGCCGAGTCACGGACCTATCTATAAGAACCCTCAGCGTATACTTGAACCCTACGCAAAATGGACTACAGGGAAGACCGAAAATAAAGCCCTTATTGTCTATGTGAGTATGTGGGGCTCCACAAAAATAATGGTCAGGACAATCGCAGAAACCTTACTGAAAGAAGGTATAGATGTCAGAATCTATGACCTTGAAGTTGCGAATACAGGAGATATTGCAAGAGAACTGGTTGATTCCCGCGCTGTTATCCTTGGAACTCCAACCGTCCTTGCAGGCATGCATCCTCTTGCCCTTTACGGCACTTACCTGGTAAAAGCTCTCAAGCCACCTGCAAAATATGGGGTTATACTTGGATCTTTCGGCTGGGGTGGAGGCGCTCTGAAGCAAGCAGGAGAAATTCTGGTTCCCTCGAAGATGGAAATTGTTGGAACCCTTCAGGTAAAGGGCAAACCCAGGGAAGAAGATTTGAATAAAGTGGAGGAAATCGGCCTAGAACTCGCCAGGAAAATGAAATTATAACCTGAAAATATGTACATTAAAACCTGAAAATATGTACATTAAAACCTGAAAATATGTACATTAAAACCTGAAAATATTTATTTTAAGCTTGCGTGTAGGGTCTCTCTCAGCCTAGTAAATTCCGGCCAGTCTATCCTGGACCTTACTTATTTTTTTCAGCAGCCTTCCGTGGAGCTACTTAATGGTAAAACTTCTAAATTCTCGAAAAGAGAATTTTTGAGAACCAGTTAATAGAAAGTAATCACAGCTTCTCATAGGATAGTCTTTCTGACAGGTAAATGTTCCACTTTTATTATTTATTACTTTTATTATTTTTGTACTTGAGTTTTTCAAGTTTTGACGCGGGGCTTATTATGAAAGGGGAGTCAGAACTGAAAAAGGAACTAAATCTGCTGGAGGTTACTCTGGTAGCAATTGGCAATATTCTAGGAGCCGGAATCTACGTACTTATGGGAAAAGCTGCAGGGCTTGCAGGCAATATGGTCTGGTTTTCTTTTCTGTTTGCCGGAGCAACGGCCACACTTTCTGCCTTTAGTTATATGGAACTCGCTTCCATGTTTCCGGGGGCTGGAGCAGAATACGGGTTCGTAAGAAGAGCTTTTGGAGAACGTATTGGCCTGTTTATTGGGCTACTTGTCATATATTTTGTAGCAATAACGAGTTCTGCTGTTGCCCTCGGGTTTGGCAGGTATTTTAGCAACCTTTTCGGGAATGGATATTTGATAGGAACTTTAGGCCTGTTTATCTTTCTCAGCCTCATCATGGTTTACGGGATCAAGGAATCTGCCAGGCTTGCTATTTTCATAAGTTTTATCGAAGTGTCAGGTCTTCTAATTGTAATTTATACAGGTCTTCCTTACCTTGGAACGGTAAATTATCTCGAAGCTACAGACCTGGCAGGAATATTCCAGGCTTCAACTCTGATTTTTTTCGCATTTCTCGGTTTTGAAGATATTGTACGATTATCACAGGAAACAAAAAAAGCCGAAAAGACAACTCCAAAAGCCCTGCTTATTGCCATCTTTGTTACGGTTTTCCTGTACATATGCGTGGCAGTAACTGCCGTAAGCGTGCTTGACTTTCGGGTTCTTGGACTTTCAGGTGCTCCCCTTGCAGATGTTGTGGCTATTTCTCTGGGAAATAAGGCTTTTGTCCTCATGTCCTGGATCGCTCTTTTTTCCACTATGAATACTGTACTTGTGGTCATGCTTGGCGGGTCAAGGATTGTATATGGCATGGCAGATTCAGGGACTCTTCCTAACTTTTTTTCACGAGTGCACCCCAGTTACCGGACACCATGGGTCGCAATTTTAGGAGTTTCCTTTCTTTCAGCCCTGTTTACGCTATTCAAGGATGTTGCAATCGTAGCAAATATTTCTAATTTTATGATTTTTATTATCTTTTTTATGGTCAATCTCTCTCTGATAAAACTTCGTTATACTAACCCCGGAAGAAGTCGCCCTTTTAAGGTTCCCCTGAATATTGGCCGTTTTCCCTTGATCCCGTTTCTTGGAGCACTTTCGACTGTATTTCTTTTTTTTCAATTAAGTCTGGAAGTTATAACTTATGGTCTCGTGTTTGTAGGAATCGGGATACTGATAGTGCTGTTCAGAACCAGATAAAATCGGCCGGAACATAATAAATTTATTTTTAAACTTTATAAATCTGGCTTTTTATGAAATGGATTAAAATGAGTTGCTTCTAAATAATATGGATAAAAAAAAGGTTTATAACCTTTTAATCGCTTAATTAAACTTCTATTTTCTTTTGAATCCGTAATGTTTCTTTTTGGAATAAAAATCGTTTTTGAATATTCTGAAAATATCTAAGATTTCTCGTGTCTTCTACGCAGATAAATGGATTTTTGGTGACTTTAATGCAAAAAAAAGAGTTAATTAGATCTTTTATTAAGATATGACTATTTTTAGTAAACATCTATTGATTTCAGTGATTTTCATGTCTTGATATTCGCCGAGAATTAGTTTTATATACATAAAATCCTATTTGAATCGCTTTATTTCGTTCATTATCAAAATAATTGGTTTTAAACTGAATAATCATTACAAATAATTAAGATACTAAAAATTATTAACTAGTATGCATATAGTTTGAGCATATATCAGTTTTAATTTTAGAAGGGAGTAGCCATGAGAAAAGAGCACTATGTGTTTCCGCTGGAGGATTTCATCTCAAGAGATGATTTTAACCGAATCAAAAAGTTCTCCCGCGGTAAAGAAACTCCATTTTTAACTGTTAACCTGCAGAAGATAGAGCAAAGCTATGACGAGCTTGTAGAACACATGCCCTTTGCAAAAATTCACTATGCTGTAAAGGCTAACCCCATGGATGAGGTTGTGCTTGCCCTGAAAAGTAAAGGCTCCAATTTTGATGTAGCAACGGTTTATGAACTTGATCAGCTTCTCAGGCTTGGGGTAGAATCTGAAAGAATCAGTTACGGCAATACTATCAAAAAAGAGAAAGACATAGAGTACGCGTATGAAAAAGGAGTGAGGCTTTACGTTACTGATTCTGACAGCGATCTGAAAAAGTTAGCTAGAAAAGCCCCTGGTTCAAGAGTATTTTTCCGTGTCCTTACTGAAAGCGACGGGGCTGACTGGCCTCTCTCAAAGAAATTTGGTGCACACCCCGACCTGATATATAAGCTCATTATGAAGGCTGAAAAGTTAGGGCTTGAGCCTTATGGGCTTTCTTTTCATGTTGGTTCCCAGCAGAGGGACATTGGCCAGTGGGACAATGCCATCTCCAAATGTAAGTATCTTTTTGAGGCAGTAGCTGAAAAAGGTATACATCTGAAAATGATCAACCTTGGTGGAGGTTTTCCTGCAAAATACCAGGATCAGGCTCATGACCTGGAGACCTATGCTGGAGAAATCCGCCGCTTTTTACATGAAGACTTTGGAGAAGAGCTACCTGAAATTATTATAGAACCCGGACGTTCACTGGTTGCCAATGCCGGCATAATAGTAAGCGAAGTTGTAATGATCTCCAAAAAAGCCAGATTCAACCAGTACAAATGGGTTTATCTTGACATTGGCAAATTCGGGGGCCTTATAGAAACCCTTGATGAATGCATCAAATACCCCATTTTCTGTGATAAAAAGGGTTGTGCCGAAGAAGTAATTCTTGCAGGTCCGACCTGTGACAGTATGGATATTCTGTATGAGCATCACAAGTATACATTTCCTCACACCATGCGAGAAGGAAACCGCGTATACATCTTTACGACAGGCGCCTATACCCAGAGCTACAGTTCTGTGTGTTTTAACGGTTTCCCCCCACTTAAAACCTATCTTATTTGAAAACCTACTAAAAGACTAATTAAAATGGCTGGAGCACTAAAGGGCTTGAATGACCCAGGTCTCCACCCTTTTCTGCAACCAATATACATATCTTCCGAGTCCCCTTTTGCTTCGCTCAAAAAAGCTGAATTACGGGCAAGAAAAATATATTTTCAATAATCCTTTTCAAACAACCCTTTTGAAAAAACTGCTTGCCCGCAACCCTTTTAAAAAAAAGGCTTGACCGAAAATCCGAGAAACGTTTGAGTTTGATGACCTGGTCCAAACCCTATCGGCGTAATCAAACATTGCAACGGTTGTGGTTCTAAAGATATAGCTTCTTACAACTCCCACCGTTAAAACAGCAGGAAATCTACGGCATTTCAACCGAGGCTATACTGCCCTAGAACCACTGTTTATATTGTTATCGCTATCATCGTTTCAAGTTTTACATATGAAACTTCTTCATATAACCTTATATTTGTAGTTTCAGAGCAAAATCAAATAACTTTTGTAGTATTTCCAGCTTCCAAAGTAGAGTTTGGCAATAATATATGGCCTTGAAAGTAAAAAAATTATCAGTAAATATAAAACATTATCAATAGACGTATTCTGATAAAATTATCAGTAAATATAAAACATTATCAATAGACGTATTCTGATAAAATTATCAGTGAATATAAAACATTATCAATAGACGTATTCTGATAAAATTAACGTCCGTATCCTACAATTAATAATCGTAAGGATTAGCCTTATTGGTCCTAAAATCGTGCTATTTCTCTATAGCTGGAAAACAGGAAACAAAGAACTAAAGACAAAGAACTAAAGACAAAGAACTAAAGACACTTTTTTTGGACTCAGATTCTCTATGGTTATGCTGTCTTTGTTCAAGCCGGTTATGACTATAATTTCCCTGTGATTATAAAAGTGAATGCAAATTGAGGGTATAGAGCTCTTAATCCCTGTGTTGGATTGCGTGAAGGGATTAGAGGAGTTTCGAAAAAAGATTTTTATGGTACTTACTGCCAATTTAATGTATTGAATTTTATGTTTTGGTTGAATATTTTAAGATCATTAAAAGTTTTGCAGCCAAACAAATTCAAGAGTTGTTTGAAAATTCAGAGTATGAATAGTTTTTTGTGTCGGTTATGATATATATTCCCACGCTACTATAAGAGTATAGATTAAGAGTAATAGGGTTTCCTCTTAATCTTTGGGTTGGATCGCAGGTAGGGATTCGAGAATAGGGACTCGGCCCCCTACCGTCTACTTCTAAACTAATTTTTAGAGTGGCTTCTTATTTTGTAGAATGTCTTTATTTTTAATAAACCTTATGACCGTTCCTAAGTTTACATGTTTATTTATAATGATGTCGATAGCTTCATCAATTGCCGTGAAGATTAAATACTCTTTTCGTTTTCCTTCAGCTTTACCTCAATAATGTGGCTATAAATTTCTTTATACTTTTGGGCAGGTTATGCGTAGGTCAGATACACCAGATTCCTATACGAGAAAGCAGGGTTTTAAAGAACGAAGTATAAATTCCAAAGTCTTTAGCTTTGGATATTTCGCTGAAACCTTGTATTTAGTACTTGTAGTCTTTCTTCAGAGCAGTTTTATCTTATAAAGTAGTATGAAAAAATTCTGTAGTATGTTTTAATAAGATGATATTTACACTTTTTTATTACTTAATTAGATGATATTTACAAAAGTTCAACTAAATTAATATAAGCAAAATTTTCAATGCCGTTAAAAATTTTGTTTATATTAAAAATAAATAGTCCAAGCAAAATTAGAATCACGAATTGTTTTTTGGGTCGGTTATGCTATATATCCCCGTGTTGTTATAAAATAAGTGTAGATTAAGAGTAATAGGGTTTCCTCTTAATCTCTGGGTTGGATCGCAGGTAGGGATTCGAGAATAGGGACTCGGCCCCTACCGTCTACTTCTATGTGAGATTAAGAGTAATAGGGTTTCCTCTTAATCTCTGGGTTGGATCGCAGGTAGGGATTCGAGAATAGGGACTCAATCCCTGCCAACTAATTCTAGATCAATAAAATGCTTTTTCAATAAACATTTTTCAATAAACATTTTTCTAATAAAATGTTTTTCCAATAAACTGCTTTCAAGTTATTATTACCTTTTTAGCAAATACATTTAAAGCCAATTTATAAAATGCTCCCTTATTCTTACAATGTACTTAGATTTAATAAAGTTTATGATTGTTTTAAGATGATGCATATGCTGAATATCTGTTTTTTGAGATCAATTGGGCTTCTCGGTTGAGTTTCTTAGAAGTGTATGCTTCGCTAGAGTAACTTTTTCTGCGCAGGACAACCTGAAATAGCCCTGGAAAGAATACCATAAGACACTTGACAGTTAAAGAAAACGAAATCGTTTAAGGACTATTGACAAATCACTGGGAAGTTACGTGAAGATTACGTGAAGATTACGTGAAAAGTACTACTAAAATGCCAGTAGGTAGAGAAAAATCTTCTCCACCTGCTTTTATGCAATTTGAATGTCCTCGAAACTTGTTTTATTCTCAAATCTAAAGTCCTTAGAACTTAACATTCTCTCTTGCCCATTGTGCCCCAGCTTCAAGAACCATCTGATTAAACTCAATAACCTTGGTTTTCCCTGCGAAGTTTTCGACAAGAGCTTCCTTGAAGACGTCTTCATTCAGACCAGTTGCATTAAGACCCATAAGGACTCCAAGCATGAAGGAATTGGCAGCTTTCTCAGAACCCGCCTCCTTGGCTTTTTCGGTTGCAGGAACTGCAACAGCCTTTACATGTGCAGGTGTTTCAACTTCGCCAATGGACGAATCGTAGAGAATAAAGCCTCCTTCCCGTACTACCCCTTCAAACTTTTCAAGGGAAGGACGATTCATAGCTATCAGGATGTCAGGAGTGTAGACAGTAGGAGAGCCTATAGGCTGGCCTGAAATCACGACCGAGCAATTAGAGGTCCCACCCCTCTGTTCAGGGCCATAAGACGGGAACCAAGAAGCATTGAGGTTTGCCTTAACTCCGGCCTGCGCAAGGATTAGTCCCATGCTGAGGACACCCTGCCCTCCAAAACCAGCAATCTTGGTCTGGATCGGAGCAAAATCCTTTCTGGCAGGTTTTTCTTCGGCACCCGCTTCAATTCCGTAAAGCCTCTCAAGAGCTTCGGTTGTAAAGTCACTGACTCCACGGTGCAGAGGTTCGACTTCTTTGGATTTATCCCTGAAATTCTGGACTGGAAACTCCTTTTCCATCTCCTCATTTATGAAATTGATAGCCTGCTCCGCATTCATCTTGAGGTTAGTCGGGCAGGCGGCAAGGACTTCAACAAAAGCATATCCTTTTCCATCGCGCTGGATTTCAAGCGCCTTATGCACAGCTTTTCTGGCTTTCCTGATATGGGAGATATCCGAAACTGAAACCCTTTCAATAAAAACTGGAGCTTTAAGGTTGTTAAGCAATTCGCAGATATGGAGAGGATAACCTGCAAAACGAGGGTCTCGGCCTTCCGGGCATGTTGTAGTCTTTTCGCCCACAAGGGTTGTAGGCGCCATCTGTCCACCTGTCATCCCGTAAACTGTATTGTTTACGAAAAAGACTGCAAGTTTTTCACCCCTGTTAGCGGCCTGGAGAGTCTCGTTCAGACCAATGGATGCAAGGTCTCCATCTCCCTGATAGGAAATAACCACAGCATTTTCTTCAGCCCTGGAAACTCCTGTCCCAACAGCAGGCGCACGACCGTGAGCGACCTGGATGTTACCTGTATCAAAATAATAGTAAGCAAAGACAGCACAGCCCACAGGACTGATCATAACAGTTCTGTCCTGAATCCCAAGATCGTCAATTGCTTCGGCAATAAGCTTATGCAGAACCCCATGTCCGCAGCCGGGGCAGTAGTGAGTGGCTGTCGAGGCTACTGGTCCTTTACGAGGATAGTCCGCATACAGAGCTTTTGGCCTTCCTATTACTTTTTCTCCATTTATAATTTCCACTGCCATTTTCATGCCTCCCTTGCCATTTTCCTGATTTTATCCATAATCTGGTCAAGGGTCATCAAGTTTCCTCCCATACGATTTACAAGCTCTACAGGCTGTGAACAGTTAATTGCAAGCCTGACATCATATATCATCTGCCCATTGCTCATTTCCACAGAAATAAAGGAACAGCCCTTATCTGCCAGAGCTTTCAACTGCGCCTCAGGGAACGGGAAAAGAGTCTTAGGCCTGAAAAGCCCGACCTTAATGCCTTCCTGCCTTGCAAGATCCACAGCTGACCTGCAAATCCGACTGCTAATTCCATAAGAAACAAGGACAATTGAAGCATCATCGGTAAGGTACTCTTCGTAATCGATTTCATTCTGCCTTATGAGCTCATACTTTACCTGCAGTTTTTCATTGAACTTTCCAAGCTCATTGAAGTCCAGAAAGATAGAGGTTATCAGGTTAGGTCTGGTTTCAACTGTACCGTTGACCGCCCAGGTTGTATCAATCTCAGGAACAATAGCTTGCTTCGGGAATTCAAGTGACTCAATCATCTGCCCGAGCACCCCGTCTGCAAGCACCACAACTGGGTTTCTGTACTTAAAGGCAAGCTCAAAAGCTTTCATGGTAAAGTCGCACATTTCCTGCACTGAGTTCGGGGCAAGCACGATATTTTTGTAGTTTCCGTGACCTCCACCTTTTACTACCTGGTTATAATCCCCCTGCTCCGGCCCTATATTTCCAAGGCCTGGCCCTGCCCGCATAATGTCTACAATCACACAGGGAAGTTCAGAGCCAGCAAGGTAGGAAATTCCTTCCTGCATCAAGCTAATTCCAGGGCCTGAAGATGATGTCATGACCCTGTGGCCTGCCGATGCTCCTCCATAGACCATATTGATCGCAGCCTCTTCGGATTCGGCCTGGACGAATTTCCTGCCTATTTTTGGCAAATATTTGGACGCGTCATGCAGGATCTCACTTGCCGGAGTTATCGGATACCCAAAGAAACAGTCACATCCGGCATATAGTGCACCTACAATTACTGCAGAGTTGCCTTTTACTAGTTGTGTTGCCATAGTTTTCCTCCTTTCCTACCTTACCTGTCTTCCTCTTCTTTAAGGGGTATATGAATCTCGATTGCAAGCGGTTCAGGGCAGGTATAATAGCAGCTTGCACAGCCTGAGCAGCCCTCCCCTTTGTATTCCACATAATGATATCCCCGGGCATTCAGGTTTTCACTCATGGAAAGTACGCCTTTGGGGCAGGCTAGAAGGCAGCGTCCGCAGGCCTTACACTCCAGAGTATTAATTACAGGGTATGGTTCTTTTTTATCATCCTTTGACATATGAAATCCTCTTTTTGTTCACTTTTCAGTTCTCTCTGGACTCTTCTCAGGTTTCAGGCCCATTCCTGGATTTGGGGAATCCGGGATTTTTGATTCATCTTCCCGGAATTATCCAGTCCCTGTTTAATTCAACCGGTTTTTTGACAGAAAGAAGAGCCTTAAATTTTCATATTTTTCTTACGTTGTAAATTGTATAATTTAGTAGACAGTATGTAAGCAGAAAATTAAGATAAAACTATAAAGTGGATTCAGAACCAAATCTTTATAGAGCAAACTTTCCAGAAAGTTTAAGGTACTTATTTCTTTCCTTTTTTCTTTTTTGTTTTGACCCGAAACTTATAGGATTCCGGATCAAAACAGGCTTTGTTTACTATATCAGATTTTGTCTATGTTATCAGGTTTTGCCTACTTTATCAGATTTTGTCTACGTTATCAGGTTTTATTTGCTTTTCTATTATTTGCATTTTCTAGTCTGAGCCGATTTTTCAAATAATATCTTTATTTTAGTTCATTTTGATCTTTATCCCGGATCTCGACCCTGCGAATTTTTCCGCTAATGGTCTTTGGAAGCTCATCCACAAATTCTATTATGCGTGGATACTTGTAAGGAGCAGTGACACTTTTTACGTGATTCTGAAGATCTTTTTTAAGCTCTTCTCCAGGCGTGTATCCTTTTGTGAGCACAATAGTTGCCTTGATAACCTGGCCTCTTATAGGGTCAGGAGCACCTGTAATTGCGCATTCGAGTACTGCAGGGTGCTGGATAAGAGCGCTTTCCACTTCAAAAGGCCCGACTTTATATCCCGATGTTTTTATAATATCGTCAGCTCTTCCAACAAACCACAGGTAGCCGTCTTCGTCTTTCCAGGCCATATCTCCTGTATGATAATAGCCATCGTGCCATGCTTTCTTAGTTTTTTCAGGATCTTTTCCATAGTGGACAAAGAGTCCAACAGGCTTGCCTTCCTTTGTGTTGATTACGATTTCTCCTTCTTCCCCTACCTCACAAAGTCTGCCGTCTTTGTCCATCAATTCAATCTTAAAGCCCGGAGACGGCTTCCCGATAGATCCGGGTTTCGGTTCCATCCAGGGATACGTTGCGATAGTTACAACGGTTTCAGTCTGTCCGAAACCTTCCATAAGCTTTATTCCTGTAAATTCGAGGAACCTGTTGTATACTTCAGGATTAAGAGGTTCGCCTGCAACGACTGCATATTTCACGGTACTGAAATTGTACTTTGAGAGATCTTCCTTGATCAGGAATCGGTAGATGGTTGGCGGGGCGCAGAAGGTTGTAACCCCGTATTTCGTGGCTTTTTCAAGCATATTTTTGGCTTCAAACCGATCATAATCGTAGACAAAGACCGCACAACCGGCTATCCACTGCCCATAGAGTTTCCCCCATACACATTTTCCCCAGCCGCTGTCTGCTACCGTATAATGCAGCCCGTCATCTTCCACGTTCTGCCAGTACTTTGCAGTGAGGATATGCCCAAGAGGATAAGTAAAGTCATGTTCCACCATTTTTGGGAAGCTCGCTGTTCCTGAAGAGAAATAAGCAAGAGAAATATCGCTATTTTTTGTAGCATCCTCGCCAGAAGGCCGTTCAAAATCGGGGGAGGCTTCTTTGAGTTCTTTCCTGAAATCAATCCAACCTTCCCGGACATTATCTCCAACTACTACTTTCTTGAGTGGGATATTTCCGCATTCGGAGTGTGCTTCGTCTATCTGTTCTGGAACTCCGTTTTCCGAGATGCAGACAATCATCTTCAGTCCTGCTTTTTTAATCCGGTATACAATATCTCGTGTCTTGAGCATATGGGTTGCGGGTACAGCAATGGCTCCCAATTTATGCAGTGCAATGATACAGTACCAGAACTCGTACCGGCTCTTTAAGGTGAGCATTACATAGTCGCCTTTACCTATCCCATGCTTTGCAAAGAAATTTGCAGTTTTGTCAGTGTAGTACTTCAGGTCTTTGAAAGTAAAGATTCTCTCTTCCCCATGATCGTCACACCAGATCATTGCGATCTTCTCAGGGAAATCTCTTGCATAGACATCGACTACATCATAGGCAAAGTTGAAGTTTTCAGGAACAAGGATTTTGAAATTTTTTTCAAAGTCCTCATAAGATTCAAAGTCGGTTTTAGAAACAAACTGGTTGAGCAAAGAAGTCATTATAGACACCCGTTTTCTCAATTTATTTAGGTAGTTTTTATATTTTGAAGGCTACATGCCCTCATTTGAATTTCAAGGTTTTAGCCCGGATATCGGATTTCTTATTGGATTTGAAACCAAGCAATATTAACTCAAATCACGTAATTCAAACTACATCAACTCGAATCAAATAAACTTAAACTGCATCTAACCAAATTACATTAAGTAAATTGTATCAATTCAAACTACATCAATTCGAATCAAATAAACTTAAACTGCATCTAACCAAATTAAATTAAGTAAATTGTATCAGATCAATTAAATTAAACCAAATTAAATTAAGTAAATTGTATCAGATCAATTAAATTAAACCAAATTAAATTAAGTAAATTGTATCAGATCAATTAAATTAAACCAAATTAAATTAGGTCTAATTGAATTCACTGAGTTAAATTGAATCGAATAACATCAAACGAGATGCACTAACGAATTAGATTATCACAGTATAACTGCCAGGAACCTGGCCGGCTTTCCTTCCAGGGCTTCCATAGCGTGTTCGTAAGTGGAGTCAAAATAAATTGAGTCTCCTTCATTCAGAAGAATTTCATTATTGTGAATATAGACCTTCAGGCTTCCTTCCAGCACATAGTTAAATTCCTGACCTGGGTGAGAATTTGTCTCAGGTTTTTCCCCATGTGGTTTGTGTTCAACTGTAACTATAAAAAATTCAGCCTTTTTATGAATGAATTTTTCAGCCAGGTTCTGGTACTTATACTGCTTCCTCCTCTCAACGTTGACTCCTTTTCCATCCCGTGTAACTGTAAATATATTCATGCGCGGCTCTTCCCCTGTAAGAAGAGTAGCCATGTCTACACGCAGTTTGTGCGCAATTTCAAAAAGCATACTTGCCGGAATATCCTCAGTTCCATCTTCATATTTTTCATAAGTTTCATTGGATATTTGCAAATATTCTGCCATGTCTTTGACCGTGAAATCCGAGAGTTCACGCAGTTCACGTACTCGATCTGCAATTTCTTTTATTTTTTCCTGCATGATACGTATTCTCCAGCTGAATTTTTCAAGAATTAACTAAGATCTACTTAAAAACCTTTGGCTTTGCAGATTTTATACCTGCTTACAGAGATTTATTTCTTCCAGATCCATTGAAAATTATAATTGATATACGTTATCATTCAGTCCCTACAGTTATATTTTATAAAAAATCTGTGGAAGAACTGAATCCTATAGAACCGAGTCTGCAGCTTTAAAAATAAGGTTATTTTACAGGCTTTGGAAAGTAAAGTTATATACAGGTTTCGGAAAGTAATGGTTTAAGTCTAATTAATCTTTTAACTTCTGATTTTAACCTTTGTTTCAATTTTTGCTTTATAACTTATGTTTTAACACAATTTTAGCATAACTGGATCAGGCTTAACTGGATAAGGTTTTAAACTTCAGATAATATTTTGGAATTAAACCTAACTCTATAATTCAAACTTAGGGGAAATTTTATTGGCCATCGGTTAAGTGAAAAATCGTAATAAATTGCGTCAATGCCCCCAACATTTATTAAATATGTTAATAGATTAGGAGCTAGAACAGGGTATCGATTTCAGTAAACAGGCCAAAATTTAAGGCCAGCTTCTAATGCAAAATCGATAGCGTTCAGGCAAGAAAATTTCTTAACCGATGACCAATGAAGTTCATTTTAAAGTTTTTAATTTTAATTATTATTTTCCAATATTTTTTAGATCAACAATTTTATATGTATCCTTTTAAAAAATAATTCTGTAAATTCCGGAATTGATGTGTGGGTTAACATGATAAAAATTCGAACATTCAGACAGGCCTGCTTATTTGCAATTTTTCTGGTTCTGGTTCCTATTTCAGAAACCGGTGCAGCAGAAAATATTTATGTTTCCCCAAGAGAATCGATTCAGGAAGCAGTAGATAATGCCTTGCCGGGCGATACTATCTTTGTGATGCCCGGAGAATATAATGAAAGCATTCAAATCAATCAGGATAACCTGACAATAATCTCGGACTCAAAAAATCCTTACAATACAGTTATTACCGGAGCGGATAAAGAGAGCGATGTATTCAAGGTAGTTGCCAGCAATGTGACAATCAGCGGTTTCTCAATAACCGACAGTAAATGTGGAATTTACCTGAATGGTGCTCAAAACTGTATCATAAATAACAATATTATATCGGAGAACAAAATTGGGATCTGCCTATCTAAGTCCAAAGATAACACCCTGAGTAATAATATAGTAACTTCAAACGCCGATTGTGGTATCAAGTTGTTTACCTCCTCAGGAAACACGATATATAATAACTTTTTTAATAATACGAATAATGCCAGGGATGATAAACTCAATACCTGGAACCGGACCTCAGGCAACTGCTGGAGTGATTATACAGGTCAGGATGTGGATACAGACGGTATCGGCGACACTACATATGCCGTAAATCGCCTCACAAAGAGTAGGGACTACAGACCGTTAATGAATTTCATTCCGGAACTTCCCGTGATGCCAGAAGCAATTTTTACTTCCAACGTGACAGTAGGATACGCGCCTCTTACGGTTGAGTTTACAGATGTCTCAGAAAACGCCAGCTCACTGTTGTGGAGCCTTGGAAATCAAGACATCTCGAATTCTTCGAACTTTTTACGTACTTTTGTCAATGAGGGTAATTATACGGTTACCCTGAATGCCACGAACGAGAATGGCAGCGACTCTACCAATGTGACTATAAATGTTTTGAAAGCTCCGGACCCCTCAGTTCCCATACTTCCCGATGCTAAGTTCGGTGCCAATATGACAATTGGGTATGTTCCACTTACTATCCAGTTTTTTGATTTTTCTGAAAATGCAGACTCGCTGTCCTGGAGCTTTGGGGATGGTAAGAGGTCTTGTTGCCCGGAACCAAAACATACCTTCTGCTGCCCAGGAAACTATACAATTTCCCTTACGGCAAAGAATGACAATGGCAGTTCTTCAACCTGCGTTGTTATTCATGTCCTTAACTCGACAAGCCAGCCCTCTGCCGAAAATACCATTAGCCCGGAAGATACCACATACATTGTTAATCCGAAAAATACCGAAGATTCAGGCTCAAGCCTCAGAAACAAGAATAACGACACCAGTGGAATTCTGAACTGGAAAAGCCTTGAGTCTATTGAGAACTTCGCCCTATCTTTTACTAGAACCCGGCGGCTTGCAGAAGTAGAACCATCAATAGAGCACGAAATCCTCAGATTTGCTGATACTATTAAAAATCTTACAGAAAACTCAGTGTCCAGAAGTGAAGTAATAAATATTTCTACGCGTGCTATGTTTTTCGGATTCCTTGGAATAGCTCTGGGACTTTCCGCATTTAGAAGAGGAAGAAAATAAGTTAATACTCACAGTTAGAAAATTCAGTAAATGCTTACTCCTTTGACTGAGGGCAGTTCAAGGATTTTGTCCACAAGTTCTCCAGGCACTTTCTTATCGGTAATGATTGTAAGTCTGGGATTATCAGTTAAATATGGATCATCCGAAACAGCCTGACGGATGCTTACTTTGCTTCCTGATATCAGGCCTGCAACCTCCGCAAGGATGCCCACGTCAGCGGCATCTTCCGGGATAATAATGATTACTCCAAGGCCAAGAGAAGGAGCTACGTCTCTGAGGAAGGGGATGGAATGAACATTTCTGAAGATTCTGCTCAGAAGCTCATCTGAAATAATGGTCTTTGTAGTTGCGTCGACTACTCGCCGGTCAACACCTGCTTCTTTTGCAAGCTGGGTATGTGCGATCTCAATACTTCCAGAGGTGACCTTTCCTTCTTTATTTACCTGAAACCCGCGTTCAAAGAGCAACTTAAGCACTTTTGCCTGTGCAGGATATTTTTCAAACTTTTTGAGTAATGTCTGCCACATATAAACTTAAGTTTAAACCAGGTTCCCTGATATATAGTTTCTTATTATGATCCATTATCAGTAGGGTAAAGGGGCTTCGGGATGAGATTTCCGAATATTCCTGACGTCAATTGCAGCTTGCGTTAATTTGATGTACCAGCAGGGCACGAGTATTTGCATGGAAACTTCCAGCACAGACAATAAGCCGGAGTCCGAAAAAACAAGTTACCAGCGACTTCTTATTGCCGGTCTCAAGAAAGAAATAGAAATGGCTCGCAGACTTGACACGGAAAACCTTGCATCTGAAATCCGGAAAATCGGTTTCTCCTGCCAGAACTGTGGAAAATGCTGCAGGCGGGCTTTCGGGGACAACAGGGTAGCGGTAATTCCTTCCGAAATTGAAAGAATCCGGGAATATACAGACCTCTCAAAACTGGAGGTTGCAGGACCGTTTGTGACTGAGGGCCCTATCCAGGATGGGGCAGAGGAATCGGGAGAAGAATCTCCAGAAACTTCATTCAGAGCATCGGAGGAAAATGAAGAGTCTTTTTCTCCGGAACTTCTTGAATCTCTTAAGGATTGTATCGATTTTGAGGGAAAGATTCATGCCTTTGGATGGATCCTCAGACGGAAGAGAAATGGAGACTGTATTTTTCTTGAAAAAGATACGTACAAATGCCGGATCTATCCAGTGCGCCCTATGCTCTGTAGCACTTATCCTTTTTATATCGAAGGGCTGAGATTACAGACCTGTGAATGTGAAGGTGTCGGATTCCCGATCTCTATAGAAGACAGCCGAAAAATGGCAGAAAATCTTCTCTTCAGATATATTTCGGAACTTGAGGACACACTTAACCTGTATGAGAATTTCGTGGACTTCAGGAGAGGGGAAAAAGGCCTCGAGCTTGCAAAAAAGAGCCAGGAAAATGGTACATTTACCTGTATAGTTCACGACAGCAGAGGAAGCACCGAAATTAGTGTTTAAAAGTAAGAATTGGCAAACCTTCAAATTTTACTGGTTAAGATACTTTTATTTTAGCTAATTCCGTTTTTACATGAGCCTGAAAGATTTTTAGTTTCTGTCGAACTGCATCATCAATTAAATTTATTTATTATAAAGAGCCAGTAACTCCCATGACCGGGATGTCTGGTAATGAAAATCGTCCGATGACCGTTTCGGAAAAGATATTTTCGAAGGCCTCCGGAAGTCCCGTAAAAGCCGGTGATTTCGTGCTGGCAAATATAGACCTGGCAATGACTCACGATATTACAGGTCCTCTAGCAATTAAAGGCTTTTACGAGATAATGAAGGACAGAGAAGAGAAAAAAGTATGGGATCCTACGAAAATAGTGATCGTATTCGACCACCAGGTTCCTGCAGATTCTATTAACGCCACAGCAAATCATATTATGCTTCGAGAGTTTGCTGAAGAACAGAGCATTTTAAATTATGATGTATATGAAGGAGTTTGCCATCAGGTTCTTCCCGAAAAAGGGCACGTGCTGCCAGGAAACCTTATCGTTGGCTCTGATTCGCATACGTGTGCTTATGGTGCTCTGGGAGCGTTTTCTACAGGTATAGGGTCTACTGATATGGCTGCCGTTTTTGCCACTGGCAAACTCTGGTTCAAAGTACCCGAAACTTTCCGTTTTGAAGTAGAAGGAAAACTTCCAAAACATGTTTACTCAAAAGACCTTATTCTCCACCTGATAGGCGATGTTGGGGTCGAAGGTGCCAGGTATATGGCAGCCGAGTTTGGAGGCTCAACAATTCACTCTCTCTCGATCCCCGAACGTATGACTATGTCCAATATGGCAATCGAGATGGGGGGAAAGACAGGAATCATCGAAGCCGATGAAATAACTGCAAACTACCTCAAAGAGAGGATTATGTATTATGAGTTTGACCCATATTGGAAATCCGATGAAGATGCAACATATGTGGGAATCAAGCACTACGACGTATCTGACCTGGAGCCTCAGGTAGCCTGCCCTCACCATGTGGATAACGTAAAACCCGTAACCGAGGTAGAGGGTACGAAACTTGACCAGATCTTTATGGGTTCCTGCACAAACGGCAGATTCGAAGATATTAAAATCATGGCTGATATTATGGGCGATGAGCCAGTAGCCAAGGGTGTTCGCCTGCTTGTAGTTCCTGCTTCAAGGACAGAGTACCTAAAACTCTTGAAAGCCGGGTATATAGAAAAGCTCATGAATGCAGGTGCAATCGTAGAATCACCGTGCTGCGGACCATGTATGGGTGGCTCTTTCGGCTTGCTTGGTGCAGGTGAAGTGGGCCTTGCAACCTCGAATCGTAACTTCAAGGGCAGAGAAGGTAGTCCCGAATCTTTTGTGTATCTGTCTTCCCCTGCAACTGCAGGAGCATCAGCCCTTACAGGAGAAATCACTGATCCAAGGAAAGTTTGAAAATTTCCTGTTTTTACTTTTTTGGATATTTTTTCACTATTCGAATTTTTGAAATATTTGTCCGTGTTAATTAAACAGGTGTTAAAATGCCGGATACTGACCTATCAATCTTAAACAGGGTATATGAAATCATACTGGACCGAAAACAGAACTATGACGAGCGCTCATACGTCTGCAAGCTTTTGAACCATCGTAAAGGTATGAACAAGATTCTTGAAAAAGTAGGCGAGGAGTCAGTTGAAACAATCCTTGCAGTCAGAAACGAGAACCATGAAGAAATCGTTTCTGAAAGTTCAGACCTTATTTTCCATCTTCTGGTAATGCTTGCGGCAAATAACGTTACCCTTGATGAAATCGCAGCCGAGCTCAGTGCCCGACATGAAAGCATGAAAAGGGATTGAAGACCTGGAGGTTTTTACCTCCTGGTTTGAGAACCCGGATAATTCGATGTATTATAAACATCGAGTTTTTCCAGTTACTTTTCATAGTTTATAATAACTTTTAATGATTTACAATAACTTATACTAATATTTAATAACTTATTTTTTCGTATAAATAGCCGCAAAAAACCTTAATTTTTTAATACACTGCCAGTTCATTCAAGACATCGGTTTTTGACAGTGTTCCTTTGGGCACGCCATTAATGGTTACGACGAGCCGGCCTACGTTATACTTATGGAATAGTTTTACAACGTCATATAGCTGCATATCCCCATCGACCGTGATAAGTTCTTTTGTCATGATATCCTTAACTTTTACGTTGGGTTTTCCCTGAGCAATAGCATGGGCAATATCGGTGTAGGTAACTATTCCTACGATTTTTCCTTTATCTTCCACAGGAGCTCCATGAACGTTATTCCGGATAAAAAGCCTCGTTGCTTCCTGAATACTTGCATTGAGATTTACAAGCAAAGGAGGATACTTCATATAATGTTTGACATGCTTTTTAGGGAGTGAAATCATTTCCGTAATATTGAACAAAATCGAATTATTGGTATCATCCCTTCCTGTGACTTCTCCACGGATTATCAAGCGGTTTACAGGCGTGGGGCCTACCTGAAGCTTATCGTCCATTATAAACTCTTTTGTATTTCCGATTACTCGTACGACTCCGCTACAGGCATCAGGACTCCTGACCGTAGTAAAACTAATATCGGCAGCTGTAGCTCCACTAACTAACGCATTATTTCTATAAAGAGGGACCACGGACTCATTTTTCAGTTGTTGGATTCTTAATGCGTCATATGCTGCTCCTGTGGGTTTATAACCTCCTTTTGGCCCGGGCACTCCCTCTACAAGCCCAAGGGCTTTTAATAACTGCATCTGATTGCGGATAGTCCCAGGATTACGCTTGATTACCTCGGCTATTTCTTCTCCCTTGATTGCCCGGTCCTTTTGCCGCTGAAGGTTGATTAATGCAATAATAATGTCTTTTTGAATTGGAGTAAGTTCCATATTACCACCATTAGTTTCATATACCTTTATAAGAATGATGTACAAAATCGATAAATAGATAATGTAAGCTAACGCATATATTTACCATAATTAATGATTACAAATCTTATTACAAATTAATATTACAAATATAAATACAGTCCGGTTCTGCTTTAAATATTTACCTGGTTTTTCATTTTAGATCAGAGTTTATCACCAGCATATAAGTATAAATTCAAAACCGAGTAATAAATTTTCTCCCAGGGAATCGCATTCAGGAATCTCTGTGAGACCTCGCTTGCGAATTTATTTTGTTGAAATTCTTCATCTATAATAACGTTTATATAACTTAGCAGGGTCCCCAGAGGGTTAGAACATAATGATCTTCGAGAAAATTCACACCGTTCCCACTTCCCAGGAATTAATCAATAAAGCCTTTAAGCGGTCAGCGCGAGCTATGTCCGGGAAAACCATAGAAGACAGAGAAAGCCGATTCAGGGCCAACGAGTCCATGCTGTTGACAGCCGCAAACATTCTGACGGATAATCTTGCAAATATAGTCAGGCGGTTCCCAAGTTTTGAACAATTACCCAGATTTTATTACGAAATTACAGACATCCTTGTAGGCGTAGAAAAACTCAAGATGTCCCTTGCATCCGTGGACTGGGCCAGCAGGAAGATCCATGAGATTTCAAGAAGTTATGTTGGGAAAATTAGAAATTCGGATCTCCCTGAGCCTATCCGGAAAGAAGCATTTGGAAGGCTTGCTTCGATTATCAAGTCAATTAACAAGGATCTTCTCTTCCTGAACGAAGCCAGAAACATTTTGCGGAAACTTCCTGATGTGCAGGATGAGCCTACAATTGTAATCGCTGGCTACCCGAATGTAGGAAAATCAAGTTTCGTCTCAAAAATTACAGGTGCAAGCCCTGAAATCGCTCCATATCCATTTACAACAAAAGGCGTAGCAATCGGGCATTTCATGCGGGACGGTATGCGTTACCAGGTCATGGATACTCCAGGACTTCTTGACCGCCCGATGTCTGAGAGAAATGATATCGAAAGGCAGGCAATTACCGCGATTCATTACCTTGATGCGGTTGTGATGTTTATGATTGATCCCAGTGAAAGCTGTGGATACGAAATCGAAGCCCAGAAACACCTGCTTGCGGAAATTCGAGAGAACTTCAAACTTCCTCTGCTTGTGGTCTCAAACAAGGCTGACAGGTCAGAGTTCAAGAAACTGGATGAAGTGGAGTTTAATATTTCCACAGTTACCGGAGAAGGAATTGAAGACGTAATGAACAGGCTCATGCAAATGATCGAAGAAAAACGCCTTTCCACTTCTTCCGAGGAGCTGGATACTGAACCTGCAATCTGATACCGCCGGGTTACCATCTCCGAGTCCCACTACCCGATTTCCGTTCTCGGGAGGACGGAATATTTTTGAGAATTTCACTTGCTTAAGAGGGCTGAATTACCCGATTTCCGTCTTGGGAGGACGGAGCCTTTTTGCTTATTTCGCTTTTACCTTAGTTTACTCTCAAGAGGTTGGACGCGTTGTTAAAAATATGTAAAAATGGGGAACTTGAAACCTCAATAATGAGGAATTTCTTCGTCGTTAATCTCTCACTGAAGTGAAAAAATTTATTTTACAAAAGAAAACTCTTAATTTAGGAGTTGAACTTTTTTAATTTATGATATGAATATTTTGAGCCGTTAAATTAAGATCATTAAGAATCAATTGGATGAGAGCGGCGCTATATTTCCACAAAGTGTAAAAAATGGAGATAATACCAATCCATGCCTTCCTGAGTTTTTAATTAAAAAATTTAAAGATCGAGCTGCTAAACACTTTAGTAAAGTATTTGAGTCACCATAATATCCACGCCAGACATCAGCTTGAAAGTTCTCACTCTGTAAAACATTTCTTAAATGATATATATCCATCAAATGTTCTGCCCAGTTTCCGGTGTAGGGGTCACAGGTATTTGAGGGATATTGAGGATATTTTTGCTTTAAAGTAATGCTTCCACTGGCTGAAAATTCATTTACTGCTTTTTTAATATCAGATTCAACCATTCCTCTTGTAGCAGTGACTAAGTAAGCAACTTGATCCTCGGAAAGGTCCGGGTTTAAACTTTTGATCAATTTGCTTCTAATTTTAGAATATGCTTCCAGGAGATCTCTTTTTTTATCGCCAAATAACTGTTCTCTATCTACGAGTTCGCACATCTGGTGGTATTTTATGAGTTTCCTCTTGATAAAAGGATTATAAGGATTTGCGCCAGAGGAAAAAAACACTTTTAAATTATTATTTGAAATCAAAGATATTTTCTTCAGGAACTCTTCTATATCATAGATGTGTTCTATAACGTCATAGTTGGCTATTGCGTTGCAGTTAATTGAATTATTCTTTAAAAAGTCGATTACTTCATCAATATCTCCTGGAATATAGTAGTCAGCTTGCTCTCCTATAGCTTTTCCTATTAATTCTGCATCCCTAGCAGAAACATCGTAAATGTCGTTGTAAATAACCGTTCCAATATTGCATTCTTTTGCGAGGAGGGACAACATACCGGAACCTCCCCCATAATCTAAAAAAACAAATTTGTTTAAGGGTACGTCTATTTTTGTGATTGACCATACAAGTATATATGCATATCTTTGCAAATTGGAATGCAAGTTTCCTAATAAAGAACCAAAGTATTTTTTGTTATAATCTGAGATATCTAAAGTCTCTAGATTTATTCCTTTGAGTTTATAGTGCAAACGGCTTGCAGCTTCATTGACCATTTTTACTGTTGATTTGTCATCAGGCAAATTGCAGAATTTGAACATATACTCCATAAATTATGACTTCCCCTCTATATCCAAGACAGAACTGCATTTAAATTTACATCGCCGGGATTTGATATAAATCTCTGTCATATGATTTTAGTAATAAATCTCTGTAATATAATAGTATTAAGTACATTACATTTTATATTTATTGTTAAAAAATAGGCTACTACTTTAATCACATATCTAATATTTCTATTTAATCTCAAGTATTCTAATATTTATATTATTTTTCATATTATCCTGTCAAGGATAACCAAATTAAAATATATTTTTATATTTTCCCATTCAATTTCACATACTACATGTATAACAATCCCATAACTTGAAAACCTGTAATTTATTGCTTGAGAAAGAGCTCTTTAAATAACCTTTATGATCGAAGTGATCTTTTCCTTTGGAGGGCTGTTCAGGATTATAGTTATTTTTTCAAGTAAACTATTAGATCAAGGACTAAAGATTAAGGACTAAAGATTAAGGACTAAAGATTAAGGACTAAAGATTAAAGATTAAAGATTAAAGATTAAGGGCTATAGATCAAAGAAAGCTGTTAGAAACTGGCCCGTCGAAGACGAAGAAAGAAATCTTCCTTTTCAATTCAGTCTAACAGGCTGTCTTAAAACTACTCTTAGTTGTACATTTGGGTCATAAAAATCGCAATAATTATCTACTTTAGATAAATAGTATATAAAAATTATATTTTTGATGAAAATTAATTTCAGTATTTTCTATGTTCAAAAATTACGATCAAAAGCAGCAATTTATACTTCCACTTAATCTAGAAGATTTTGTCTCTGAAAGCCACATTTCCAGAGTAATAAATGATCTTTTTGATGTTGTCGAGATTATAGAATTATAAATCTATATAGTGATGTCAATACTTACTTTTATCACTAGATTTTGGAACTGAGCAGGAAATGGAACTACTATTATATTAATTCTGTGGTTGGAAATCCATTAAACTTAAAGAGGATACTCCCGACTTAATAAGCCTTCTAGAACTTCCCCTGGATCCCCCAAACCATGTTTTCCCAGTCTTTAACTCTCCTTTCAAAACATGGTTGTTAATGATAAAATGCTTATCACTTTTGGCGTTTTGCTTCATGTAAGGCAAAATCTTTTTATAAAACCCTAAATGCTCTAATTGCAATAAGTAAATCTGCCTTTATTTAGAGAAAACCAATCAAATCAACATTTTTCTGCTTCTCCAGAAATCCTCAAATAGCGACTTTCCTTTAATCCAAGCTGAATGCCCGATATATTCTTACGTCTCCATCTTTGGCTTCTTGATGTTAACTTGTGTATATTTTTGATAAATATTCACATTAATTAGAAAAACTTAAGCTCTTGAAGCATTTTTCTGTAAATTACCTTAAAATAATATTCTCTATATAATTGATATTAGTTAAAAATTGACAATTTAACCAAAAAAATTCACTAAATTAACAGTGGAGAGTAAAATGACTGGAAAGTGTCTCAGGCATATACGGCAAAACTGGACAGAAACAAGATCTTACATTATAGTTTTCATTCTCTTGATTGTACTGGATTTAATAATTGTTCACATACTAATACAGTCCAGATTTCCTCTTACACCATCAAATACCTCTTCACTTGTGCCATCAAATGTGACTGTATGGGTAACTGGCGATGGAAGTGGAAACTTCACCTGCGATGGGAGCGATGATCAAGTAGAGATAAATCAAGCTTTTAAATATGTTGCAGAAAATCCACAGTTCACAACCGTTCATTTGAAAGGTCCAAACACATACCTAATCTCAGATACTATTTTCATAGGAAATAATACTACCCTGGAAGGAGACCCTACAGCCGTAATTAAACTTATAGACTGGGCAGACTGGCCAGCATTTAAGCCCCTCATAACGCAGATTAATAGTACCGGAATACATGGAGTTACTATAAAAGGATTTGAAATCGACGGAAATCACGACAACAATCTGGATAAACCAAAGGGATACGGATATTATGACATGATTCATTTCCGCAACGCCAAGGACATTCAAGTTCATGATATGTACATGCATGATGGGCATGGAGAAGGTTGGAAAGCAGACAATAGTTCCAATATTCAGTTTTACAATAACACCATATACAAAACAGGGCATAATGGACTTTTTGCCGAAAACTGCCAGAATGTAGAAGCCTGGAACAATAACATAACAGTCAGGACTGACTCCGGTCTCAGATCGAGGAACTCGAACCATGTAAAGTTCCATGATAACCTGATAGATTCTTTTTACCACTGGAGTGCAGGCGGGGCTGGAATTCTAATTGAGAAAACAACAGGTGTCGTCAATGATGTTAAAGTATATAATAATACTATTCAAAAGACTTATGGACCTGGAATCTGGTTGATAGGCTGTTGTAGGCCTTATTCCAGGGATGATGCTAAAAATGTATATATTTATCACAATATGTTCTACAAAACCGGCACGAACCCTAATATTGACTGGGTAGGAGGTATAGTGACAAGCGGATTTTACGATACTCTCATTGAAAATAATACCTTTGATGGAGTATATCATGGTGCAATTATTCAGATGTACCCTAGAAGCGGTACTCACGTTTATCCTACATATAGCAACTCAGGCCATATTGACCTGTCACCTAAAGGCACAGGATACACAACAATTGTCCGCAATAATATTATCGCAAATACCAAACAACGCAAAAAAGATCCAGATGGAACAGGGTATGGAGTAATTAATTATTTGCCTAAAACACATACCATTATACTGGAGAATAACTGCCTGTACAATAACTATGCAGGTAACTATCTGAACTGCACATCAACCACTGACATCTATGTAGATCCTGCACATTTAAACCAGAACATTGGTGCCGGATATTTTTCAGAAGAATTTCAAGAATCAATTAATCAGACCATGATAAATTCCATCTTAACAAAAAGATGCTCGTGACACGTATGCTGTTATATTAGCGTCTTGTTGTATTAGCGTCTTGTTGTATTAGCGTCTGCTGTTATATTAGCGTCTGCAGTTATATTGATCAGTGGATCTTGCTTAATGTAATGCAAAATTCACTTAGAAAACCTGATTTTTTCCAAAAAATAACAAATATATATAATTTTTGCTGTGGTTTATAAGAATAAGTTCATTCAATTTTATATTCTGGATTAAAAACCAGATTCTATGGATTTTCCTGTAGGGTAGTGCTAACTCCTTTACCCTTAAAAACAAGAGAAACCTTGAGTTTTACTGATAGTGTTTTTCCTTCTAGATGTCTGATAAGAACAAATTGAACAGCTTGAAGTAAGTTTAACAACAGTTTTGAAGTAAGCACAACAGCTTTGAAGTAAGCACAACAGCTTTGAAGTAAGCTCAACTGTTGAAACCAAACTGTAAAAGCAAAAACTAATGCCAGAGATAACATTTAACAGACAAAGAAATATATAGAAGAGGAAAGCTCAAATACTAAAAATTCAACGATATTTTGGATATATACAAATTTCAGCAAAAGAAAAACAGGTTCCAGAAGGTGAATGAAAATGAGTGAAATTAACTGGGAGTCCCAGGAGGGTGCCGAAAAGTATGACCAGAATTGCGACCATCAGTTTCAGAAAGGCAAAACACTGATAGAAATGATGGGAATAAAAAAAGGTGATTCAGTGCTAGATGTCGGCTGCGGGACAGGGCAGCAGGCTGTGAATGTTCTGGGCATCATAGGATCAGCTGGTCAGCTCACAGGTATTGATCCTTCATCTTATCGTATTGAACTTGCAAGGAAAAAATTTAGCAGAGCCTCCTCCAGCAACATCCGTTTTTTAGTAGGACAGGCTGAAGACCTCAGTTTCTTGCCTGACAATTCAATCGATCATACATATTTCTGTTCCTCATTCCATTGGGTTGACGACAAGAAAACTGCCCTCTGTGAGATATACCGGGTCCTCCGGCCGGGAGGCAGGGTGGGGATGACCACACTTGATAAAAACAGCTCCAGCACCATGAAGACACTTGCAGATCCTATTCTTGCAAAATATCATATTAAAAGGAATCAGGAATTTCATAGAGGGATGAAAAAGGTTACTGCAACAGAACTCCGGGATCTCCTCTCAGATGCGGGCTTTGACAGCATATCAATCGAGCCAAGGGCTATCCCCTGGCAGTATGGTTCTCCAGAAGAGTTTTTGAAGCATCTGGAAAAGAGAGACAGCCCTGAGGGGTTGCTGAATGACATTCCTCCCGGGATAAGAGAGAAAATCAGACAGGAGATTACTGAAGAACTCAGGAAAGCACAAGTTTCGGAAGTTGCCGGTGTTGGGAATGTTACACTGTTTGCAATTGCAACAAAACCGGAAGCGGGGCTGTAAAACCCACTTTCCGCACTATTTTTCACATATGATATTTTTCCATTGGTCATCGGTTAAGCATTAAATCCCATCTCCTGTATATGTTTTTATACTAATATTATACTCTTTGAATCTATGTCTCCTCGTTTCCCACCTACTCTTGAAGACTCTCTTCGGGAAATATTCCCGAAGAGTGGTTAAGGCAAACTGCCAAAGAAACTGGTCTTATAGTACGTGAACGTAAAATTTACCCTGTCATTATCTTTTGGGTTTTAACTCTCAGTTTTGGTGTCCGCTTGCAGCGTACACTTGCTAGTTTAAAACGAGAATATGAAACGGAGTCACGAAAAACCATAAGTGATAGCAGCTGGTACTATCGTTTCACTCCAGAACTTGTTGAGTTTCTTCACCAGTGTGTAATTCATGGCATGGAAGAGCTTGCAAAAGAACCTGGTAGGAAACTTAGCAAGAAACTCGAAACCTTCCAGGATGTTGTCATTCAGGACAGCACAATTGTTCGTTTTCACTCTTCTTTAGCAGACAAGTTTCCAGCAGCAAGATCAAGAACAGTAGCTGCAGGCATAAAAGTGGGGGTTATGATAAGCGCAGTTGCTAACGGACCTAGAACCGTTGCTCTGTACTCTGAAAAAACAGCTGAGATAAAGACATTAAAAATAGGTCCCTGGATCAAAGACCGTATTCTGCTTGTTGATCTTGGTTTTTACAAAACTCAGATGTTTGCAAGGGTTGAGGAAAATGGAGGATATTTTGTTTAAAGAATAAGGAAAAATATGGATCCTATTCTTGTTTCTGTTGAAGTGGGACTTTCTAAGACAAAAAGCAAAGAGTTCGCTGGAAAACCTGTTAGTGAATGTATTAAGCAACTTTCTGGAAAAGATATTGATGCAGTTGTAAAAATAGAATTCAAAAGAAGAGAGCATAAAGGCAAGCAAAAACAGGACGAGATGATTGTACGTCTTGTTGCAGTCTATAATGACGAGGATGAAAATTACCATATTTATAGCACAAATATTCAGAAAGATATTTTGAATGCAAAAGACATTGCAAACCTATATGGAGCAAGATGGGACATAGAACTGCTTTTCAAAGAATTGAAAAGCAAATACGCACTAGACGTTCTTGAAACAAAGAATGTGCAGGAAATTGAAGCTCTAATCTGGACAGCAATATTGACACGAATCGTTAGCAGAAGAATATATTCTCTTGTCAGAAACTCAACAACTTATCCTGAAAAAATGGCTAGATATACACAGTTACGTTGAAGTACAATATTTGCAGAGAATGCATCGGATTTGTTGACAGTAATTCTGCATAGATGTGGAATTCAAAGAACTTTTGAAACGATAATGAGCGTATATGAAAGTCAAGCATTAGATCCTCATGTAAACAGAGAAAAATTTAGAGATGAATGGTTTGAGTAAAAAATGAAAGAACTGGATCTAAAAAGAGTAACAGAAGAAGGAAATAAATCCTTAACCGATGACCAATGGATATTTTTCATATTTTTCTCCCATCCGTTTGAGCACTTTAATTGTTTCTTTATCCATATATTCTCCTGAGCAAGAATACCTATTTCGTCGGAAGTCTGTGTTTTCTTCTTAACCTGGTTCTAATATTCTTTTGCTCCTTCCAGTCTTGTTCTCAGTTTCTATAAGGATTGATTAACTTTATTACATCGAGAGCGCGGAGAGTCACGAAGACTCCGGAAAAGACTCTGGCATTTAGAGGCTGTCCAACAAATACTATTGGTAATATAGCAATTCCCTTTTTTGATTTAAAGGCTTCCGATACCTTATTTTTTACATATTTTGCTCTGAAATTGAATTGCCAGACAACCTGCAAAAGACGGGGTGTTCTTAGACCCTGGCACTCCTGGAGCAATAAGGAACTTTCGTAAGAGCTTGTATTGTATAAACTTATAATGATCTTTATTTTTTTGATAATAACAGCTGAGCGTATTTATAAATGAATTTATACTGTTATCATGTTTTATAAACAAAAATAAAGCTTTATCAAGCTTTAAACTCGCATTTGGATTTTTATTTAATTCCCTTGGAAATAAGTATGCTTATATTTTAATTTACCCTGTGGTTTTTGAGTAAATTTATTCTGTTATTTTTGATTACGGGCATACCCGGATCAAATTATGGAAAAAACAGGAGGAAAATTGTATGAAAAATAATAGAAAGTTCATATGGAACATAGCAATATCTGTTTTCACCGTACTAATGACGTTGACTTTATTATCTACAGCAGCCTCTGCATCCGTTTATGCATACAAAACTCCCCTTGGTGCAGGAACTCCTCCGGCAACACAACGTCTAACTGGTGGGGGTAATTACATTGATTATACAGCGGCAGCCGCTTCGAGTACTGATTCGCGACTAGTAAGATTTAAGGACCTGTCAAGAGGTAAAGAGACATATATCAGATGGGACTTTGGAGACGGAACCTATAAGCAAGGAACAAAAATTACTTCATCACTAAAAAATCCGGTACATAAGTTTTCAAAGAAGGGTTCTTATATCAGTTGTCTGACTATCAAGTGCACTGGTTATAAGTGGAAGTTGTGGGTTCATAAGACTATTGTTGTTAGATAATTTGAAAAAGACATAAGTTGACTTGGTTAAAAGTTGACTTATCACTTTTACTTTTATACTCCTTGTTTTATACAGTCTATGTAATAGTTATCTCAACAAATGCCCTCAAAAACTCCTCATTTTTAACTCCCAACTGGAATTTTTAAAAAATAAAAAATAGGATGATATAAACCAAATCCAGCGGCACAATCTGTTTTCATAAAGGGAATTTTTCTCTGGAAGCATTTGCAGTTATCTACAGCCTGACTGCAAGCCTACCCTTCAAATAGTTTCTCATGCAGGGTCTGGGTTCCTGGAAAGATCGATTTTATTTACCGGTATACGACCTCTTGTTAGTGTTGACGACATTGCCGGTTGGCTCTGGCTCTAAAAAAACCCGGGATTGCTTATCTACAAAATAGCTTTTTTCTGCAACTAGGATCCTCGACGTGTAATTAACTGTCTCGATCATTTGAGGTTAAAATAATAAATCTCATTAAAAAATTCAATATCAACTACTATATCTACACGATTGAAATTTAATTCAAGTTAATTATATATTACTTACCTCTGATGTTTATGTGCATAGCATAGCGAACAAACAGTATATGAATTCTCGTCAACTGATCATTGTATGAGAATTCGATTTTACTATTTTTTCAATTTTGCACTGGTACTTTGAACTTTATAACAAACTCAGTCCCAGAACCTCTTTTTAGTTCAATTTCACCCCCTAACTGGTCCACCAGGACTTCCACTAACTGTAAGCCAAGAGAATTGGAATCTTCTAAATTGAAATCTTCAGTAATACCAAGCCCGTTATCCGAAACTATTAAAGTAAAATCAGTGTCATTATAATGTTCTGTAGTTCTTCCCTGCTCTTTGTTTGCGTGTTCTGCAGAATCTTCTCTATGAAGTTTGATTTGAATTTTTCCATGATCTCTACCTAAAAATGCGTACTTCAAGGAATTTGAAACAAGTTCATTAATGATTATTCCCAATGGGACAGCGACATCCATATCAAAGAAAATGTTTTCTTCCAGCTCTATGTTCAGGCTCGTATTGACATTTCCAACTCTATAAGTCTGGAACAAATTTTCAACAAGCCTTTCAAGGTATGCAGAGAAGTTTAATGTATCGGTTCTTTTGCCTTCGTGGAGCTCTTTGTGGATAAGGGCAATTGACATTACTCTGTCCTGACTCTCTTTGAAAGCATTAAGAACTTCCACATTCTCAGCACATTTTCTGCTTCGGAACTTTTCAGCCTGCAGGTCAAGAAGGGAAGAGATCACTTGCAGATTATTCTTAATTCGGTGATGGATTTCTTTTTTTCTGGCTTCTTCGGCTTTTGCCAGTATTTTTTCCGCATTTATTTGCTCAGTAATATCTCTTGCAATAGCTGAGATAGCCTTCAGCTCTCCAAAAGCGTCAAAAACTGGAGAATAAGTTATTGAAACATTTGTTGTTGTACCATCCTTTTTTAGCCGTAAAGTTCTGTAATGATGGATTTTTTCTCCATGTTTAACTTTTTCAATTATCTTTTTTATTTTCCCTTTAAGATTATACGGTTCCAGTATTGAGACATTTTTACCCAGAATTTCTTCGGCGGAATAACCGTAAATCTGCTCTGCCGTTTTATTCCAGCTGATAATAGTACCATCGAAAGACTCTGTTACAATAGCATCATTTGATGATTCCACAGCATCTGCTAATATCCTGATCTTCTCCTCTGCTTTCTTGTGATCTGTAATGTCCTGAATTGTTCCTCTCAATCGAATTGGGCTTTTTTTCTCATCAAAAACAACATCACCCTGTGCGTGGACTATACGCTCTTCGCCTTCAGCCGAGATAATCCTGTGATCAATGCTAAAGGACTCTCGATTTAAAGCACTTTTAACGACATTGTCCACATAGCTTCGATCTTCGGGATGTATAAAGTTTAAAAGCTCACTGTATGTATGAAATAACTTTTTGGGGGCATACCCAAAGATACGGCACATCTCATGAGACCAGTAAACTTCACCGGTATTAAGATCCCAGTCCCAATTTCCAACATGAGCTATTTTTTGAGCTTCAGAGAGTCTTCTCTCTTCCTCCATCAGTGATTCGTAAGCTTTTTCAAGCTCTGATGTACGTTCTTTAACTTTTGCTTCTAAACTATCATGTGCTCTTTTAAGGGCTTCTTCTGATTTTTTGCGTTCGGTTATATCCTGTGTTATACCAAAACCGCCGGTTACCATCCCGTCTTTGTCAAATTCAATATATGCTTTTTCACGCACCCATTTAACCTTACCGTCTACGACAATTCGATGTTCGATGTCGTATGGTTCGCCTTCTAATCCCATATTCCATTTCTTGTCAACATAGTCCCTGTCATCCGGATGAACTTTTGAAAGAAAAGTTTCATAGGTTAAAGGGACACCTTTTTGGATGCAAAAGATACGGTAATTTTCATCAGACCAGGCTAGTTCGTTTTTACGCACATCCAGACTCCAGCTTCCGATATTTCCCACTGTTTGAGCACGATTGAAATCTTCCCTGTTTTTCTCTAGCTTATTCACCAGGATCTCGCTTTCTGCAAGTGACTGGGAAAGCTTGAAGTTACTGTAGCTTAATTGTGAGAGTATGTTGGCAAGTTTCACGAAGAAAGCCATTTTTTTGTTTACAGCTTCCTTACTTAACCGTGGAACTTTTTCAAATGCTGCTATGTATTCCTCCTCGTTGAAACCATATTTTCTGGCCTGAGATCGGAAAAGCTCATAGTCCACAGGTTCATCTTCAAAAAAAAACTGGCCTGAGAAAATATTGGCAACGTGCTTACCGCCTACCATGACAGGAGTCGCTACATCCCACATGTTGTTCTTGCACCTGTAAAGCTTAAACTCTCCAGGGGGAACGCCTACGGATAACTTTATGTCGCTTTCTATGCAGTTTTTACAGGTTTCGGGGTGGATTCTATGAAATTTTGTGCAGATATCCTGCCAGGCGACGCCTGCAAGAATATTGCCTTTGAGATCGATCAGGCCCATGGGAATATGAACAAGCCTATAGAAATCATCCATGAGAGACTGGATCGCTGGAACATCAATAATATTAGCCAACTCAAGGTTTGCCACCTCACCAACTTCACGTCCAGGAGGTTTTTCTTCAAATTTTCTCCAGCCACTTATATCGAATCCGTAAATGTTTACGCATTTTTTTTCAGGTACAGAGTAAAAACCTACAAAATAAACTCCTTTTCCCGTTTCAATTTTTATTTTTTCGGGTCTATTTAGGAAAATTACGTTCTTCACGATACCTTCAACATAGGATGGCAGTTTATCTCCTACTGCCACACCCCACTCATGTAATAAGGTTTTACCAGCTTTATTTGAGTACAGGACAGTGCAATCATTTGCCACACTGAGCACAGGATTCGGATTTGTTGCCGGAAATAGTTCCAGGTCTGTTGTCATAATCCCCCTTCAGGCTTCTCTATCTGACGTCGATATGCCTAACTTTACTATATTGTTATGCCCACTCGCTTGTTTGCCCACTCGCTTGTTTGCCCACTCGCTTGTTTGCCCACTCGCTTGTTTGCCCACTCGCAAGCTAGGGTATCTTCTTTAATTTAAAAAATATATAGTTTATTAAATTTAAATGCTATCTCAAAACTTGTAATATCGCCAAACTTGAAAAACAATAAAAAAATAGTATCCTCTTCAAATTGAGTAGAAATCCCTCAATTTCCACTCACTAAGCTTTTTTCTCTGATGATTTGAGCCAGAGATGGTATCTCAAATGTACCTCCGACTCTATCTCATATGTACTGATATGCACTTACTTCCAGTTTCTTCACTGTCTGAACAATAGTCATAAATATGTTATCTGCCTTTGTTACTTCCTCTGTTATGGTTTGAAGGCTTACATCATGCGTCTTCGGTTAAGGAATCAATTAACCATAACATGATCTATAATTATCTACGCATCTTGATTTACTTTACAGGTTTACATAAAAACATGACAATAGTAACACGTTTCTAACAGATAGTATCTTAACCGATAACGAATAAAATTGTTTAAGGTTATTGTCTCCTTTAACGGAATTTGAAGTGGGGACGCGAACATATCCCGTTGCTTGCAGCGGGAGGGCGCCAGCGCAACTTTGATTTTGAAAGCCTTATCCTCAACCTTTTCAGGTTTGATCAAAAAGCATAACGGTTGCGGTTCAACGGTTGCGCTGAGGAAGTAATTTTAGGCATAATATTGCTTTCCGCCCGGGAAGTGGACTAATCGGGAAGCAGACTAATTTTTAGAGTTAAGGTTATTAGCGTCGTTGATGTCTCTGGTCGCTACAAAGATCGTAGCAGATTAAAGCCAGAGCTATCGCCGGTAAGAAGCGGCGAATATAGGAAAGATGGAGTTATTTTTCCTGCGATTTACTTCTTTTTCGTGGCAGTAAAATCCGAATGGGAAATTCACTTACACGATGGTCTGTAGTATAGTTAGTTAGAACTATTGAAACTGGAAAATAACGAAAAAAGTAGAGCACAGGTATTCTTTCCTGTTTAGAAGTAAGGGAAATTTAGCATAAATATTTAAATTCGAAACTATAATAGAACAAATTCACAATACATAAATAACTGGTAGTAAACCATTTATTATTGAGTGGTTTCTGGAGGCCGGTTATACCCTCCGCGAATACTATACTTTGTCCCCAAACATTTCAGGTTTTTAGTTCCGAATATTCTCAATATGCTCCTGAAACCGCTCAAGTTCTTTTTTTACGCTCAGCACTTTTTTTTCGCGCAATACCTTTTCTAAAAAAAGTTTAATCAGGTGCTCTGCCTTGTACACCTGAAGGTTCTGATGCCTGCAATTCTCATATATTTATATTTTATATCCCTATTATTTCGTAGAGTTTTTCCATATCAAGGTTCTGCTCGACTACATTTGCAAGTTCTTCGTAGGCATCACTTTCAGTCATGGTGTTTTCAGGGATGTACTCAAGTCCTTTTTTCTCGTAGAGGTATTGCATAAGGGCGTCTCTTATATTTTTATTGTCGAAGAGCCCATGCAGGTAAGTTCCAATTACCAGGCCTGTTTCATCGATTGCACCGTCATTTCCAAAGATGTTACGGCAAGAGTCGGTTATGCCCATATGGATTTCATATCCTTTTATTTCCTCTCCGTCTATTGGAGCAAGTATCGGGCCGTAAGCATTCACCTTTTTCGTGACCTGGATTGTTCTCTTTTTGTATTCTCCGAACTTTGTCCCTATATTCAGAAGCCCCAAACCTTCGAATTCGGCTTCGACTCCGTTTTCAACTCCGGAATCATAAATTGTCTTACCGAGCATCTGGTAGCCGCCGCAGATCCCGAAAATCGGGATTTTTCCCTTAAATGCCTGGATTTTCTCGGCCATACCGCTTGCCTTAAGGTCGAGCAGATCGTTAACCGTATTCTTTGTGCCCGGAATCATGATCGCATCTGGAGTTCCGAGTTCTTCGTCAAGTTCCACATAGCGAATTTTTGCAGATCTTTCCAAGGGCTCGAAGTCCGTAAAGTTTGAGATTCTTGGCAGGCGGATGACTGCGATCTCGAGTTCGTTTTCGTTTTTTTCGGCTTCTTTATCCTCAAGTGAAACCGAGTCCTCGGAAGGAATGTTAAGCTTGAAATAAGGAAGTACTCCAAGTACCGGAATGCCGGTCTTTTCTTCAAGCTGTTTCAGACCTGGCTTCAGGATTTCCAGGTCGCCTCTGAATTTGTTTATAATAAATCCCTTGACATTTTTCCGCACATCTTCTGGAAGAAGTGCAACTGTGCCGTAGAGGCTTGCAAAAACGCCTCCTCTCTCTATGTCTCCAACAAGGATTATGGGAGCCTGTGTGAGCCTTGCAGTGCCGATATTTACAATATCCCTTTCGTAGAGGTTAATCTCGGCGGCCCCTCCAGCTCCTTCCATGACAATAATATCATGTTCTTTGCAGAGCCTTTTGAGAGCTCCTTCAAGGACTTCATTCATTTCTGCAATTGACTCGTAGTACTGACCTGCGCTCCTGTCGGCGTAAGGTTCTCCCAGCAGGATTATCTGGGAAACGCAGTCTCCTTTGGGTTTTAGAAGAACGGGATTCATATCGGCAGTGGGCTCAGTGCCTGCGGCTTTTGCCTGGATTGCCTGAGCAATTCCGATTTCCTTTCCGTCCTTTGTAATCCAGGAATTCAGGCTCATGTTCTGAGCCTTGAAGGGGGCAACCCTGTATTCTCTTGAAAGGATTCTGCATATGGCAGTCACGACGGAACTTTTTCCAACATGGGAGGCAGTTCCCAGGATCAAGACGCTGTTCTTTTCCATTTTTACCACACCTTCTGCTCGAACACTTATTTTAAACTTACTTTTATAATTCTTATAAATCGGCTGTTATTTTTCTCCCGAGGATGAAAGTCAAGTAAACTTGTTTATTTTTAATATTTCTTTTCTTATACTTCAACTAAAGAATAAATACTTTCGGATTCACTACAGGTTTTGTTTCTCTGCTTTAAAAAACTGGCCGAACTTTAGGCTTTTACCTTTTTAGCTAAACCTGAAAAACTACTTTTTCCTCAGATATCTTTCTATTATATAACATTGAAATGACATTTACCGGAATCAACCCTGGAATCTTTAGAACAATTGCCATCTAGTGTTTTGATTCCAAAATCGATTCCTTATTTCCTAGAAAAATCTATGATCATTGGATCTATTCAAAATTCAATTTTTATGAACCTACTTAGGAATCGCAGTACTAGAATACTTTCAATAACGTAATCACTATTTTATACAAGTATTTTAAGCAGGTAGTTCCACAGTATGGATAAGTGAAACTAGAAGTGAAACTAGATACTGATTAAAGACAATAATAAAGTACAGATAGGTTTTCCTCTTCTACATTTGCCATTATTGAATTATTTCTAAAAATTATATAATCCAGTAAAAAATGGTAACGCTGTTAAAATAATCATTCTCATTAAACATTTCAACGTCAACCAATATCCCTTTGAATTTAAAAATTAATTCCAGTTAATTATATATCGTTTTTAGCTGATGTTTACATACCAAAGCATAGCGAACAAGAGCGAACAAAAACCTTGTGCAGAATTCTCATCAGCTGATCACTGTATGAGAATTCTATTTTCCTATTTTCCTATTCTGTATTTTCGATTCTGTATAACTTTAAGTAATCTTTTATATTTTCAACACGAGATCCTTGCGATCTTTTTTAGATATTGATTCGATCAATAGTCTGATACTGTGTAAAATATGTTATAAATGTTTTATATTTCGTTTGTTCTCTGCTAATTTTTCGGTTGCATTTTAGTTACTTTTTAATTTATCTTTCTCTTTTGACTTATTAATCCTTTAATCTCTGAAATAATCTACAGGAAAAGGTTCCTATAGGTACATCTATAACATATTTTAATTCAGGAGGTATTTTAAATTGAAGCTCAATACAAATATTTATATTGATTGGCAGATATTTTTAATGTAATGGAAAACAGTAGGGAATATCAGCTTTACCTTGAAGCTTTGGATGATGAAAGATCTGCGTGGGGAAGAAGAACGGCCGTAAGGCGACTCTGTGACTGTAAAACCGAGGAGTCTCTGTACTACCTGAATGAGCTCATAGTTGACAGATATTGCATTGTGCCGGATTGGCTAAAGAGAATCGCAAGGGAGTATTACGTATCTTTATGCCTCGAATTTCTCTAATTTTAATTTTTTAACGAATTTGGCTTCTTGGGACGACTTCCGGAAAATACACATCTCTGTTGAGAACTAGTAACTTAGTTACTGTAAATTAATAATTTGCTGAATATTTTATCTGTTTACTGATAAAGCTCTAAAATCGATGCCTACCGCCATATTCATAATTTCATGCTGTCGTACTGAAAATAACTCTATGCTGCTATACTAAAAAATTCCGCCGTATTCGTTTACTTTTCTGTTTTTAGATAACCTATTCTCAGAGTCTGAAGCTTCCTGTCTATGCGAACCTGAATGATTGTAATTTCCTAAGATTTATATGCAATTACTTCAATTCTCTGATAAATCTCAGGAACCATTACGCTTAGCTATAGGTTTACTTTATCCATGAGTTCACACCTCCGGTTCCTGTTACAAAAAAGTTTACTAAAAGAGTTCATCTTTATTAAAAATCAATTAAATAATTATTTAATACAGATATTTTATAAGCTTTGAACCTTAATCTATAATTATTTAATACAGATATTTATAAACCTTAAACCTTAATTTGATGATAATTACTTCGGGATGGATCGGAAAATGGGCAGGGATACTGGGAAAGTTTTAGGAGGCCCGGCAATAGCTTTGGTGGGCATTGGAGCAGTAATAGATATTATTTTATTTTACTTCATGTTCAAATTTGCTGATGAGGAAAACCTGCTTATGGTTATCTTAACCGCAGTGTTGATAGGAATTATCGGATTGGGAGTTGCAAAAGGTCTTGTATCCCTGTCCAGGCGCAACTATGAAAAATAACTGAATAAATGAGTAACTTTGAAGATTAAGATGAATTTAGATGAAATACAACTAAATGGTAACTGAGTAATTTTAAATAATGGCTAAGTGCTAACTAAAAGCTGACTAATAAACACTAACTAATAAACACTAACTAATAAACACTAACTAATAAACACTAACTAATAAACACTAACTGATAAACACTAACTAATAAACACTAACTGATAAACACTAACTAATGAGGACAATATTCTAAAAGTAAAAAAGTACTATTCCAGTTTAATTTGTTCCATTAATCTCTATTCTTTCGTTACTCAAGATTAATTTAAACTATTAAAGGAATCTGACCGTGTGCCAATTTTTCGGTAAAATCACAAATTTCAAGAAGTTGCGTGGTAGAAAATTCCATATAGAGAGATCAATTTTCTCCATAGAACGCAAAAACTTTACTTCAAATTTACAGCAAATTTGAAACACTGCCAATCTTTTTCGAAATCTTTTGAATTTACTGACGACATTATAAAGGCGGTTCTGCAAAATTTCTTAAAATAGTATTCATTTTAATCTCTTTATTTTTAGTTTCCTAAAGTTTTTTACAGAATTATTTTAAAATAATATGAAGGTCAATATGTTCTCAGTTCAGCATTTATATTTTACACTATAACTTACATTTATTACTCACATTTGTTATTAATCTACTATGTTTTTCAGGCTGGGCTGTCAGTTTTTCAGATAAGGGAACAAACAGAAAGTCTGAACTCCAGGGAAACAAATTTCAGTTACAGATTTACACTCATAACAAGAACGAAACGGAGGGAGTTTACTCATGCAATTGAAGTTAGAACATTTTAACATAAAAATAGGGCAGCACAAGATATTACTAAATATTGCCGACGCAAAGGAACTTGGAGTTAATCCGGGGGACAGGGTACGTATTCGCGGGCATGAGAGCCTTTCTGCAATTGTGGATACAACGGATGATCTGGTTCCTCCAGGCACGCTGGGCGTTTTTTCCGAGGTATATGAGCACTTTGTGTCCTGGGATAAGCCGGTGGAAGTTGTTCCGGCATTCCGTTCAAAATCCACATCCGTGATCAAGAAAATGATGGATAAAAAACCTGTTGCGCAGGCAGAGATTAAAACACTCGTAAACGATATCGTGGAAGAAAATCTCAGCGAGATCGAACTCTCGGCTTTTATAACATCTTCTTATATTCACGGAATGACCGACGACGAGGTCGAATGGCTTACAAGGGCTATGATTGAGAGCGGAGACACGATTGAGTTTGACACTCATCCTATAATGGACAAACACTCGATAGGAGGAGTGCCCGGAAACAAGATCTCCCTTCTTGTTGTTCCTATTATCGCTGCAAATGGGCTTCTTATTCCAAAGACGAGTTCCAGGGCGATTACAGGAGCAGGAGGAACTGCTGACCTTATGGAAGTACTCTGTCCGGTAGAGTTCAGCTCTCAGGAAGTCAAAGAGATTACCGAAAAAGTCGGGGGTGCACTTGTCTGGGGTGGAGCCACAAATATAGCGCCTGCCGATGACAAGCTCATAAGGATTGAATACCCTCTCTCCATTGACCCTTACTACCAGATGCTTGCCTCGATTATGGCAAAAAAAGGAGCTATCGGAGCAGACAATGTAGTAATGGACATTCCGGTCGGGCCAAGCACAAAAGTTCCAACTGTTCAGGAGGGACAAAAACTTGCAAGAGACCTGATTAACCTCGGGCACAGGCTTGGAATGAACGTTGAATGTGCAATTACCTATGGTTCGTCTCCGATTGGAAGAAAAGTAGGGCCCTCACTGGAAGTCAGGGAAGCCCTGAAAGTGCTGGAAAGTATGGAAGGCCCGAACAGTCTTATTGAAAAGAGTGCGGCTCTTGCGGGTATCCTGCTTGAGATGGGAGGTGCGGCTCCAAGGGACCGCGGAAAGGAAGTTGCACTGGAAACACTAAGGAGCGGGAAAGCCCTTGAGAAGATGAAACAGATTATTGAGGCCCAGGGTGGAGATCCAAAGATTACCTCGGCTGACATCCAGGTAGGGCAATATACTGCCGACATTCTCGCTTCTGCGGACGGATATGTAATCGAGTTTGACAATAAGTGGATAATTGAAATTGCCAGACTTGCAGGAGCTCCTAATGATAAAGGAGCCGGGGTCGCTATTCACAAGAAAATGGGAGAATCCGTTAAGAAGGGAGATCCTATCCTTACCATCTATGCTGAAAAAGAGTTCAAACTAGATACCGCATTGACAACGGCCCAGAGAACAAACCCGATAGTTGTTGAGGGCATGCTTCTTAAGAGAATTCCCGGAACCTACGGGTTCCAGTAATCTTCTCTTATTTTTTTCAGTGAAATACTTTAATACCTTGCAGGGTTTTAGCACGAGCATGAAAAGAATTGTTTTGCTGCGTCTGGGGCACCGCCCTGAAAGGGATAAAAGAATCACCACCCATGTAGGCTTAACTGCCCGGCTGCTCGGTGCAGAAGGTATGCTCCTTGCCTCAAATGACCCCGGAATAATAGCAACTCTTGAAGATGTTGTCAGCCGCTGGGGCGGAAATTTCTATATTAAGAATAATGTCAATTATAAGCAGGAAATCAAGGAATGGAAAGCCGCCGGTGGAAAAGTCTGCCATCTTTCAATGTATGGGATCAATCTTCCCGATGTCACGGACGAGCTTAAAAGCTGTGATAAGCTTATGATCGTGGTAGGAGCAGAAAAGGTGCCTCCGGAAATATATCAGCTTGCGGACTGGAATGTTGCAGTTGGAAGCCAGCCCCATTCCGAGGTTGCAGCGGTTGCAATTACTCTGGACAGGATTGCAGACGGCGAGCCACTTAAAAGAGAATTCAAAAATGCTGAGCTGACAATTGTACCAGCAGAAAGGGGTAAAAAGGTTATAGAAAATCTTAGGGATTAAGTCTATCTCCCTTTTAGCTTTTCTTTACAGCCTGCATCTTCTATTTATCAGAACCCTTTACTTTTTTCAGGATTGTTTACTTTTTTGACTGGGGTTTTTTATATTCAGATTTTTATCTCTGAGTTCATCCCAAAACTTGAAATTTGCTTCTTAGACCTTGTATTTCGAATAATCAATCAAGCTCAAGATCATAAAAACAATTCTGAAAATTCCCAACGATTGATAACAAAGTGGCTTTTTGGATAGGCTCTCTTTATACTTTAATGAAGGTTCCCATCTTCATTAAGAATCTTCAGCAGCTCTATGATCGAATACGAAGCCCGGGTAATTCCCATGCTGCGCTTGTCAGTATCTGTACCCACTACATAGAGGTTCCGAACAGGAGTTCGAATACCTGCGAACTTTCCATTAATTGCGACTGCAGCCTTTTCCGGAACCATTATCTGTTCGTGACGCATATCAATATATCTTTCAATGTTTGGATGGGCACGGAAGATCGTATCGTAGGCCTTTTTTATCTCGTGTTCTTCGCTTTTATTTTCATCTATTACAAAGGAAAATCCAATAAGCTGTTTATCCTTTGGAGCAAGCGAGGGGTCATAGTTACTTATAGGAGTTGCCCAGTAGGCGAAATCCTTGAACCAGATCTCTGAGCCTGTATAATTAAAATTGGGAAACTCTTTTTCCAGTCCAAGCCAGATGGTCAGGCTTTTACTGTGGACAATTCCCTTTAGGTCTTTAACATATTCTGTGGGAAGATCCTTTATCAGCAGGGGGAGCTCGGTTGCAAAACCTGTGTAGATAATAAGGTCAGAGTTATATATTTCATCGGCTTCCACGCCTGAAACCTTTTCGTCCTGTACAAGAATAGATTTAACTTCACATTCCGTTTTGATCTCAACAGTTTCCGGAAGGGAGTAAAGAATGGCATCTAGCAGGGATTTTAATCCCTTTCTTGGATAGCCCTGAGAACCGTTTACATCATTTGTTGCAAGCCTTTCCAGGGATGCAAACGGCTGAGTAACCCTGGTCATTCTTGCATGAAGAGAAGCATGCAGGTGATACGGAAGGATTGAGGCAAGGATAGATTCTGTAGACTGGGTTTTTTTCGATTCCAGTTTACCTATCATAGCATCAAATTGTTCCTGGGTAATGCTATCCCTGACAAAATTGCTGCCATACAGGATACGTTGAGCCGAGGTCTCTTTCATAGATTTCCCAGAAAGAGAAATGGACATCGTGTCCACAAAGTCATAGGTATCCTTTGAAATACTTTTTGGCAGAAAATCATATACCGCTTGGTCTGAAAGATCTATGCCAAATGAGGAAAGTGTAAAGGCTTTAGTGAGAGTCTGAGAGAGTATAAGCCTATCTTTTCTCGGAAGTACTTCAAAAGTCACGAAGTCTTTCAGGGTTGAAGGAACTTTGAGAAAAGCGTTTTCAGTCCGAATGTAGTAATGCCCATAGTCCTCAAATACAGGCAAAAAATCAAAGTAATTATCCATCAACCTCTTCAGAGGTCCTTCAATTAGATGGGTAATCGCGTGTACTCCTGTATCTACCTGATAGCCATCTACCATGTAACTATTGCAATTTCCTCCAATATGCTGATTTTTTTCAAGAACAATGACTTTTTTTCCGTGTTTAGAAAGCGTTAAAGCTGCTAAAAGCCCACTTATGCCTGCCCCGACAACAACTACGTCATACTTTTTCATTTCCAAAACGACCTCTATTTTTATGACCTATGTTTTTACGACCTATGTTTTTACGACCTATGTTTTTATGACCTATATTTTTCCTGTGAGGCAAGTTTCTAGCCAATGTAACTGTATTAATTGTTACGACTTAAAACCTGATCATAATTTTAGAATTTCTCTTTTGGATTTTAACTTTGTGGAAACCTTTAATTAACAAAAATTTGTCCAGTGCACAGATCTTTCGCTTTTCCGGGCATCCTATCCGATTATTTTTATTTCCTCTTGCATTATTGGCTAAAAGTAGCTAAAAGTAGCTAAATCAAGCCTATTCATTAATTAACGCTGTAAACTCTAGTTACAATTTCATAACTTCTCCATATGCTCTGAAAAAGAACAAAAGTGCATAAATTAAAATAGTAACAGAAAGTAAGGGTTTGTGACTCTTATGGATTTGACGTATGAAATATATCTTATGGCTGGAGGTATATCTTTTCTTACACTCCTCCTGCTGTTTTTAAATTTATATAAAAACAGTCTTATTTCATATTCTCTCAAGCTTTGCAGCTGGATCTGCGGGATGGCAATCAGTTCGGCCAGTCCCTGGGTCAAAATGTTTGTGCTTCATCTTGTGTTTTTCATTCGACTTCTCATGTATCTTGCTATCGTTTCTCTTGAGCAGGTTGATAAGCTAACTGCCAGA